>CALWBA010000030.1 GCA_944375815.1 uncultured Lachnospiraceae bacterium | reverse complement strand
GAAGTAAATGAGGAAGAAATCCATGAGTTCCTCAATCAATTTTAGGAGAAATGGAACATGAAATACGTCAAAATTACTGTGATTGTTTTATTAGTTTTATCTCTGGGAATCTATGGAGCAGGAATCATAAAAGAAAAGAGAGATGAGGATCCCACCAGACCCGTGATCACAAGCGATCGGGAGGTGCTGGAGATTTCTGTAAATTACGAAGAGGAAGAGCTCTTTGCAGGGCTCTCGGCTGAGGATGAGCGGGATGGAGATCTGACGGATGAAATTATTCACGGAAAATTTTCCCAGTTCATTGAACCGGGCGTCTGCAATCTCAGCTATGTGGTATTTGACAGCTCAAACCAGGCGGGAACGCTCAGCCGCAGAGTCCATTTTGTCGATTATGAATCACCCAAGCTGTCTTTAAGCCGTCCTCTGGTGTTTACAATCGGCGAGGGAGAAAGTGCAATTGACAGTATCGGGGCTTTCGACGTGCTGGACGGCAGTCTCTCGGATATGGTAAAGCAGGTAAACTCCACAGTTGACTATCGCACAGAGGGAGATTATACGGTCAGCGTGGAGGTCAGCAACAGCTTTGGAGATGTGGAAGAACAGACACTTTCGGTACATATTGTTTCCTCTGCACGTCAGGAGCTGAAGATCGAGTTATCAACACCGCTTGTATATGTGAATACAGGAGACAGCTTTGACCCGCATGCTTTTGTCACAGCTCTGACAACCCGCAGCGGAGAGGTGCTTGATCCGGCAGCGGTGCAGGCGGATTCTCAGGTAAATATGGCTCAGCCCGGATGCTACGAGGTGCATTACAGCGCTGTTTCAGAGAGCGGACAACTGGGAGAAACCTGGATGACGGTAATCGTCCGGGAATAAAGGAGTAAGATAAATGGAAGAAAAGAGAGAAATCAGACTGGACGAGATCAGCATTCGGAGTATTGCCGTGGATCTGCTGAAAAACGCATGGGTGATTGTTCTGGCAGCGCTTGCCGCGTGGTTTGCTGTGACAGGTGCAGATAAGCTGACGTATGTTCCGGAATATACTGCCACGGCTACTCTGGCGGTAAACGCAAAGGGAAATACGAGCAGCGCGTATACTTCCCTGTCTCTGACCAGTCAGATGGCGGGGGTGTTCAGTGAAGTCTTTGACAGCAGTGTTCTCAGAGAAAAAATTGCGGAGGATCTGGGACAGGATTCCATTGAAGGAACCATTATTTCTTCGGTAATCGAAGAGACAAACCTTGTGATTCTCAGTGTGACCTCGTCAACTCCGCGGCAGACGTATCTGATCATCCAGTCTGCTCTGGAAAACTACGGAACGGTATCCGATTACCTGTTCTCCAATGCGGTGCTCCGGATCGTGCAGCAGCCTTCCGTACCGTACAGCCCCTCTAATATCCGGAATATACAGCGAATACAGAAGCTTGGAATGCTCGGAGTCGGCTGCGCAGCCGCAGCTGTGATTGTTCTGCTGTCTGTCCTGCGGTTTACCGTTAAGAATAAAACAGCAGCAGAACGCAACTTGGATGGAAAGCTGCTCGGGGTAATCCCATATGAGAGAAAGAGACGGACAATCCGGGAGATCAGCCGAAAAAAGAAAAGACCGCTGCTTTTGAATACGCCGCTTGTGAGTCTCAGCTTTTCCGAGCATACGCGCAGGGTCATGACCCGGATCATGCACCATATGAACCACAGAAATCAGAAGGTTATTCTCATCACCAGTGTGGCAGAGAATGAGGGGAAATCTTCCATCGCCGCAAATCTGGCACTTTCTTTGGCGGAGAAGGGAAAACGAACCCTTCTGGTGGATGCAGACCTGAAAAAACCGGCACAGTACCGTATATTTGATAAACCGCGGACGGGGAAAAAATGGCTGTCTGATTATCTCTCGGGAAAGGCAGGCAAAAATGATATTCTGGTACATGGAGAGAAAAACCGACTTTTCCATATTTTCCAGGAGAGCGGAGTGCGCGGCTCGGGAACCCTTCTGGATTCCGATAAAATGCGCTCTCTGATCCGCGCGTGCAGAAAAAATACGGATTATATTATTCTGGATACCGCGCCGATGGCGCTTTCAAGCGATGCGGAGCTGATGATGACACTGGCTGATACAGTAATTCTGGTGGTGCGCCAGGACTGGACAGATATACGTGCAATCAATGACGCGGCGGATGCGATCCGCGCAAGCGGAACAGAGTTTGCAGGCTTTATCCTCAATGCGTTCCAGAAGGAACCCTTCGCACAGGAGAACAGAGGATACGGACGGTATTTTCACCATCACCATACGGACAGTTAGGAGGCAGATATGGAAGAACAAAAAGATATGGAAATAGATCTGGGAGTCCTGCTGTGGAATTTCTGGAAAATACTCAGGCGAACCTGGTGGCTGATCCCGGTTCTGGCTCTGCTGGCGGGAGTTACGGGATATGTAAAAGCCTCCCGGTTTTATACCCCCATGTATCAGTCCAGTGCATCGTTTACGGTTATGACCGGAGGAGAGGACGGACAGAGCTATAACTTTTATTATGATACAACCACTGCGGGTCAGCTTGCAAAAACATTTCCCTATATTCTGGGGAGCAGTCTGCTGACCGATGCTATGAAGGAGGATATGGGAACGGATGTGATCAATGGGAGTATTTCCGCACAGGCGGTCTCTGATTCTAACCTGATTACCATGACTGCCACAAGCAGCAGTCCGGAGGATGCAAAGGCTATCCTCGAATCTGCTATCCGTGTATATCCGGATGTCGCGCGGTTTGTAATCGGAAGCACACAGTTTAATATGATTGATGTGCCCACCCTGCCTGCTGAACCTTATAACAGACCAAGTTATACGCGTCAGGTAGAAAAATGGGCTCTTATGGGAGCGGCGGCGGCAGTTTTTCTGATTGCTCTTGCGGCGCTTCTCAGAAAGACGGTACAAAAGCCTGAGGAACTTAAGGAAGTTATGAGCCTGCAGTGCATTGGAAATATTCCGGAAGTACATTTCAAGGCAAGAAGCCGCAGCAGCGAACAGGCAGTTTCTATACGAACAGAGGGAATTCCCCAGGGATTCAAGGAAAGCTTCGTAAGTCTGCAGGTGCGTCTGGAACGGGAGATGGAGAACAGAAATGCAAAAATTCTCATGGTGACGAGCACAGCGGCCGGAGAAGGAAAGTCTGTGACCGCAGTCAATCTGGCGCTCACAGCTGCGTCCCACGGGAAAAAAGTGCTGCTTATTGACGGAGATCTGCGCAGACAAGATACCAGAAAGAGGATCACAGAGAAACAGGGAAACGGTCTGGAGGCTGTGGTGAATCAGGGTGTGCCGCTGAAAGATGCATTGTTTCACGATGCATCGAGCGGAATATGGCTGCTGGCGGGGGATAAACCTGCACAGCTTGTCCCGAAGATTTTAAACAGCCCGGCTATGAGAGAAGCATTGGAAACCTGCCGGGAAGAGATGGATCTGATCATCGTGGACGCTCCGCCGTGCGGAATGTTTGAGGATGCCGGTATCTGGGCGGAATATGCGGAGTGCATTCTCTATGTGGTACGGCACGATTTTGTACAGCGCCGACGTATACAGGACGGCATCTCAGTATTGGAGGACGGTCGTGCAGCGATTCTGGGATTTGCGTTTAATCAGGTTCCGGTACATCGCGGCGGGTATGGCTATTATGGCTATGGGCGGTACGGATACGGCTATTATGGCTATGGAAAATACGGATATGGAAAATATGGGTATGCAAATTACGGAGATAAAGCGGACAATAGTGAAAGAGAACCCAAATAGCGTTTTGGTCAACAATGGCTACATTGCAAAGGAGGAAACAGTATGAGAGATAAAAAACACCTGCTGCAGCTGGCAGGAATTCTGGCGCTGGCACTCCTCCTGGCGTTGTTGACGGCAGCCAGCGTGCAGGATGATTCTGTCCTGCAAAAAAAAGAGGAAAATAAGGAAGAAATCAGACTCACATTTTCTCCTGAGGTCCTGACGTATGATGGGCAGGGCGATCTGGATCTGCTTAAAGGAGTATATGCTGAAGATGCCAATGGTAAAGATCTGAGCTCCAATGTAGAAGCTGTGATGACTTCCTCTGGAACACAGACCGAGAAAAAAATCCGCTATACGGTGTTTGCACCGGACGGAACAGAGACCACTGCAGTGAGAACTCTGAAGCTGGAAGGCTATACAGGTCCCCAGCTTTCTGTTGAGGAGAATCTGAAACTGGAGGTCTCTGCACTGGAGGATTTGATTCCCTACCTGAAAGAAAATAATCTGCTCACTGCACAGGATGGGTTTGGCAGGGATGCCGCAGATCAGGTAGAGTGGTATAGAGAGAAGGTAGAAAAAGGCGTATACGATATAACATTTACCCTGAAGAACCAGTATCTTGACAGCACACAGCAGACAGTGCGGACCGTGATCAGCGGGGATACGGCTGATCTGGAGCTGAACCTTTCGGAAAGTACCATCACTGTTTTGACGGGAACTGAGTTCGACCCTATGAACTATGTAGCTGCTGCCATGGATCCGGAGTACGGAAATCTTATGGATAGGCTTTCTGTCAGCAGTACCGTCAATACGATGATACCGGGAATGTATGCGGTAGTATATACGCTGACCTCTCTGGATAATACACAGAAAGCCGAGGTGGTTCTGCAGGTAAAGGTTGCGGAGGAAATGAAGCAATGATAGATATACACACACATATCCTTCCGGAAATGGACGATGGAGCCCACTCCTGGGAAGAGGCGATAGAGATGGCAGAGCTTGCGGCGGAGAGCGGTACGCACACGCTGGCTGCAACGGTACATGCAAATCTGCCAGGGATGGACAATGAACGCCGCATGGAAGTATATGTACGGCAGATCGAGCACTTTCGGACAATTCTGCACAGTGAGGGGATTGCACTGAACGTCTGCAGCGGTATGGAGGTTTTTGCGTATGGCGACTTCACCAGAAAATTACACCCAGGAGACTTTCTGACGCTGAACGGGAGCCGCTATCTTCTCACAGAATTCCCTATGGATGAAAGAGCTGCTCAGATCTACAGGACAGTGGACGATATACTGGAGAGCGGTCTGATTCCGGTCCTCGCGCATCCTGAGCGGTATGCATGCGTTCAGCGCGTGCCGGCACATGTCTGGGAGTGGTATCAGATGGGAGCTCTGATTCAGATCAATAAAGGAAGTCTTCTGGGCAGGTTTGGAAGCCGAATCCAACGGACGGCAGACGCTCTTATTCATTACTGCCTTGCTTCTGTAGTTGCATCCGATGCCCATCATGCGGATGTCAGAACACCCGATTTGACGAAAACCGAAGAGTTCCTTAAAAACGAGTACGGTAGCAGAACAGCATATTTACTTTTAGAAGAAAATCCGAGGAGAATTCTGCAGGGAAGGGAAACAATACGAAAAGAAGCAATACCGTACCGGTATGGAGAAGGAAATATTAGTTCAGACTTTGTATAAAATAGAGAAATTTCGATCATACTGCAATGTAATTCATTACATAATTCCTATCACACTATTTATAGCGGTAATGAAAAATCAATATTCCATCAAAATGGAGCAAATATATTGACAAAACGG
>CALWBA010000029.1 GCA_944375815.1 uncultured Lachnospiraceae bacterium | reverse complement strand
AGAAGATAGAATTGATATGGCTTTCAGTCTGCGCAGTCTTGGGATTAATAGTGTACCCATAAACATGCTTAATCCGATTCAGGGCACACCGTTTGGAAAGAATAAGTTACTGACAGTAAATGATATGCGCAGAATTGTAGCTGTCTATCGCTATATACTTCCGTCGGCATTTATTCGCCTTGCGGGCGGCAGAGGGCTGCTTCCTGATAAAGGGAAAAGCTGTTTTATGTCAGGGGCTAATGCGGCGATTTCAGGGGATATGCTGACAACTGCGGGAATTACCACACAAACGGATATGGAGTTGTTAAATGAACTTGGATATGAGGTGAAGATCTGTAATGAGTAAAAATATTTTTATTACCGGAACCGGAACAGATGTTGGAAAAACATATGTAACCGGATTGATTTTGAAAAAACTTCGGAAAGCAGGAAAAAATGCAGCTTATTACAAAGCGGCAATGAGCGGAAATGAGCGTTGTTCTGACGGCAGTTTAATTCCCGGTGATGCATTACAGGTGAAAAGAATGTCGGATATTGAACAGCCGATAAATGAAATGTGTCCGTACGTTTATGAAACTGCCGTTTCTCCGCATCTGGCGTCAAAGATTGAGGGAAATCCCGTTGAAATGGAGCGCGTGCTGAAGGAATTTGACAGCGTATGCAGCAGGTATGATTATGTAACAGCAGAAGGATCCGGCGGCATTCTCTGCCCGCTTCGCTTTGATGATCAGAAAATTCAGCTTGAAGATTTTATTAAAGCACGTAATCTGTCCTGCCTGATAATTGCAGATGCCGGGCTTGGCACGATCAATGCTGTCACACTGACGGCAGAATATATGAAAGCGCACAGAATTTCTGCAAAGGGTATCATCTTTAATCACTTTGATAAAGACAGCAGTTTACATAGAGATAATCTGATTATGTGTGAACATTTGACCGGATTAAAAGTTGTAGCCTGCGTCAAAGACGGAGATGCAGATTTGGATATGCCGTTTGAAATATTAGAAGGGCTTTATGAATAAAAGAAAACGGAGGAAATGAGCAATGATCTGGTATCCATATGAGCAGATGAAAACAATGAAATCACCCTATGAAATTATCGACGCAGAGGGAGTTTATCTTTATACCAAAGAACAAAAACTGATTGATTCGGTATCCTCCTGGTGGAGCGTGATTCACGGTTATAAACATCCGGAATTAAATCAGGCGATTGAGACGCAGCTTGAGAAGTTTGCTCACGTCATGCTGGGAGGACTGACACATGAATCTGTCCGGAAACTTTCTGATAAACTGCAAAGCTGGCTGCCGGGCGATTTGGATTACTGTTTTTTCTCCGACTCCGGCAGTGTTGCAGTGGAGGTTGCTCTTAAAATGGCTTTACAATATTATATGAATCGCGAAGAAACGCAGCGAACAATGGTATTGGCGTTAAAACATGCCTATCACGGTGACACTTTTAAAACAATGGAAGTGGGAGACGATGAGGATTACCATTTTGTCCTGAAAGCACACGGTAAAAGCAAAAATGTGATTCATATTCCCACTGAGGTAGAGGCGATGGAACAGGCGTTTGAGGAATATCATGACCGCCTGAACTGTTTTATCGTTGAACCTCTGCTGCAGGGTGCAGGCGGTATGAGGATGTATGACATTTCTTTTCTGAGGCGCGCAAGAGAACTTTGCAGCCAATATGGTGTACTGCTTATATTTGATGAGGTTGCTACAGGATTCGGACGTACAGGAAATCGATTTGTTGCAGATTTGGTTCTGCCGGATATTCTTGTACTTGGTAAAGCTTTAACGGGCGGATATATCGGGCACGCTGTAACGGTTGCAAACCGAAAGGTATACGAAGGGTTTTATCACGATGATCCTTCTCATGCCCTGATGCATGGTCCTACCTTTATGGGGAATGCACTGGCCTGCAGTGTAGCGCTGAAGTCTATAGAATTATTTGAAAAGCATAATTATATGGCTAAAATTCACAGGATTGAAGAAATCACTCACCGTGAAATGCAGGGATTTTCTGATCCGCGCATAAAAGAGATCCGCATGATGGGAGCCTGCATATGTATTGAAGTATATGATTCCGATACGATCAACGGATATCAGCAATTCGCTTATGAACACGGGGTATTCAGCCGTCCGTTTTTGAACTATATGTATGCAATGGTTCCTTATGTGATAAAAGAATATGAATTGGTTAAGGTTCTGCGCACGATGAAAGAGTGGTTTTCTGCAAGCCGCTGACACATTTGAGATATAATAATAGGAAAGAATATTTTACAAAGAGAGATTCATCAGGGCAGCGACAGCTTGAAGTATGTGATAGATAATGGTATGCTTAATTTATCAGATATGTAAATTTTTATCATAACAGGAGGATATAAATTATGCGGATTCTCATTGCGGAAGATGAAAAAGACCTCAATCAGATCCTGGCTGCCCGATTGAAAGCGGAGCATTATAGTGTGGATTCATGTTATAACGGTGAAGAAGCGCTGGACTATCTGGCGGGGGCAGAGTATGATGCGGTAATCTTGGATATTATGATGCCTGTGACAGACGGACTTTCAGTGCTGAAAAAGATGCGCGCTAAAGGGATGCAGGTGCCTGTCCTGCTTCTGACTGCGCGTGACAGCATAGAAGATCGGGTAAAAGGACTGGATGCAGGAGCAAATGACTACCTTGTAAAGCCTTTTGCGCTCGAGGAACTGCTTGCACGTATACGTGTACTGCTGAGAAAACCCGCCGCCGCCCCCCAAACCTGTTTCAGAGCAGCAGACCTGGAGGTACACATTGACACACACCGGGTACTGAGGGGCGGAGAAGAGATCAGCCTGTCGGGGAAAGAATTTGCGCTTCTTCGCTATATGATTCAGAATCAGGGAATTGTACTTTCGCGCGATAAGCTCGAGCAGCATCTCTGGAATTATGACTATGCCGGCGGATCAAACGTCATTGATGTATATATCCGCTATCTGCGCAGAAAAATTGATGAAGGGCGCGAGCCGAAGCTGATTCATACGGTGCGCGGAGCCGGATATGTGCTCAGGGTGCCGAAATGAGAAGATGGTCTCTGAAGACAAAGCTGACGGTTTTATACTCGTTTTTCATGATTCTGCTGACATGTGTCTCTCTTGCTATTCTTTTTTCATTGAGCAATAAGGAAATTCTGGGTTCAGTGCAATCGCGGCTTCAGGATCAGGTTTATGGCAGTGTGGATGATTTCAGAGAGAAAAACGGCGAGATAAAGGTTGACCGTGATTTCTACGATCTGGAGGATGGAATTTATCTCTCACTCTATGAAGAGGAAGGGAATTTTCTTTATGGAAGACTGCCGTATGGTTTTGACCGCCAGCCCGAATTTCTGGACGGTCAGATACAGACAATTTCCGGAAAAGAGGAAAAGTGGTATGTCTTTGATGTCAAATGTCAGTTTCCGGAATCCGGTGTTATCTATGTCCGAGGTGTGACATCGGTAACAGAAGCAGAAAACTCTATGCGGGTTACGCTGCGTTTTGCTCTGATTCTGCTTCCGATGATGGTTGTTCTGGTTACATTTTTAGGCTATCGCTTTACAAGACACACACTGCAGCCTGTCAAACGGATTACTGACACCGTGCAGGAGATACGTGCCAGTGAAGATCTCTCCAAGAGGGTCGGACTGGGGGAGGGAAAAGATGAGATTTATCGCCTTGCACAGACTTTCGACGCGCTGCTTGCAGAGCTTGGCGAGGCATTTGCAAGAGAACAGCAGTTTACATCCGATGTTGCTCATGAGCTTCGAACCCCGATTGCCGTCATACTTGCTCAGTGCGGGGAGATGCTGGAGTATCCTGGAATCAGCGAACGGCAGAGAGAACAGCTTCATGTGATTGAACAAAAGGCGCGAATCATGGCACAGATGATTTCACAGCTTTTGCTTCTCACGCGCGCAGATCAGGGCAGACAGCAGCTTCAGATGGAGAAGATTCTTGTCAGTGAGCTTACCGAGATGATTGTGGAAGAGCAGCAGATGCTTGCAGAAGAAAAACAGATTACAGTAACAGGTGAAATTGAACGGGATCTGTACGCTGAGGTTGATGAAACACTTTACATCCGAATGCTGGTCAACCTGATTTCAAACAGTATCAACTATGGAAAAGTGGGAGGCCATGTGTGGGTCAGGCTGTTCAGACAGGGCGAAGAACTTAAGGGAAGCGTAAAAGATGATGGCATCGGTATTTCTGCCGAGGCGCTGCCGCATATCTGGGAGCGTTTTTATCGGGAAGATGCTTCCCGGACAGGCAGTCATTCAGGCCTTGGACTTTCTATGGTAAAATGGATTGTACAGGCGCATCATGGCAGGATCGAGGCGAAGAGTGAGCCGGGAAGCGGGACGGTATTTACGTTCTGTTTACCAATCTCACAGAGCAGTCAGGTTCCTGAAAAAAAGATTGACAAGTCAAATTAAAGTGCTTATAATGCTAATAGTTAGGAAGCGAACAAAAAAGGAAGTGGTTAAATGGACGAGAACAGGATGCATTTAGGACGGCTGGTACACAGGATTGCGCATCAAATGAAGCGCCGAAACCAGACGAATATGTGCTGCAGTGTGTTGACACCCATGCAGAATCATATTCTGGGTTTTATCCTTCTGGAATCCCGGCACAGAGATTTATATCAGAAGGATGTGGAAGAGGAGTTTCAGATCAGAAAGTCTACCGCCACGGGAATCCTGAAACTCATGGAGAAGAACGGCTTTATTTATCGCGAGAGCGTCGAGAAGGATGCAAGACTCAAGAGGATCGTTGTTACTGAAAGATCAGAGGGGATCCGTAAGGAGCTTCAGGAGTGCATCCGGCAGACAGAAAGACGCATGACGTCGGGAATCTCTGAGGAGGATCTGGCAGTCTGCAGACGTGTGCTCGACAAAATGCTTCGCAATCTAACACAGGAAAAGTACGAAGAAGAAAAGAGGAGGACACCATGAACAGAAAACTGTTGAAGTCTGTCCGGGAGTACAAGAAAGAGTCAGTTCTGGCTCCGCTTTTTGTTATCCTGGAGGTATTTATGGAAGTTCTGATTCCGCTATTGATGTCCAGGATTATTGATGTGGGTATCCAGGGCGGAGATCTTCCGTATATCATCAAAATGGGCGTAGCACTTGTCTTTATGGCGATGCTGGCATTGCTTTTCGGTGCTAAGGCCGGAAAATACGCTGCCGTTGCCGCTGCCGGTTATGCCAAGAATCTGCGGCACGATATCTTTTACAAAGTGCAGGATTTTTCATTTAAAAATATTGACCATTTTTCAACATCCGGCCTTGTAACGAGAATGACAACCGATATCACAAACGTACAGATGGCGTATATGATGAGTATTCGTATGCTTGCAAGAGCGCCGATTATGATTATCCTTTCTCTGATCATGACTCTGACGATCAATACTCAGATTGCGCTGCTGTTTCTGATTGTGATCCCGCTTCTCGGAGGTACACTGATTTTTATTGCAAAGAAGGCACATCCTCATTTTATCCGTGTATTTGATGAATATGATGTATTGAATAACGGCGTACAGGAGAATGTCAATGCGGCGCGCGTTGTCAAGGCGTACGTGCGCGAAGATCATGAGATTCAGAAGTTCCGCAAGATTTCCCAGGTCGTATATGATCTTTTCACAAAGGCTGAGCTGATTGTAGCCTGGAACGGACCGGTTATGCAGTTCTTCATGTACGGAGTTGTCCTTGTCATGGTAGGAATCGGCGGAAGAGACATTGTATTCGGAACAATGGAGACGGGAGAACTTACAAGCGTAATTGTGTATGCAATCCAGATTCTGATGTCTCTGATGATTGTTTCTTTTGTATTCGTCATGATCATGATTGCGGAAGCTTCCACGGACCGTATTCAGGAGGTACTCGACGAAGTTCCGGAGATGCAGAACAAATCAGATGCGAAGAAGAGTGTGGCAAGCGGCGATATCGATTTTGACCATGTAGACTTCAGCTATTCCGGAGAGGGCGGAAATCTGTCCCTGAAGGATATAAACCTGCATATAAAGTCAGGACAGACGATTGGCGTAATCGGAGGAACAGGAAGTTCAAAGTCTTCTCTGGTACAGCTTATCCCGAGACTTTACGATGTAACACGCGGAAGTGTAAAAGTCGGGGGCGTGGATGTCAGGGATTATGATCTTGAATCGCTGCGTGACCAGGTATCTATGGTACTGCAGAAAAACGTATTGTTCACCGGAACAATTTACGACAATATCCGGTGGGGTGATGAAAACGCAAGTGATGAAGAAGTGCAGCGCGTATGCCGGCTTGCACAGGCAGATGGATTTGTCCGGGAGTTTCCGGATGGTTATAATACCATGATTGTACAGGGCGGAAATAACGTATCTGGCGGTCAGAAGCAGCGTCTGTGTATTGCAAGAGCACTTCTCAAGAAACCGAAGATTCTGATCCTCGATGATTCAACGAGTGCCGTGGATACAAAGACGGACGCGCTGATTCGAAAGGCATTCCGTGAGGAGATCCCGGAGACCACGAAAATTATTATTGCACAGAGAGTATCCTCCGTGGAAGACGCGGATCAGATTATCGTTATGGAGAACGGCCATATCAACGGTATTGGAACATCTGAAGAACTGCTGAAGACAAACGCAATCTACCGTGAGGTATATGAATCACAGATGAAAGGAGGAGAGGATAATGAGTGAGGCGAATCATCCGAAGAAAGTAAAGGTCTCTAAAAATACCCTGAAAACCGGCATGAGACTCTTAAAATACGTTACAAGCGCATATAAACTGCGGTTTATCATTGTATTTATCTGTATTATTATCAGCTCTTTAGCTTCCGTTTCTGTATCCCTTTCTCTGAAGTTTCTGCTGGATGATTATATCATTCCTCTGATTGGACAGAAAAATCCGGATTTTGGTGAGCTGTATGGGGCGATGGCAGTACTCGGAACGATATTTATACTGGGTATTATTGCATGCTTTATTTATAACCGTCTGATGGTTTATATCGGACAGGGTGTGCTCAAAAAAGTCAGAGATGAGATGTTTGAGCATATGCAGACACTGCCTATCCGATATTTTGACCAGAATACAAACGGCTC
>CALWBA010000028.1 GCA_944375815.1 uncultured Lachnospiraceae bacterium | reverse complement strand
TTGTTAAAGTATGCTATTTTTTCAGATTTAGCGTGGCCTTCAATAAAAACAGTCATAAAGAAGAAGAAAATGGCACAAAGGAAGCTGCCGCTTCACGATTTTTCAATCGTTAAAGCGACAGCCCCTTATTTTCCGATTCCTTTACTTATTTTTATCACTCCAGTACTCCTGCGAGCTCTTTCGCCGTATCAATCAGAGCGCACAGATTTTCAAACGGAACGTCTTTCTGAATCTCCTGTGACGGTGCTGTGATATATCCTCCGTTCTGGGAAAGCAGAGCTGCCACTCTTTTTGTCTCCTCCCGAACTTCCTCACAGGTTCCATACGGAAGAATCTGCTGCGTGCTGATGCCGCCCCAGAAAGCAATTTTATCTCCGAACTCCCGCTTGATTCGTTCAATATCCATACATTCCGGCTGAAGCGGGTTTAACACATCAACTCCCATTTCAGCCAGATCCGGAAAAATTCTCTGAATATCTCCGCAGGAATGTACCCAGACGTCCAGGCCGGCATCATGGATCAGTTTGTATTCCCGCTCTTCTCCGGGACGGATCAGTTCTCTCCAGATATCCGGGGACATAAGAAGATCTTTCTGGGATCCCCAGTCGCTTCCCAGCAGGATTCCGTCAATCCCCGGTATATTTACAATATTTTCAAGCATTACCATATTTTTATGAATTATAAAATTCAAAAGGCGTTCCGCAAACTCAGGCTCTCCTGCCAGATCTGCAAGAAAGTTCTCAATGCCTCTGGCAAAATATGCCTTTTCAAAATGACTTCCCCATATTGTTACCAGAATATAGGCGTCTGTGTTTTCCCGAATACTTTGGATTTGTTTCACAAATTCCTCATAGCTTCCCTGACCGATCGTTTTCGGAAGTTCCTCAGGAGCATCAAATTCCTGATAGCTTTCCGGCAGATCGTACCAGTCCCACCAGGGGCAGCTTACCGTCAGGACATGATTGCCCATTCCGTAATACATCGCATGTGTACGCGACAATAATCCATTCTGATATTTTTCCAGAAGTGATCCCTTTACATATCTTTCAAACAGCAGATCAGAATATTTTTTCAGCCCATCACCGTCCAGATGGATACAGGACGGTATTTCAATCGTTGGTTTATGTGCAATGGCTGCTTTTACTTTTTCGATTCGCTTCATTTGTATTCCTCCCGAAATATAAATCTTTTGCCTTCATTATAGCAGTCAGGCGGAAAAGAATTTTCCCTTTCTGATCGAAAAAGCGGAAATGCATGATCGTTTTCCTGTGCATACGCACAGTTATACAGAAGTCATCCTTGTACTGAGCGGATATGGGTTTCACACCTCCATGGACGGGCGCTGCGAAGTACGCCGCGGCTCTGTTTTGGTCATTCCGCCCCCCATGGCACATGAACTGGATAATATGGAACATCTGCAGGTCTATGTTCTTAAATTTGATCTCAACCGCTTTTTGCTCCTTACGGAAACGCTTAAGAATACTCCCGGATTCCGTTCCCTGTTTCTTAGGTTTGCAGTTTCCCGTTCAGAAGCCGAGTCTTCTCACCCTCTGCTTCTGACGGAATCTCAGCTGCTGCATGCGATCAGTCTGATAGAGGTCATATCCGAAGAATTTTCTGCTTCCAAACCAGGCTCTCAGACCGTTATTCAGACTCATCTACTGGCTCTTGCTGCCTATTTGTCACGCTGCTATCAGCCGGAAGCAACTCCTGTTTCCATTCAGATGGAGCGGATTCTCTGCACAGTATCTTATATGGAAGAACATCTCACAGAAAAAATTCATATACAGGAGCTGGCAGATCTTGTATTCCTTTCCTCCCGCCAGTACGGAAGAATCTTCCATGAGGTTTACGGCCGTTCTCCCTCCTCATATCTGTCAGAACTGCGCTTTAATAAAGCCTGCCAGCTGATGGCAGACCGCCAGATTCCTCTGGGCGATATCTGGGAAAAATGTGGTTTTTCAGACAATGCATTTTTTTACCGCTGCTTTAAACGGCGTTTCGGTGTTACGCCAAAGGAATACCGCCGCAATCTTCTGAATACCATGAGAAACTAAAAAGCAGAAAGACAGCTGTCGGGAATAATACCCGATCTGATCTTTCTGCTCTTTTCGGTTCTATCTTTGTCCATTTTTTATCCGATGTTTACCTGTGTCTTATATTCCTCCATTATCTTCTCCAGTTTGTCATTTCCTCTCAGAAAATCATATTCTTCCTGAGTCTCAACCTCCCTAAGGATCGCCTGAATATAACTCTGCCCCATACCCTCAACAGATTCCTTTGTCGGATATCTGTAGTAAAGCGGGGAATCATTCAGCTTCCATGGCTTCTGTGCTTCTTCCAGAACGGATTTCAAAAGTTCGATACTCTGATCCGCATCTTTTCGAAACGCAGACAGAATCAGGTACGGAACGATGGTTCCGTACTGCCACATATCAAACAGTGATACCATCTGCGCTGCTTTTTCGGCTATTTCATCGGCTTTTCTGTGGTTTCCTGTCATTTCTTCCAGCTCGATGATCTTGTACAGATATCCCTGTACTCTCACAAGCGCCTGAAGGAGCTTTCCCTCAAGAAAAGCCGCTGCCGCATCCGGATCATCCTGTTCTGTAAGCAGTCCTACCTGAAGCATGGCTTTGTCTATGGGAATGTCCGGGATTTTATCCATATATTGGCTTGCCCTCTCAAAATCCCTGCGCTGGGTATATTTCATGGCCAACATATAGACGGCCGAAATCTTTACACTGTCGTCTTCGCTGTCAGCAGAACGGTTCAGCCATTCAAGAATTTTATTTTCATAGGTTTCCCTCTGTTCCTGTTCCAGAACAGCCAGTGACAGCGCACTGTTTAAAATGACAGCAGCTGAGCAGAGTAATGAGCTGCAGTGCGGATATTCCAGAATCTTCTTTTCCGCAATATCGAAAGCTTTTGCGGTATCTCCCCTCAGCGCAATCTCTGACAGGTCATTTGTAAACTGTGCGATTTCATACTCGGTCAGTTCCTCCCGGAAAGAAAACAGCTCGTTCATATCTATTTTCAGAAGTCTTGCGAGAGCCGGAAGCAGGGATATATCCGGAGTGGTGTTTCCTTTCTCCCACTTATTCACAGCCGGAGTGGTAACTCCCAGATAATTTCCCACCTGTTCCTGTGTCAGCCCTGCATTCTTTCTGTATTTTTTTATCTGATCGCCTATTTTCACAATCTGCTCCTCCTCTTCTCTTTTTGTTCCAATTATATTGCTGACAGAGGATATTTACAATTGAGCTGTTGTTTAATTATGACTTTGAAATTTTAACCGATGGATAAATTTCGCTTTATCTCCAGAAAAGCGCCTCCAGTTCTCCCTTCTTTTTCCCGTTTCTGCTGTATATTTCTATTCCGTTCAAAAGTGCCCCGCCGTCCTCAAAGGCTGGAAACAGAAATCCCCACTCCGGCATTCCGGCTTCGTAATCTCCGCTCACCGGGCAGACAGCTCCTATGATATATTCGAACGTCCTCTCCGACTCTCCCAGACGTTCGTGATCCGCCGCTTTAGCCGGGATATCATAGCGGTCGTGAAAGAGATAGACCGCATAGTCGCCCGAAGCGCGGTAATTTTCAGCGATTTTTTCGTAAAAGACATCAAGCAGAGCATCATTTTTCAACTCACAGGAACGGATTCCCATGAGGAGCTGCCACATGCTTCCGGTGCCCATATCTTTTTCTTCAAAACGATGTCTCTGCAGCTCCTGATTCGTTCCGGCAAATGGAATTGCTTTGGCAATTGCCAGGTTTTTCTCTCGGTCAGCCGCAGAGAGTTTGAGGAAACTGGTATTAAATGTACCGTCTATAAAGCCTTCACAATCCATGTAACTTCCGGCAATTCGGGTAATAGAAGTTCGTTTTACAGTCATTCGCCTCGTGAGTGCGAGCATATCTTCACGGTTTATGGTAATCATTCAGATTTTCCTCTCTTTTTACTGATTCATCAGATACTTTTTCCTGTACTCCTTGGGTGTCATCTTGAATTCCTCCCGAAACAGACGGTGGAAATGGCTGGAATTTTCGTATCCCACCTTTACAATAATCTGCTCAATCGGCTCGTCCGTGTCCGAGAGCAGCTGCGCTGCCTGAAAAAGCCGCCTGCGCTGAAGGTACTTTGTAAAGGTATACGGTGAATACTTCTTCATCAGACGGCTTATGTAGTATGCAGGCAGTTCTTCCTGCTGGCAGAACGCCTCCAGGCTGGCAGTACGATAGTTATCCTCCACATAGCTGAGCGCCTTGATTACAAGCTGCTGCTCATAGGAAGACGGTGTGCCGACTGTCAGCGTATACGTTCTGCTGCTGAGTTCCAAAAGCAGAACACCCATCGTTGCCTGAAGGATTCTCCTGCTGTTTCTGGAAGAATGCTGAAGGCTCAGTATCATATTTTCGAGCAGATTCTTGGCTTCCTCCATGTCCTGCAGATGGAAATGCAGATACGGATCCGGATAGTCTCTGCCTTCAGCTGTCGCCTGCACAAATCTGCGCATCACTGTATCTTCGTTCATCATTGTCAGAGGATAGTGCATAAACTCCGGCAGTACGATGAAGCGGATAATAATATCATCATATCCCGCTGCTCCATAAGAATGGTATGTGCCAGGTTTTAAAAACAGCAGATCATCCGTCTCCAGCTTCAGTTTCGTCATCCCGTTTATAACATGCTCGGCAGAACCGCTGCAGATATAGACCATTTCTATGTAATTATGGGTATGCTCGGGCACAGACACAAAGCGCGGCTGCTTCATAATATCAATCATGCGCTTTTCGCGCAGCATCCGGTCCTTATCTACAACATCCCCGCCGGGCTGACAGAGATAATCTTCCAGAAGCGTTTCCTTCTTTTTCAGCATCTCTTCTTCTTCCGGCGTGATCTTTCTCAATTTTTCAAGCAGTTTTTGATTCACGTTATTCCTCCTTATCCCGCCTCTTCTGTATTACATGATGTCATGCGGGTACGTGCAATTTACGTCGGTATTTCTGCAAAAATCGACAGATTTTTCTAATTTAACGCAGATTTTTGCAAATTTCAGCCGTTTTTTTACAAGTGACGTTCTAACCATATTCGTTTTTTTTTAGTATACTAATAGTGTAGAAAGGAGAGAACGCTATGATAGCAACACTGAATTTACCCATTGCTTTTACAGATGCCGCTGATGTTTCAACATTCGTAGAGACTCTGATTCGTTATCCGTATCACATGGACATGGTCAGTGGCAGACGCATTGTAGATGCAAAGTCTTTGCTGGGAGTGATCGCTCTTACTCAGTCCAGACATCTGCAGCTTATCATACACGAGGATCCCTCCAAAGTCGACAAGAACTTGCTTGCCGATTTGAAGAAATTTATACCTGATAATGCAACGATCTCCGCACTGACAGCGTAGATTTTGCTGCCCCCTTAGGTACCATATCTCTCTAATTTGAAAAGTTGTTTAGCGCATTGCAGAAAGTGCCGTACAGCCTCTTACCCCCTGGCTGTACGGCATTCTGCATTTCTGCCTATAATTCGTTCAGCATCTGAGCTGCGTTTTCCGCTGCCTTTACTTTGGAAAACGCCTTTTCGATCATACCTTCCTCATTGATCAGATAGGTCGTGCGCACCACTCCCATGACCTTTTTTCCGTACATATTTTTTTCTTTCCACACATCGTATTTCTGCAGCACATCCAGCTCGGGGTTTGCCAGAAGGGTAAATGGAAGGCTGTATTTATCCGCAAATTTTCTGTGGGACGATACATTGTCCTTGCTTATTCCGATAATCTCGGCTCCTTTTTCGTTAAACTCCGGATAGTTCTCTGCGAAGGCACACGCCTGCTTTGTGCATCCGGCCGTGTTATCTTTACTGTAAAAGTACAAAATAACTTTCTTTCCTCTGTAATCGGAAAGACTGACTTCCTGTCCGTCCTGGTTCAGAAGTGTAAAATCGGGTGCTTTTATTCCTGTTTCCAGCATGTTCAGTTCCTCCTCTGTATTTCTCCGCCCCTTATTATATCCTATTTTTTCTGAATTCTCCATAGTTTTATGGTATACTAATCTTAATTTTACACCTTCGAGGAGGTAATGTATGGAATTAAAAGTAATTGCCAAAATACACAGCTGCTTTCCCACAAAGTTCGGTATTCCCCGTCAGAGCGGGCTGGCTGATTCTCTCCCGGCAGAAATCATCTTTGAGCCGGAATATCGCAGCCCGGAGGCTGTGAGAGGTCTGGAGGATTATTCTCATATCTGGCTGATCTGGCTGTTCTCCGAAGCTGTGAGGGATACCTGGTCTCCTACAGTGCGCCCCCCGCGTCTGGGCGGAAATGTGCGCATGGGCGTCTTTGCCACGCGTTCTCCGTTTCGTCCCAATGAGCTGGGGCTTTCCAGCGTACAGCTGGACCGTATCGAATATACAAAAGACCGCGGGCCGGTGCTCCATGTTCTTGGAGCCGATCTCATGGACGGTACTCCGATCTTCGACATCAAGCCCTATCTTCCGTTCGTGGACAGTCATCCGGATGCCAGAGGCGGTTTTGCTGATCACAGGAAGGATTATTCCCTTAAGGTTCAATGTTCTGAGGATCTGCTGTCTCAGCTTCCCAAAGACCTGCGTGAAGGGCTGATCCAGTCTCTCTCTCAGGATCCCCGACCCGGTTATCAAAGAGATTCTGACAGAATCTACGGTTTTAAATACGGCGGCTTTGAGGTGAGATTTCGGGTGAGCGAAAATACGCTTGAAGTTGTGGATATTTCATCATGTGTTTAGAGTATCTCTATACTATGCCAAAAGAAGAGAAGCCTTCATTGTAAAATGTCGGCTTCTCTTCTTTTTATATTTCCTGCATCATACGGTATACTTCTCTGACTTTTTCCCCTGTTGCCAGATCCTCTGAAAAAGCACTGGCACTGCCGGCGGCAAGTCCCATGAGAAATGCATGGCGGCAGTCTTTCTTTTCCATCCATCCTGCCAGGAATCCTGCCACCATGGAATCACCTGCTCCTACTCCATTGATAAGCGTCCCCCTGGGCGCAGGTGCTGAATAAACGTTCCCGTCCGCTGCCGCCAGCACAGCACCTTCACCGGCCATGGATACCAGAACATTTTCCGCCCCGCGTCTGCGAAGTTCCCGGGCGTACGGAACAGCCTCTTCGCGCGTCATAAGAGTTGTGCCGAATATCTCTCCCAGTTCATGGTTATTCGGCTTTATCAGAAATGGCTGATACTCCAGCACATTCGTCAGCAGATCCTTTTCAGCATCCACGATTACACGCACACCGCGCGGCTTCAATTCTCTTATAATGTCTCTGTACATCGTGTCCGGCAGAGAGGATGGGATGCTGCCCGCAAGCACAAGATAGTCTCCGCTTCCAAGCTTTCTTAAAAGGCCCATCAGTTTCTGAAACTTCTCTTCTCCGATCTGAGGTCCTCTTCCGTTAATTTCCGTTCCTTCCATATTTTTGATCTTCAGATTGATTCTGGAAAATCCCTCCGCAGCCTCGATAAATTCCGTCCGGATTCCCATCTGCTCTATTCTGCTCTGTATCTGCGCTCCTGTAAAACCTGCTGTAAAGCCCAGTGCTGTACTCTCGATTCCCAGATTCCTGAGCATAATTGAAACATTAATTCCTTTTCCTCCCGGAAGTATTCTCTCGGATTCTGTTCGGTTTGTCCTTCCAGGCTCAAAGTCCTTTACCGTGACAATATAATCCAGAGACGGGTTGCATGTAACGGTGTAAATCATATGTATCCTCCTCAGTTCTTTTTCCGGAATTCAATCTGTTCTATCTTAAGGCCATCTGCCCCGTAGAACAGTTTGATATAATGGTTTCTGCCGAAAATCTCTCCAAAGTCTCTGACCTCTTCCACACATCTGCCATCGCTTCCGTTGAAAGAAATTGTCATCTTGAGCACATTGTCGAAATATACAGACACCGGAAGCTGCGCCAGAGGATTGAGTCCGGATTTTGCTGTAATTCTTATCTCATACGCTCCCATATCGCCCAGGCATATTCCAAACAGATCGCTTCTGCCGGCAGCCGGATGCAGGTTCGCACCGTCTATCACAAGGCTTGCTCCTTCACCTTCAGCCGAATAAACTTCCATGTCCGAAGGATTAATTTCATTATCGCCTTTCTTCTCCATTTCCCGAAGTTCTTCGGGTGCAATTCTCCCGGTTTCGTGGAGAATTGCCGGACTCTTCAGAATGAATCCCAGGATATTTTTTGCATTTCTCTGGAGGTCAAAGCGTGTCAGCCAGCCTTCCTGAAGTTTTTCCTGCATGTCATCGTCCTCCGGATTTCCCTCACTGTCTGATACACACATATACAGATCATTCTGTGCTGCTGCCATGGGCGCCTTTGCAGTTTTCTCGGAAGCTTTTCCCTTATAGTTTGCTTCTGCCCACCAGTCGGTCATAACAATGCCGTCAAATCCCCACTCTTTTCTCAGAACCGTGGTGCACAGATCATAATTTCCGGCTGTCCACAGACCGTTCACAGGACCGTATGTCGTCATGACTGAGCGCGCATTTCCTTCCTTGACTGCAATTTCAAACCCTTTCAGATAAATCTCACGAAGCGCCCTCTCGGAAACCACAGCCTCCGCAAATCGTCTGCTGTACTCCTGATTATTTGCGCAGTAGTGTTTGACAGTACCTGTAGTGCCGGATGCGTTCAGTCCGCGAAGCTGTGCTGCTGCAATTCTGCCGGTCACCAGAGGATCTTCAGAAATGTATTCAAAATTTCTGCCGTTAAGCGGGCTGCGGTGAATATTCATACCCGGTCCAAGCAGCGTATCAATCTTATTCAGCCGCAGTTCACGGCCTGTCATTCCGAACAGTTCCTCGTTCAGCTTCTCATCAAACGTACATCCAAGAGCTGTACCATTCGGCAGAGAAAACGCCTTTGTCCCGCAGTCCATGCGAATGCCGGAAGGCCCGTCCGCACAGCACGCAGCCGGAATTCCAAAAGATTTCAGGCGTTCTGTCAGGCCTCCGAATGCAGCTGCAGTTCCCGGAGTTACTTTAGGGCTGCACATTCCCTCACCGCGGAAAAGGCAAATCAGATCCTCATCTGTAAGCTGTGCTACAAATGCATCCATCGTTACCTTACCGTCCAGCACATCGGAAAGTCTGTATCCCTGATCTCCTGTAAACGGAATCTCTCTGCCCCGATTGTTTTCCAGTCTGCTGCGCATATCTTCGGCTGCGGGCGGCGCCGGTTCCCAGGACGGAATCAGGCTGTCCGTGTTCTGTACCGGATGCATTCTTTCAAAAGGTTCCTGCGGAGCGCAAATTTCCTCCAGCTGTTCGATTACTGTAAACGGCCGTGTAAAACTGCCGGTTTCTATTGCGTCTCTGACATTCGCCCCTGTATAAATCCGGTACACGCCCTCCTCCAGTACATAGCAGGACTTATATCCGGTCACTCCGCTGTCATCATAGGAAGCAAGACGGTTCATCGGAATTTCCATGTCCAGAGATTTCTCCTCTCCCGGGAGAATCATGTCTGTCTTGGCAAAGCCAATCAGACTGCGTAAGGGCTTTCCGAGTTTCCCCTGCGGGCTCTGCGCATATATCTGTACAACCTCACGTCCCGCTGTATCTCCGGTATTTCTGACCTGAACTTTTACAAGGATACTGTTTTCTGTCTGCTGCAGCTTTGATCTGATCTCAAAATCCGTATAGGACAGGCCATATCCAAACGGATAAAGTACTTTTTCAGGGGCAAACGTCTGAAAATACCGATAGCCCACATAGATATCCTCTGCATAGATATTTTTTACGGGATCTCCAAAATGTCCCTCACACGGGTAATCACTGATGTCTGCTGCGATGGTATCCGTAAGTCTGCCGCTTGGATTTACTCTTCCAAGTATCACGTCAGCTGCACCGTTTCCGCCTTCCTGACCTCCCTGCCATACATAGAGCACTGCCTGCGGATGATACTTCTTCACCCACTTCATATCAATAATATTTCCGACATTGAGTATTACAATCGTACGGCTGCAGGAAGAGCAGACCTTCGCGATCAGTTCTTCTTCTGTATCTGTCAGGAGATAGCTTCCCTCTGCCGCAGAGTTATCCTGATCTTCTCCTGCTGTCCTTCCAATCACCACCAGCGCAGCGTCTGACTCGTGCGCAATCTGTATCATCTCGTCCGTCACCGGCATCTCTTTCTGTGACCACGGAACCTTTCCCCAGCCTTCACCCTCATCGTACGGGTTTTCCGTAATCCAGTCCCGGTAAATCTGCATCAGCCGCTCGTTGACGGTAATCGTTTTGTCCGACTGCAGTCCGTCCAGAATCCCCGTCACATACCGCGTATTAACAAGTCCGCCGGAACCAAGTCCGCTCTTATAATAGCGGAATGCCGATCTTCCGAAAACCGCAACCTGATCCCCTGTCCTTAAGGGAAGGGCGTTTCCTTCATTTTCCAGCAGAACACAGCCGTCCGCTGCCGCGCGGCGTGCAATCTCTGCGTATTTATCTAAATCCAGCGCATATGAATTCATGTCTTTCCTCCGTTTCTCCGCCGAAATACGGCGGTTAATTCTGTTTCTTTCGGTTTTCAAAGTAGATAAATCTCTCGATTCCTTCCAGGATATCCCGGAAATCTTCACGGGGCGCAGCATCAATGTAGCGCGTGAGTATCTCTTCTTCCTGCTCCTTGAATCTTCCATAAAAGATATCATACAGGTTATGTCCGCGCATATGAATCCGGATTTCCTCCATATGAGCTTTCACATCAGCTTCATTCTCAAAATCTCTTCCCAGCACCTCCGCAAGCCGTCTTCCGCTTCGGATGCGGTAGAGATATTCCCGCCATTTTTCCAGGAAAATACGATAAAAGTCCTGCTCCGAATCTATTACGCCGATTTGGGCCATGATCTTCGGATCCAGGAAATAGTTTTCAAAAGAATAGTACTTTAAGATCAGTACATTTTTCTCCGTAACACGCGGAAGACGGTCGATATCCTCAAGGTTTCGCTCTTCATAGTACTTACACAGCTGCCGCTTCAGCTTCGTGCTGTCTTCGCCGTCACCGTCGCGAATCATCAGGAATCTGTCCTTTAAGTAAATCTGATTCATGTACTTTAAGTTTGCATACGTCTTAATGTTCGTACAGCTGTTTGTCGTAACAATTGCGATGCGGAACAGTCTGCCGTTTTCATCATAGACCTCGGAATAGTATTTCTTAAGAAGCAGCGGCAGACGGCTCTTATCCTGCTTTCCTTCGACGATAAACACAAAGTCCACATTCATCAGATCGCTCGCCGTATAGCCGAGGTCATCGAGAATTACGCTGATGTCCGTCCTCCCGCGCACCTTTGAACATCCGTCCTCATCCTTTATGATCTGTCGGATCTGACGTGTATTGAAGTTCGGCAGCAGATTCGGCGAATGTGTGGAAAAAAGCACCTGATTTCTCTGTGAAAGTCTGTAAAGAATATCTCCTGAAATCTTCTGCATCTGCGGGTGGAGGAAAATCTCAGGCTCCTCCACAAGAATAATCCCCGGCGGCTGTGTCTCCTCCTGTGCGCACGCTTCCAGAAGAGAGAGCATATAGATACTTCTCATTCCTTTTCCCATTGTCTCAATCGGCTTCGTGCTCTGACGGCCGGGATCATACAGTTCTGCGGTGACATAGAGCATGCGCTCCACATCACGGTTCATCGAATAGCGAATCTGATCCTGTCCGCCGTTTCTGCGGAACAGCCGGTTTACTCTCCGGGAAAAATTGTCCAGGTTTAGCTGATACAGTTTATAGTCCAGAAGTTTCGCCGCCTCAAAAACATTCAGCTCTTCAGGCCGTTTCTGGTTGATAAGTCCTATACAGGAAAAGCAGTTGCTGCACGCCCGCGTTCTGTCAAAAATGCAGCATCCCGAACGCATATATTTCAGCTGTTCATCCTCCTGCATCATCAGAAGAGAGCTCTGAAACTGGCTTAAGCTTCTCTGAATATCAATATAGTACATCTGAGGAAAAATTTCGTTTATATAAGGATTATTTTTCCGTACACCATCACTGAAACGAACTTTTCCTTCCCTGTTTGCCACATAAACAAACGAGAGAAAGCCGTCTTTCCACGATGGAAATCTGCGCGAAAAATCCCCCAGCCATGCATCATATCTGCGATATTTGCTCACCTTTCCCGCGCTGTGCAGCATTCTCAGATCATCTTCGCCGATCTGAAGCGTGACATGAATCTCTATATTGGGAAAATCCTCGCGGAAGTCTTCCGTGCGTATGCGGTAGCTGCCCGCCACCGCACGCACTGCATCCAGCACAGCCGTCTTGCCGGTATTATTCTTGCCGACCAGAATAAGTGCATTCTCAATATTTCCGATCCTCATGTCACGGATAGATTTAAAATTTTTAATACGCAGTTCGGTGATTCTCATAGCTATACCTCCGGAAATAACTCCTGATAGAAAATATACTGCTGCATCACTCCCTGAACGCCGCTGTATCTCTCATGCGGAAAGCCGTTCGGATAATGCTTTTCCAGTGCCTGCCGGATATGTGTGTCTACAGGAAATGCTTCCAGGCTGTGGAGCGCAAACAGGCAGATGCAGGCTGAAACCTTCTCCCCGATTCCGTAGAGCTTCAGCAGCTCCGCCCTTGCGTCGTCGTATGTCATGCTCCGTACCGCATCCAGACTCACTTCCCCGTTTATGATGCTCTGTGCCGTGCGCAGCACATATTTGCTGCGGTAGCCGAGGTTGCAGGCGCGAAGTTCCTCCTCTGAGGCATTCGCAAGCACCTGCGGTTTCGGAAAGGCATAATAGGAAATGCCGTCCGGCGTAAAGCATTCTTCTCCGAATTTTTCACAGATATTTTGAACACATCGGCGAATACGCGCAATGGTGTTCTGCTGGGAAATCAGAAATGTCACAATCATCTCCCAGAGATCCTGCCTGAGAATGCGGATGCCGCTGCCCCGCCGCGCCGCATCTGACAGATATTTATCCTGCGGGTCAATCTGAGCAAGATACGTCTCGTAATCTGTGTCCAGATCAAAATATTGCTGCCAGAACTCCTTATACTCCTGTTCTGTACAGGAAAAGCAGACTCTCGTCCCTTCCTGGCTTACCTGTACATATCTGTCCGCGGCCGTCACGCCGTAAATTCCTTCGTCCAGCTTCACCATGCGGAAGCACTGACCGGAGCGGTCAATCTGGCTGATGCTGAAGTTTTTTATTTCTTTTACAATCATTTGTATCCTCCCGTGCTCAGCAGATCAGCCGCACGCTGCTGCCGACACCATCCTTTCCCCTGTTCTTGGTAACCACAATTTTCGTATCAATGCGCTCCTTCAGCTCTGCAACATGAGAAATGATACCCACCATGCGGCTTCCCTCGGTCAGGCTGTGAAGCGCCTTCATGGCCTGGTTTAAAGATTCTTCATCCAAAGACCCGAAGCCCTCATCCACAAACATGGAGTCCAGCCGGATGCCTCCGGCGTTTGACTGGATCTCATCTGCAAGACCCAGCGCAAGAGACAGCGATGCCTGGAAAGATTCGCCTCCTGAAAGTGTTCTCACGCTCCGCTCGCTGCCGTTATAATGATCAATGACGGATAATTCCAGCCCTGCCTTTTCCCTGCGGTTTGTATCCTCCATCTGACGCTTCAGCTCATACTGGCCGCTGCTCATTGTGAGCAGACGCAGGTTGGCCCTGCGCAGAATCCGGTCAAAATATGACATCTGAATATATGTCTCAAGCTCAACCTTGCGCTTTCCCGAGAGTGTTCCGCCTGCAGTGTCGGCTAGGCTCTTTACCCAGACATACTCTTTTTCCACAGCAGCAAGCTCCTTCTGATTTTCCCGGACGGCAGTCAGAATTCCTCGATTGGTCCGGATAGCCGAATACTGCTCGCTGATACGTTCCTGCAGTTCTTCCCGATGCTTCTGCAGCGTCCGGATGCGTTCTGATATTTCCTGCTGGTTCAGGGCTCCGAACGAGGCAAGCTGTGCTTCCAGTGTCTTTGCGGCAGATGTTAATCTCTCCTGTTCTGTACGTACCTTCTGCAGGACATCTGCAGTCTCTTCTTCCTGTCGGCGCAGCGTACTGTTTCGATGCTGCCAGGCTTCCATCTCCTGCTGCGTCTCTTCCCTGCTTTTTCCGGCAAGAATTTCGCTGATGCGCAACCCCTCCCTCTCCAGACTTTCTTTCTCGGCTCCAAACCGCGTCTTTGTGAGTTCCAGTGCGTGGACTGCCGCTTCTTCCTCATCTGCTTTCTGTTTCAGCTGCGGAATCTCTTCCTCCAGCGCTGTTTTTTCTTTGAGTTTTTTTCTCATTTCATCAAGCTCCGCATTCAGTTCCCCAAGATAATCTCTTATCCCGGGTTCTGCTGACAATGCGCTCTCCAGCAGAGTATTCCAGGATGATTCCTGTGACAGTTCCTGCCTTTTCCATGGAACCTCCGGCCGCGCAAGCAGCTCTCTTAACTGCTCCGCGGCATCTTCCCCCCTGCTTTCCAGCACTGTTTTATCCGATGCAAGTGACGTAAGTTTTTCAGTGCTTGCGCGAAGCGCCTCCTCTGCTGTTTTCTTCTCATCCTGAAGCTTACTGCGGTGCTGCGCCTGATTTGTTAACCGATCCGCCGAAGCCTCCGCACTCTTTCGCTCCTCCAGCATCCGTTTCCAGGCGGACCGTATAAATCCGGACTGCTTTGGGCGGTCCCAGAATACTTCTTCCTCCGCTTCCCCGGACTGGCATTTCTCGCCCAGCATGTTTTCCGCCCATGCCACTAACTGCTTCACAAGTTCACTTCTCTGGCTTACAGCGGCAGCAAGCTTCTGCCGCACTTCTCCCAGCTCTTTGTTCAGCTGTTTTATTCTGTTATCATCTTCTGTGCGAATCGTTTCCAGCTTTTTACATAAAGCTGCATCCTCTTTTTCCTTTTCGATTCGGGCAAGGCAATGTTTCCCGCAGTTGTTCAGGCGCTCGAGCTCTTCCCCTGCATGGGCAAGCAATGCCTGCACCGTCTGTTCTTCTCCCATACCCTCATCGGTAAAAAGCTCCTGCGCCGTATGCCGGATATTGTCTTCCTCCTGAGCAATCTGCCTGCACGCTGCATTTGCCCTGGCGCTCAGCTGCTCGGCAAGAGCCTCCTGAATATTCAGCTGCCTTTTTTCTTCGTCCAGCTCTTCCCTTGACGGCACTTTCCGTTCCGGAAGCTCCGCCGGAGACGGGTGATGAACTGCTCCGCAGACCGGGCAGGGTTCCCCGTCCTTCAGGCTGCGTGCAAGCATTCCTGCCTGCGCATCGAAGAAAAACTTCTCCTTCCGCTGGTATTCGGTGCGCATCCGGTCTCTGGTCTGTGAAGCGTGGCGATATGCGTCCTGATCTTCGGAAAGCTGTGTGTAAAGTTCCTCCAGAATACCTTTATGCTTCAGAAGGGATTTTATCTGAGCTGCTCTGGCAGCCAGCGCTCCCCTTTCCTGTTCCGCCTCTGCCAGATGAATCCGGGCGTCTTTTACGGCTTCCCACTGCTGTGTATGTTTCTGAGCTTCCCTTTGTGCCTGTTCGTATCTCTCCTCCAGTATGCGGCATGACTCTTCTGTATCCGCACCTGCCGCTGAGATCTGCTGCAGCCGATCCCACTGCATGGTAAAACTTTCCTGCTTCTGAAGAAGCTCTTTCTTCCTTGCTTCTGCGTCATGAAGCAGCACATCCAGATCTTTCATCTCCTCCAGTGTACACTCTAACGTCTGCATGCGCTCGGAAAGCTGCTTTTGATGTACGGTCTCTTTCTCTATAGCTGCACAATTTTTCTCTCTTCTGCTGTTCAGAGATTTCAACGTATTCTGCAGTGTATCCAGTGTATCGTTCAGCTGCTGTGCTGCCGCGAAACGGTTCTGCAGGCGTTCCCTCTCTTCTCCGGCACAGCTGAGCGCTTCAAGCCGCTGTCTTTTTTGTTCTGTCTTCTGCCTCAGATCAGAAACGCTTCCCATATGCTGCCTGATCTGATCTGTGCACCCCGCTATCCGGCGCTCTGTTTCTCCTGCTTTAACCTGCAGTTCCTCCAGTTTCCGATACTGTTCCAGTCTCTCTCCGGCTGTGCGAATGCGCTCCAGAAGTGTTTCGCACTCTGCAGCACGCTCTTCTGCCTCCCGATACGCTGTTTCTGCCTCTTCAGTCCGCGGTGCAAGCGCTGCCAGATCGTCCCTCACTTTTTCCAGCTCTTTGGCAGCACGGGCGCTCTGCTGTGCCTGCCCCAGAAGCTGGTTTTCCCGGCGCATCTCCTCCTCAATTCCTCTGTTCTGCTCTTCAGATTCTTTTTGACGTTCCTCGTCATTTTTCAAAAGTTCCTCCAGAATCTCTGCAGCACGCGTCGTCTTTCCCTCGAACCGGCTCTTTTTTATTTCCGTAAGTTCCTCGGCCAGTGCACCTTCCTGTATACACACAATGCCGTCCAGATACTGTACAATACTTCTTCGCAGCTCGTCGTATGTTTTCCAGCGTATACGGGTCTCCTCTTTCAGACGGTTCTGCAGTTCCTGATACCGTCCCGTGTGAAAGATCTGCCGAAAAATCTCGCTGCGCTCCGCTGTCCCTGCAAACAGAAGCTTCTGGAAATCTCCCTGCGCAATCATCGCAATCTGTGTAAACTGCCGGTAATCCAGTCCCATAAGCTCTGTAACCGCCCTGGTTACCTCCCTGGATTTTGTGACAGGCTGACGCTCATCCGGGTAAATCAGCTCAGCATCCGCCTTCTGTGTTGTATAGCCTGTCCCTCTTCCCTTCGGACGCTGATACTCCGGATTTCTGCGGACACGATACTGCTTACCCTGATAGGAAAAGATAAGCTCCACATATGTAGGCGTTTCTTCCTTTGCATACTTGCTGCGCAGCATCGCCGACTCGCGCGCATTTCCGCTTGCCTCGCCATAAAGAGCAAACGTGATCGCATCAAACAGCGTTGTCTTTCCCGCACCCGTATCACCGGTAATCAGAAAAAGTCCTCCGTTTCCCAGAGCTGTAAAATCTATCTCCGTTTTTCCGGCATATGGTCCGAATGCGCTTATCGTCAGCTTAACCGGCTTCATAGATCCATCCCCCTCAGTTTTCTGAATTGCTCGTTTACAAAGGCACGCTGCTCGTCCGTCATAGGCTGGTTATTCTGAAGCTCATAGAACTCCTCAAACAGCTCCAGATCTGACTTCTGCACCGTCTCCTCGGTAATCTTTATATCCTGTTCCTCTCGTGTGCGCCTGTTGTCATATTCAAGGCGCATTACATTTGGATAAATCACCCGCAGTTTCTGCATTGCATCCGGAATATCATCCTCATCCGTAAGCGTAATATGCAGATAGTCCTCTGTATTCATGTTCTGATAAAACGAACGTGCCGTCACCTCCAGATACGTTCCGCGGATTTTTCTCATATCCCGCAGCGGGCGTAAAGGATATACAGTGACAGATACATTTCCCTTCTCTCTGAGCTCCGCAACAGTCACGGACTTTTCCTGATCTGCTTCGGAAAAAGAATATTTAAGGGGCGTTCCGCAGTAGCGGACTTCCTTTCGTCCAATATGCTGCGGACTGTGAATGTGACCGAGCGCTACGTAATCAAAGGAGTCAAACACTGCGGCATCCACGTTGTCTATGCCTCCCACAGTAATCTCCTCTGACTCGCATCGGGAAGCTCCCGTCACAAACTGATGAGCCACCAGCAGATTTCTGACCTCCGTATCCAGCCTGATCTGTTCCACAGCCGTCTGCACTGCTTCCTGATATGTATGAATCTCTTCTTTCTCAAATGCCCGGCGCACTGCAGACGGTCTGATAAACGGAAGCAGATGTACACACACCTCTCCCCAGTCATCTGTGAGGGTAAATCTCGCTGTACTGCCGTCATACACCGGAGAGATGAAGACATTCTGTCCGCTCATAATGCGTGAACCGAACGAGAGACGTTCCGCACTGTCATGGTTTCCGCTTACGGCAAATATGGGGATCTCTCTGTCTGCCAGCTCTGTCAGGAATCGGTCAAACAGCTGCACGGCCTCTGCCGGCGGCACCGGCTTGTCGTAAATATCCCCTGCCATCAGCACCGCGTCCGCTGCCTCCCGGTCAAGTAAAGACAGAATCTGCTCCAAAATATATTTCTGATCCTCGATCATGGAAAATTCATTGACACGCTTTCCCAGATGGAGGTCTGACAGATGCATAAACTTCATGCCGTATTTTCTCCCTTCTTTGAATAATTCTAATCTTATCATCACCCCGAAGGTTGCGCAAGATGCGTTTCAGCCCCTCCGGGAATATAAATTTTGTCTCGTTCTTTCTCAATAAATATAGAGTTCTCCCTCCTCCTGTGGTATAATCATCAGGACAGACTGTGATTTGATTTTTTTAAGCAGAAAGGAATTTTAATATATGTGGATAGCTGATGGCTGGAAAGATTACGAAGTACTGGATACCTCCCGCGGGGAAAAGCTGGAGAGATGGGGTGATTATATTCTTGTTCGTCCCGACCCGCAGGTAATCTGGGATACAAAGCGCGAGCATACGGGATGGCGGCGCAAAAACGGACATTATCACAGAAGCAAGAAGGGCGGCGGTGAATGGGAATTCTTTAATCTCCCTGAGCAGTGGTCTATTCACTATAAAGACCTGACCTTCCACCTGAAACCATTCAGTTTCAAACACACCGGACTTTTTCCGGAGCAGGCAACGAACTGGGACTGGTTCTCTGAGAAGATCCGCAGTGCCGGTCGCCCTGTCAAAGTTTTAAATCTCTTTGCTTACACCGGAGGAGCAACGCTTGCTGCTGCCGCTGCAGGTGCAAGCGTGACGCATGTAGACGCCTCCAAAGGCATGGTTGCCTGGGCAAAAGAAAATGCCGTAGCCTCCGGGTTAAAGGATGCCCCGATCCGTTGGCTCGTTGATGACTGCGTGAAGTTTGTTGAGCGTGAAATACGCCGCGGCAATACATACGATGCAATTATTATGGATCCTCCGTCCTACGGCAGAGGTCCAAAGGGAGAGATCTGGAAGATTGAGGATTCTATCCATCCGTTCATCCATCTGTGTACACAGATTTTAAGTGATGATCCTCTTTTCTTCCTTGTCAACTCCTATACCACCGGATTGGCTCCCGCAGTGCTGACCTACATGATCTCTCTGGAGCTTAAGAAGTACCGCGGTACTGTCTTCTCCCAGGAAATCGGGCTCCCGGTAACGCAGACCGGACTTGTACTTCCGTGCGGTGCGTCCGGCCGCTGGGAAGCAAAATAAAAAGTTAAAAAAACACGCGTTTCCGATATACACGGAACGCGTGTTTTTGCTTAGTCCTGATCTTTATCCTTCAGTAAGTTCTCCAAAGCTCCATTTCGGAATGCGGAGTAGACAAAAAGCAGCACTCCGACACCAACCAGATGAAGCATCGCGCATGCTCCGAACTCGGCCCCGATATCTCCTCCGAGAAGTTCGCCGATCAGAACTGCTATTACGCCGAGAATACATGCTCCCACACCCAGGGCAATACAGCCGGCGTGATTCGCTTTGAGATTCTGGCGAAGGTATTCGATCTGCGTCTTTGTCTCCTGATCAAGATAGAAGTTTCCCTTATCAATAAAGCTGTACGTCCCGCCGCTCATACCGGAATACACGAACATCAGCACTGCTGGAAGCACCATCATAAAAAATGCCACTGCCGCAACAATATCTACTTTTTCTGAGAGGTTAAAATAATCTTTTACCCCTTCAATTCCCGTCATAAGGCCGGCCCCCATCAGCACAAACAGCACTCCGACACCGATAAGCACTCCCTTTGACTTTCGCTCCGCATAATACTTCTTTGCCTCTTCGGCAGACAGATATACCAGTTCCTGCCCCTGCGTTTCCCCGCTCTTGGCCAGCAGGCCGCGCTGTGCAAGCAGCTCTTCTACATTTCCGCACTCGGCAATCACAGTTCCTACCGCCTCATTCTGCGAACAGCCGCTCTCGATAAGTGCTGTATAGCGCTGCTGCATCTTTTGGAGAAACTCCTGCCTGACAGCGCTGTATTCCGGCGTGGCAGGAAATCTGCCAAACACGCCGTCAATATAATTTCTTATAGCATCCATTTGTCTTCCTCACTCAGTCCTCATCAATGGCATCATGATACATTGCATCGCCTCTGCCGCCGCCTGCACCAAACATTTCTCTTCCGGCAACACCCCGAAGTTCACGTTCGGACTCCACCAGATCGCTGATCATAGTCTTGATTCTCTGGCTGTCTTTCACATTCTTGATCGTCAGCACCGGATCTGAGGCATCTTTTGTGCGCAGAATAATTGTCCCTGTCCCGCAGATACGGTTTGTGATTGTCCGTACATACGAAATATCAAGAATGCGGTAGATCAGACACTCATGTTCTTCCTGCCTGAGCAGTCCGTGTGAACAGTAAATCCTTCCGTTCTCAATCCGGTACTTGTCAAACGTGATAGGGAACCACAGGATATGTCTTCTGTCCTCCCAGAGTACGGTGCTTTTCTTTTCTGCCATAATTGACCCCCTCTTTCCGGCTCATGCCTTTTTATTTCTGGGATAACTCCCGCAGATCATTATACTGCTCAAAGTCATCCTCCATCTCTTTGAGCTGCGCTGCATAGCGCAGCAGAACTTCCTGTATTTCCTGCTTGTCATCCCGCTCCCGCTTATAACAGATCCTGTGCTCCATACTTGCCCAGAAATCCATTCCCAGCGTCCGAATCTGAATTTCCACCGGATAATACTCCTGTGAATCCAGATAGCATACCGGAACTCCCAGTACAATGTGGTAACTGCGGTAGCCGTTTGGCTTTGGATTATTGATGTAATCTTTCTCCTTTATGACAATCAGCTCCGACTGGCTCTTCAGGTTCTTCATCAGAAGCTCAACATCCCGGACAAAGTAACAGATCACCCGGATTCCCGCGATGTCCTGCAGATAATCCTTGGCACTTGATACGCTGGGCGCCTTCCCGCTCCGCACCAGTTTATCCTCAATACTTTGTTTTTTCTTTATCCTTGACTGTATATTGTGAATCGGTTTCTGGTGCGCTCTGTCATACATGGAATGGTTAAATACTTCCAGCCGCGCCATCATTAAATTCAGTGCGTCCTCATACGGGCGGATCATCTCATAATATTGCTCATTTGTCATACGTTTTTCCGCTCCTTCCTTTGCAGATCCCGCACCGGGGATACAGCCCCGGCCATTCCTGTTAATTTTACTATGGAAGTTTGAAATATTCTCTAAGATAAACTAAAATTTCTATAAAATATTTCAGTCTGCACTGTTATTCTCATATTTCTCCAGGAAGCGCATAAGCCGTTCGTATGCATACGGGTCCTCTTTTCTGAGCCGTTCTTTCCAGGCACGGCGGTTGCTGCGCATGCGCTCCAGCGCTTCCGGATTCTTCTCGCTTAAATAAGCAATAATCTTTGTGCGGTGCGTCTCCATGCGCTCCAGAATCTGTGCCTCGTCCATCTGCAGCTTCTGCGCGATCTCTTTTAAGTGCTCCTCAAGCCGGCGCAGCACTTCAGCTTCATCGAGATATCCCATTCCCCGCCAGATATGCAGCCTGTGCAGAAAGTCATCGTCAAATACATGTTCCAGATCGTCGGCACAGGTTATATTTTCCAGAATTCTCCGCACATTTTCCCTTATCTGACGCTCGGCGTCCTCGCCGAATGCCCAGGCATACTCCTGCAGAGAATTGTCCTCCTCCGCATCTGTCTCCTCAACAGAAAGGTTCACCCAGCTTCTGCCGAGTTCTTCCAGCGGATACGGCTTCTGAATTCCCGTATCACGCAAAGCTGCAGTGATTGTACGGCGAACCGCGCCCTCTTCAATCAAGTATCCTGCGTTGTAAGCTCTGAGCTGATCGTTGACTGCCTCAATATGTTCTGTAATATAAAATTTTATCCCGCGATTCTTCAGGCTCCGGTAAATCCGCTCGAGAGCTTCTGCCGCTGTCAGGTCAATGCTTCCGATTCCTCCGGCATCCACAATCACAAACCGTGTGTCCGGCTTTATGTAAGACTCCAGATCTTCCTCCAGAATCTTTATGTTCGCAAAGAACAGACTTCCGCTGAAACGGTAAATTACGGTATGTTCAATGGCATGCGCGTGAGAATTTCTCTTCATGCTGTGAAATCCGCGCCGTCCCGGGATGTAGCCCAGCAATGCGCGCTCCGGGTTCATAGCTCTTCGGATTACTGCCACGAATGACAGCACGATACCGATAACAACACCGTAAATGGTGCCGAGAACAAGCACGCCCAGAAAAGCACCCAGGAAGATGAAAAATTCCGGCCGGCAGATTTTATATAACCGCAGTGCCAGATCGAATTCTATAACACCCAGAAGAGCGGATATTACGATCGCTGTGAGCACCGGTACCGGAAGGTAGCCAATCAGCGGCGCCGCAAACAGCAGCACAAATATCATTCCCACTCCTGCAATGATGGATGTCAGCTGTGTTTTTCCGCCGAACTGCTCACCCATGGCCGTTCGGGAGACACTTCCGTTTACGGGGCATCCGCCGACCAGGCAGGATGCAAAATTACCTGCCGCATATGCCAGAATCTCCTGATTATCGCGAAGACGGTATCCGTTTCGCGCGGCAAAGTTATGTGACGCCAGCAGAGACTCAGACATGATTACAAGCGATACCGTCAGACTCGTTCCGAGCGCGTGGGTCAGATCTCCGGCGCCCAGGCTTGGAAAAGACAGCGCCGGAAGTCCCGGTTCTACTGCCGCAAGCATTTTAACGCCGTACTCATCGATGTGGAAGAAAACAGTAAGACAGGCTCCCACAGCCATTACAACAATGGCCATCGGGAAACGCGGAATCAGCTTCTTTGAGATGAGCATGACAGCCAGTGCTCCAACACCCAATGCCAATGACAGCCAGTTCATATGCTGTGCAGCTTTTACTATATCCTTGACAAGCTCAAAGACTTCCCCTGTTCCTGCTCCTGATCCGAAAAGCTTCGGAACCTGCATCAATACAATCGTAAAGCAGATACCGCTGACAAAGCCTCCCATTACGGGCGTTGATATGTACTCTACGATCTTTCCTGCGCGGAACACTGCAAAAATCAGCAGCCAGCAGGCGGTAAACAGCGTAACCAGAGGCACAAACGCCTCAGCCTGCTGCGTTCCTGCAGTAATTCCCGCGGAAGCCAGCATTCCTCCCACAATCGCGGCCGGTGCCGCATCCACGCCGAAGATAAACTGCGGGGAAGTGGAAAATAACGCAAACACAAGAATCGGCAGCACCGAGGCATACAGCCCATATACTGCCGGAAGTCCCGCAATCTCCGAGTATCCCATGGAAATCGGAATAGACACCGCCGTGATAATAATTCCGGTAAAAATATCCTTAAGCAGATATTCCTTCTTATATCCCTTCAGTGTCGGAAATATTGAGAATTTCAATCAAAATCCCTCCTTTTTTCTCCGCTACATTTTACCACAGATTTCCGGAGGGTGCCAGACTTGCTACTTTTGGCTGCATCAGAGTACAGGTATTCCTGCGTTGTGTTATCGATCAGATGATAGGTAAGCTCCGCCATGGCATCGGGCGATTCATGCTCCGGTTTGGACAGCCATGCCTTAATCATTCCGATGCAGCCGTTAAGGCAGAACGAATAAGCATACTGAATTTCATAGAGATCCTGAGGGAAATCATTTTTTATAAGGAACTTGTTTGCAATCAGATGTTCAATCCGCTCTACAAACGCCATATCTCCGTTCGGCCCCAGAAGCGCAAGGGAAAGCTCTCTGTTGCTGTTCAAAATAGCGAAAAAGCGGGCAAGGAACGGTTTCATCTTATCTCGTTCGGAGGCATCCTCAGGGCAGCCTTCCATGGCTTCACGGATATCAATCATGGCTTCCTCTTCAATTTTTTCCAGCATCTGATAAATATCCGTATAGTGCAGATAAAACGTAGAACGGTTGATGTCCACTTCATCTACCAGTTCTTTTACCGTGATTTCTTTTATACTTTTTTTCTGCATCAGGCGGGCAAGTCCCTGTCTGAGCTGCATTTTTGTTTTTCTGACTCTCCGGTCTACTTTTTCGGCCATAAAAACCCCCAATCTTTATTCTGAAAAGAATAATATTTTAGTTAAAATGTCGAATTTTGCAATTAATAGACAAAATTCAAAAAACTGTCTACTAATAAATACGATACTCTTTTTTGCTGATTGAATTTTGTCTTCATTTTAGTATAATACCATCTATAAACAAAATCAACACATTGTTGATTAATAGAACTAAAAACTATTAATAGATCAAAAGGCTATTTAGTTTTGAAAGAAAGGGATGGACTATGATAAAAAACGAATGGAAAAGTCTGTTGAAAAACAGGATCCTGGTGGTGGTGGTTCTGGCCATCATTATTATACCGGTAATTTATGCGGGCCTGTTTCTGAAATCCATGTGGGATCCTTATGGAAACCTGGATCAGCTTCCGGTGGCTGTAGTCAATCATGACCAGCCGGTAGTGTATAACGGAAAAGATCTGAATGTGGGAAAGGATATGGAAGAGGCACTGAGCGAAAATGATTCTCTGGATTTCCATTTTGTGGACAGTGATGAGGCAGAACAGGGACTGAGAGACGGAACTTATTATATGGTAATCACCATTCCCGAAAATTTCTCAGCCAATGCCTCCACTCTGATGGATGATCATCCTCAGAAAATGGAATTGAAATATGAAACAAATCCGGGAACAAACTACATTGCTTCGAAAATGAGTGAAACTGCGGTTACCAAAATACGAGACGAGGTAGCTTCTCAGGTAACGGAAACTTATACGCAGGCGGTTTTTGACCAGATTGCCGCTGCCGGAGACGGCATGCAGGATGCGGCAGACGGAGCAAGTGAACTGAAAAGCGGAATCAAAACTGCTTCCGATGGGAATAAGACCATCACGGAAAACCTGAAAAAGCTGGCAGACAGTACTCTGACGTTTAAGGATGGTGCAGATGCGCTTACAAAAGGACTCAAAGAGTACACAGACGGTGTTGCGCAGGCAGATATCGGCGCAGGACAGTTAAACGATGGTGTGAAAGCTCTGACTGCCAAGGTTCCGGAGCTTACTGCCGGAATAAATACTTTAAATCAGGGTGTTAAGGATTATACTTCCGGCGTAGCAGAACTTAACGGTAATTCTGCTCTTCTGACTGCCGGAGCAGCTGATCTTCAGACTGGCTCGGAAGCGTTTCAAAAAGGGCTGGACACCTTAAAAACCGGAACTGTACAGTATGTAAGCGGAGCCAATTCCCTGGTAGATGGAGTAACTCAGTATGTGGCAGGTGCCGATTCTCTGGCAGCAGGTGCAGCACAGCTGGCCCCTCTTGAAGAACTTGGACAGGTTTCAGCAGGTATTTCACAGCTGAACAGTTCTGTCTCCGGTTCTTTAAAGCCGGGAACCCTGCAGATTACACAGGGTCTGGAACAGTTATATGGACAGCTTCAGTCACTGGAAGGCAGTATGACCGGAGAAAATATCTCACATCTGTCCGCCGGTCTTAAAGATGCAAAAAGCGGAATGGAACATGCAGGAGAGGGAATGAACACTGCAGCTTCCGGAATGCTCCTGGCTGCGGACGGTATGACAAATGCAGCAAGTGTAGCCGAAGCAGCAGGTTCAGGGATCTCGGATTCAGCTTCGCTGCTTGAAAATGCTGCAGCCCCCGTTTCAGAGGCGGTATCGGCCGCTTCCAACTCTGTCACTCAGTGTGCTGCAGATGCCAACGCAAAGCTGGATGCCGCAAGGCAGCAGATCGATACGGCAAACGGACAGATCAATGCGGCAAATCAGCAGACCGCTGCACTACATACAGCTATGGCAGGCGCACAGGCTGCACTTCAGGAAATTCAGAGCTGTGCAGATGAAAACGGAATGGTGTCGGCAGCAAGTCTGAACGCAGTGATCGGAGCGCTCAGCAGTTCTTCCTCAGCTGCAGCAGGTGTAAATACTGTTGAGAATAATGTAGAAGGTATCGATGCTTCGGCTTATACTTCACAGGCAGATCAGGCTGCCGCAGCGGCTTCTCAGCAGATCGCGCAGATGCAGCAGACATTGAATGCTGCTGCAGGGCAGCTGGAACAGGCGGCGGCCGGCTTAAGATCCGGAGCGGAAACTTTAAGCAGCAAGTCAGAAGCTATGAAAGACGGAGCCGCCCAGATGTCCGACGGAGCAGAAAAGATGGCAGCAGCAGCCGGAAGTATTCCCGAGATCTCCTCTGACCCGATCAGGCAGGTAACTTCTGCCGTAGGCCAGCTTTACGAAGGTGCTAAAAAAGCAGATCAGGGTGTAGCAGCTGTTTCCAGGGCGCTGGATACACTGGAAACAGGAACAAAAAATTTACCTAAAGCAGCGGCTGGTGTAAAAACTTTAAATGAAGGCTTTCAGAAGCTGACCGCAAATGATCCGGTGCTTACATCCGGTGCAGCAGCTTTAAAAGAGGCAGGAAGTTCTGTGACTGGAGGTATCAGCCAGGTTGCATCAGGCGGAGCAGCTCTTTCAGAGGGTGTAAGAACATTAAGCGGAGGAATCAGGACATACACAGACGGGGTCAATACTCTGGCTGGAAATAATGAGGCTCTTACCGGAGGAACACAGAAACTGGCAGACGGAGCAGGAACTCTTGCTATGGGTGCAGACCAGCTGGCAGAAGGGACAAATACCCTGAAAGCCGGTATGGAAAAGCTTGTTTCCAATAACGGTACACTGATCAGCGGTGCAGACCAGCTGGCACAGGGTGCTGTAAAAATCCAGGACGGTTCTTCACAGCTTTATGACGGTTCCAAAGAACTGGGCAGCGGTATGGATAAACTCCTTGACGGCTCTGCCGCGCTGGAGGAAGGCCTGATTGACGGTGCTGAAGAAATCAGCAAAGCATCTGCGAATGACGATATGATAAGTATGTTTGCAGCTCCGATTGTAGATGAAGAGACACAGATGACTACGGTTGAAAACAATGGACATGCCATGGCACCTTATATGATGTCTGTAGGTCTCTGGGTAGGCTGTCTTGCTTTCTGCCTCATGTATCCGCTGACAGAATATAAAGGAAAACTCAAATCCGGTTTTTCATGGTGGGCAGGCAAAGCTTCCGTACTTTATCCGGTAGCTGTTCTGCAGGGAGTCCTTCTGATCTTCCTTCTCCATCTCATCGATGGATTTACTCCGGCAGAGATGATCAAGACAGTGCTCTTCTCCTGTCTGGCATCGGTTACATTTACATCTATCATGTACTTTTTCAACATTACTTTCGGCAAAGTGGGAAGTTTCCTGATGCTGATCTTTATGGTCATACAGCTGGCCGGCTCTGCAGGAACCTATCCGGTTGAGATTTCTCCGTCCTTTGTGGCAAAGATTCACGCCTACCTTCCGTTTACCTATACGGTAAATGCATTCAGAAGCACTATAGCGGGCGGAGAAAGTATCCGTACTTCAGTGATTGTGCTGATTGTACTGGCTGTTGTATTTACAGCTCTTACTATTCTGCAGTTTACCTATATGGCCCGCGCTAAGAAAAATGGAAAACGCATTCTCCTTGACTGGCTGGAAGTTCATGGAGTAGCATAAAAAATTTCATGCTTTCTCTTATAAGACGGGGCAGCTGCATTTTGTGCAGCTGCCCCGTCTGTCATTATTTCAAAGTATTTTTCTTTTTGGAACCAGGTTTTATTCCCCAGAAAACCAGATTCATACTCACCACCACCAGCAGGCAGATTCCCATAGCAACCCAAAATCCAAGATTAATTCCAAACAGCTCTGTTCTCCCAAAAAGTTTTAAAAATAACTGTGTCCAATTCATTTTGTCCTGCTCCTTTTCTTCTATTTATAAAAGTTCTCCATAATTTCTTACATACGCTTTTTTCAGACTGGTTGCCAGTGCCATATACAGCAAAATACACGGAATCAGATATGCAAAGAATGCTGCCGGCGGTGCCACAAATCCCAGGATCTTTCCAAAACCGGTAAAAGGAATGACTGTCAGAACCGTAATGCCGATGAACGTCAGCATTGTTACGGGTGCTGATGCCCTGCTCTGGATAAACGGAATTTTGGGGGTTCTGATCATATGGATGACAAGCGTCTGACTCCACATAGATTCAATAAACCAGCCGGCCTGAAACATGGCTGCATAATCACTCTGCATTCTGGCCAGTTCCGTTCCTGTATAATGCGCAGCCAGATCATTATACAGAACACCATGAGATATAAACTTCGGGCAGAATACAAAATACATGAAAGCATAGGTCGTCCAGTCAAAAATAGAGCTGGTCGGTCCGATCCATATCATGAAGTTTCCAATCGAAGAGGCATCCCATGTTCTGGGCTGTATCAGAAATTCTTCGTCCACATTATCCCACGGAATGGCGGTACAGGATAAGTCGTAAATCAGATTTAACAAAATCAGATGCAGACTCATCATGGGGAGGAAGGGAAGCAGTGCTGAGGCCGCCAGTACGGAAAACATATTTCCAAAATTAGACGAAGCTGTCATTTTAATATATTTAATCATGTTTGCATACGTCTTTCTTCCCTCTATAATACCTTCTTCCAATACCATCAGATCCTTTTCCAGAAGAATAATATCTGCGGATTCCTTGGCTATATCAACTGCCGTATCCACTGAAATTCCAATGTCTGCGGACTTCATAGCCGCTGCGTCATTAATCCCGTCCCCCATATAGCCTACGGTATGCCCGCTGTTTCTCAGCACAGTTACCACACGGGCCTTCTGGTCTGGAGAAAGTTTGGCAAATACATCCGTTTCTTCGGCCGCCTTAGCCAGCTGACTGTCACTCATCTGCGCAATATCTGTTCCCAGCAGCATATTTCGGACTTCCATTCCCACCTGTTTGCAGATACATCTGGTTACCTTTTCGTTGTCTCCTGTCAGAATTTTTGTTATCACTCCATATTTTCTCAAAGCCAGGATTGCCTGCGCAGTAGATTCCTTTGGAGGATCTAAAAATGCCAGATATCCTAACAGCACCATATCGCACTCATCCTTTACTCCAAAGGCTCCCACCTGGGAAGGATTTGTTTTCTGAGCCACAGCAATAACTCTCATACCGTCTTCATTCAAATCATTTACTTTTACTAAAATTTTCTCTTTCAGCTCTTCTGTCAGAGGCTCGATCTTCCCTTTATACTCTACGCTGGAGCAGACAGACAGCATTTCTTCCACTGCACCTTTGGTAATCATCTGAGTTTTCCCCTGTTTGTCCCTTACCACTGTGGACAGTCGTCTTCTGCTAAAATCAAACGGAACTTCGTCAATCTTCTCATATGCCTCTGATAAATCCAGAAGCTGCGGATTCTCTGCCTCCTCCTCTTCTGTTTTCTGGATTATCGCCAGATCCATCAGGTTTTTATATCCTGTCTGAAAATAACTGTTCAGATATGCGTGACGCAGAACTCTTACATCTTCCTTTCCCGTAACATCCATGTGGTATTCCAGCACTACCTTATCCTGAGTCAGGGTTCCGGTTTTATCCGTACATAAAATATCAATAGCTCCGAAGTTCTGAATGGAGTTCAGATTCTTTACAATTGTTTTTTTCTTTGACATGGAGACTGCCCCTTTGGCCAGACATGTTGTTACAATCATAGGAAGCATTTCCGGTGTCAGGCCTACCGCAACTGAAATGCCAAACAGAAATGCCTCCAGCCAGTCTCCTTTTGTCAGTCCGTTGACCACAAAGACAATCGGAACCATAATAAGCATAAATCGGATTAAAACCCAGGATACCGCGTTGACACCTTTTGTAAAATTTGTTTCCACCGCTTCCTGTGCTACGGAAGATGCCATCGTTCCGAATAGTGTGTTATCTCCCACTGCCAGAGCTACGCCGACGGCACTTCCGCTGATTACATTACTTCCCATAAACGCAATATTCGTATAATCGGTGACAGCACCGTGTTTTACATTACAGACATCCGCGGTTTTTTCTATCGGATCACTCTCTCCTGTGAGAGAAGCCTGACTGATAAACAGATCTTTCGCTTCTATAATCCGAAGGTCTGCCGGAACCATATCACCTGCAGATAAGTGAACAATATCACCTACTACCGTTTCCTCCAACGGAATTTCTATTTTTATTCCTTCTTTTCTATCCACCGTACAGGTTGTAGTAATCATTGCCAGTAATTTTTCCGCGGCACTCCCGGACCGGGATTCCTGTACAAACCGCAGAGTTCCGGAAATCAGCACCATGGTACATATAATAATGACAGTCAGCGGATCGACATCATCCGGTGTTCTCTGCATCATCGGCATAAGAATATCTGTTATAGAAGACACAATCGCCAGGCAAAACAAAATAGCCGTAAAGGGATTTATAAATGCTCCGGCCAGCCTCTGAAACAATGTTTTCTTCTTTTCGTGGGTAACTTTGTTTTTTCCATGTACGGATCTGCTTTCCAGTACGGCTTCTTCCGAAAGACCGCGCAGAGTTGTATTCATCTCCTTTAAAACCGGTTTGATTTTATTGGTTGCCGCAAATTCCAGAACCTTATCCGCATGATCTCTGCGGATTCTTTTCTCCTCTGCTTTCTTTATGTTTATTCTCTTATTTTCTCTTGTCATACTGTACCTCCCTCTTCTTTATCCCCTTTTTTGATTAAATATCTCTTGGTTTTTTCCATAAGATATACATCCGTTCCTGTCAAAACAAGCCAGGCGATCATGGACCAGACAAATGCCTTTTCCCGGAATCCTGTACTCCACGCTGACAGTTCAAAGATCACCCCTGCACTTATAAATACAATACCGGCATTTCTTCCCAGCCACCCTGCATTTATACTTGCCCGTTCTTCCTCCGAAAGGATTTGCCAGCCTCTCAGTAATGGAATTGCCTTTCCGATAAAAAAGAAAATCCCCGTCCCCAAAAAGAGCAATCCAAAAATCATACATTGCAGTCTCATCTTTATTTCCTCCTTTCGCTTACGGGAAAAGCATACAGAAAAATGCGATAAAATCCTATGGGCAAAACCTTGCGATTTTCTTGCAATTTGGCAAGAAATTAACATAATAAAAATACGTCCCGTACAAAGATAGACTCTTCTACAGGACGTATTTTCCTATGTTCCTTATTATAAAATCATTCTGATGTAATCAGATTTGTTATCTGTCTTTACATTCTTTCATTATATTTATATCCCACTCCCCAGATCGTCAGAATATAAATCGGTGCATCCGGATTCGGCTCTATCTTTTTGCGGATTTTTCTGATAAACGCCATGATATTGCTGTCTGCCATCATATATTCATCCGCCCATACAGCCTGATAAATCTGTTCTTTCGTGAAAACCTCCCCTTTGTTTTGGAATAGGAAATACAGAATATCAAATTCTTTCGGTGTTAAATTCACTTCCTTTCCTTTGCACAGAACTCTTCTGCTCTTGGAATTAATCATCAGTTCTCCTGATTCATGTTCTCCGCTTCCTTCGGATCCTTCGGTCTTTTCCAGAAAAAGAGCTTTTTCCTGACTGTGCAAAAGGCTTCTTAAGCCATGAACGAATTCCTCTGCTTCCTTTCTGTCATGATATTCTGTCTGAACCTTTTGAGAGACCCACTGAATCAATTCAGAAGGAATGTTAACATAGATTATATCTTTTTTCATAACTATCCTCCTTAAATTAATTCATGATATTGTTTCACATATCTTCTTTTTATCAGATTTGTCAAAAACATATATCCTAAAACAACTACCAGAAGATAGCCAAAATATTCTCCGGGAAGCATTGTCAGTCCCAAAAGCTTTCCAAGCGGAAGTACCGTAATGCCGGAAAATCCGACAATTCCAAGCAGTGTAATTATCGTAACGCTTTTTGACGGTTTGCTTTGAATAAAAGGTACTTTGGAAGTTCTCAGCATTTGCAGGATCAGTATCTGTGACCACATGGACTCCAAAAACCATCCGGTCTGAAAGACCGATATGTATTTTGCCGCCATCTCCGGATCTGATATATGCCCAAAGGTGACACCTCCGCATACTGCCGGGCACAGGACAAAATACAGGAACAGAAACGTCAGTATGTCAAATGCAGAACTGATCGGTCCAAACCAGCGCATAAACCGCCCCAAAGTTTTTCCGGACCACTCCCTCGGTTTTCGATAATCTTCAGGATCCACACAATCCCATGGAAGAACCATGCAAAGCGTATCATACAGCAAATTCAGCAAAAGCAGCTGGATGGCTGTCATGGGCAGGAACGGAAGGAAGGCACTGGCACATACAATGGAAAAAATATTGCCGAAATTAGAGCTTGCGGTAATGCGGATATATTTTGACATATTTATAAAGGTTTTTCTTCCTTCTAAAATTCCTTCTTCCAGTACATTCAAATCCTTTGCCAGCAATACCACATCAGCTGCATCCTTTGCCGCATCAACCGCAGTATCCACAGAAATCCCGACATCCGCTTCACAGATCGCCGGAACATCATTCATACCGTCTCCCAGGAAACCTACCGTATGTCCGTTCTCCCTCAGCACCTTGATGATCTCTACTTTTTGATTCGGTGTCAGTTCTGCAAATACTTCGCCATACTCTATGGCAGTTTGGAACTGAGATTCTTCTAAATTCTCAATCTCCTGCCCTGTCAGAATCCTGCTGCAGTCCATTCCCACCCTTCTGCAGATAGACAGGGTCACATCTTTTCTATCCCCTGTGAGAATTTTAGTTTTGACTTTCAGATCACTTAATTTCTTTATTGCCTGTTTTGCCGAACTTTTGGGCGCATCAAAAAAAGCGAGGTAACCCAACAGTATCATATTGCCTTCATCTGAACTTGTGATTTCTGAAGAGGACAAAATATCTTTTTTCGCTACAGCAATGACCTTCATTCCGTCTTCCAGCATCTCACCGATGATTTCATCCATATTCCGTTTTGCGTCGGACTGTATCGGAATTATCTGTCCCAGATATTCTGCTTTATCACAGCGTTTTAAAACAGCATCCGGTTCGCCTTTCAGAATTAATTCCTGATGCCCATTCGGATCTTCGACTAAAACACTGACGCATTTCCTCTCATAATCAAAGGGTACTTCATCTTTCTTTTTGTATGTCTGGGTCAGCGTCTCATAATAGCTCTGTTTGTCCGGCATTTCATAGCACTTTAATACCGCTGCATCGATCGGATTTCGGATACCGGAATGGTAATAGCTGTTCAGATACGCATAGTCCAAAACCATTCCGCTTTCATTTCCGAGAATGTCCATATAATATTCAAGAATTATTGTTTCATTGGTGATGGTACCTGTCTTATCGATGCACAGAACATCCATGCTTCCAAAACCCTGCATGGAATTCATATTTTTTATCAGAGTTTTCTTCTTAGACAGCAGCAGACTTCCTTTTGCAAGGCAGGCAGTAATAACCATAGGCAGCATTTCCGGCATCAGCCCCACTGCCACAGACACCGCAAACAGAAACGCCTCCAGCCAGTTGCCTCGTATAATTCCGGAGACAGCAAACACAATCGGCACCAATACGAACATAAATTTCAACATAACCTTTGCGATCGAATTAGCACCTTTTTCAAAACAATCCGAACTTTTTATTCCCTCTGCATAAGATCTGCCGTACAGGGTATTCCGCCCCGAAGCGAGAACAATGCCTTCCCCTTTTCCGCTGATTACGGTAGTTCCCATAAATGCCAGATTGGGATAATAAATCGGTGAGCTCTTCTTTTCTCCCGTATATTTTCTGCTGTTTTTTTCTACAATCGCGCTTTCTCCGCTCACTGCGGCCTGAGAAAGAAACAGATCCTGCGTATTCATCAAACGCAGATCCGCAGGAATTCTGCTTCCTGCGGTGACATATACACAGTCTCCGGGAACCAGTTCTTCGGCTGCTACTTCTAAAAGAATTCCCTCTCTTTTTACATGAACATTCGTATGAATCAGACGTTCCAGTTCTTCTGTCGCATGACGCGATTTCATTTCCTGGCTTAATCGAATCCCGCCGCTGATAAAAACCATAACCAGCAGAATCCATGAGGAATATAAATTTCTCTGTTCATCTGCGTTGATCCAATGATTAGTCACATAGGAGATACAGGCTAAAAAAAGCAAGACTCCTGTAAACGGATTAAAAAAAGCTCTTCTGATGCGATACCAGATGGTATCTTCTTTCTTCTCCCACAGCTGATTCTTCTTACTTTTCCTTGCCTCCGCCTGCTCAATGCTCAGACCCTTCTCTGAGGTTTCAAGTTCTTTACAGACTTCAGAAACATCCTGCCATGCTGCATGTATCAGGTTTAAGTTAGATTCTGTTTTTCGTTCCATATCTTCCTCCTTTGATTTGTATTTTACCATAAAACCATCGCTAAAAGTCCTTGCAATTCTCTTGCGATTTTTTGTCAGTTCATACTTTAATCAATGGAGAAATATTTTTTACTTTATAGCCATTTTTTCAGAAGATCTTCTGCCTCTTTTCTCCGGCTCCGTTCTATTATGTGATAATCGTTCAGACAGTCTTTATAAGCTTCTTCACGTTTTGCCGTACCTTCTTTATCATCAATCAGAAGATGGTAAAACAGTCCTTTTGCATTTTTTTCTGCTATAACTGAAAAATCCTCAATGCTTCCTATAATTTCCATATTTTTTCCGCGCTCATGCAGCTTATCATAGACGTCCATCCAATGTCTGGCGGACGGCTGGCCCGCTCCGTAGACCCACTGGTATGCCTGAATATCGGTATGATCAAGCAGCATATCCAGATGATTCAGATTACCGACACCGTCCAGATGATACATAACATTCGGAAACTCCCTTTTCAGTTCTTTCATATCATTCAGCGCAAACTCTTCAAACATTTCAGGACTGATCATATATGCGAAATCGTCCTGAAAAATATAAGATCGTTTTTTGCTGTATAACCCGCTCCAGTCACTGTATCCGGGATGATCCGGCCCCAGAACGCTTTCCAGATCTTTGTATGCCTCTATAAATGCACTCCTTATCTGTTTCTGAACCCGGAATACTTCTTCCGGTTCATCATATAACGCAAACATATACTCCTCATTCCCGAGCAAAATTGCCAGAATATCCTGTACGCCGCCCAGATCCGGCATGGACATCAATACGAGATTACCCCAGCGCTCCTTTCCTGCCCGATAGATATCTTTGATTCTCTGCGCCCATATATTATTGGGATCATACTTTACATTGATCTGATCAATTGATAATTTCTCCTTCGGAAAATACCATACGGATCCCGTACTGTTATCCAGCCTTGCACCGCAGAATCCTGCCAGAACGCCCGGACCGAATGCTGCCATATTTATCATCGGAAAAGAATCCCCCAGAAATTCGCACTGGCAAAGTTCATAATCCAATGCATCAATCAGCTCTTCCGGAGAATACTCCAGACAGTTACAATTCTGCATAGACAGGAGCGGTACATCCGGTTTTTTCCTGTCCGGTGCATAAGCGGCTTTTACAACTGCTTTTATCAACGGTCTTTCCAGTTTTCCTTCCCACCAGAGCGTATAATTTTTCTCTACCTGTTGCCATCTTTCCTGATCGAAATGTATTCCCATATCAATTCCTTTCCCTGCGAATACCCATACTTTCTGTTCACAGAACCTGATACTTTTTAAATGCATCTGTCACCATTTTCAGATACGCATCACTCATATGAATTGCTCTTGGCTGCGGATATGTTTTTGCGATAAAGCCTCCGCTCTTATCGGCAAAAGCTTCTATCATTTCGCGCACCCGATCCTCAATTTCTTCCTTGTTCATGTCCAGTGTCCTCTGAATATCCAGCGGACAGAAAAAACAGATTCTGCCCTTATATCTTGCAGAAAGATTCCATATTCCCATGTTATCCTGCTGATCCAGATTAACCACGTCAGCCCCTGCTTCAATCAGATGCTCGATCATATCTAATGTATAACCGCAGCAGTGGATAAACGTATCCATACCCAGACCATGGCAGACTTTATACAGACGTTCAAATCTCGGTTTGAACACTCTCACAAAGGTTTCCATTTTTATCATCATTCTGTCCTGCAGAGCCAGGTCGTCAATTGTAATGATGCCGTCCACTCCGCACTCTGCCATTTTTCCCGCCGCTGCAATTGCCGAATCGCAAAGCCGATCTGCAAGTTCCTCTACAAGCTCAATGTTGCATCCAATATTCATCATAAAATCCATGAAGCCAAACAGATCGATCATGTGCTGGAAAATCCCGTTGGGAAGCATCCCCAGCACATATTTTTCCCCATGGTTTTCCTCTATCTGCGCACGCATTTCATCATAGCGCCAATCCTCGGAAAAATCAGGAAAGTTATAGCCTTCCAGATCTTCCTTTCCTTCCAGAGGAAATTTCTTCGGCTCTCCAAAACTGTCACCTATAGCTTCATAGATAACTCCCCACTCATTTTCGCCGTCTGCAGCCGCTCTCATCTGAGCAAAAACCCACATCATATCTTCGCCGTATGTGATTCCGTCCACAGGAGTTCTGTTGGAGTCAAAATTATAAGGGATCCTGGGCGGATATTGAAAGTGAATTGCTCTTTTTACAATCTCTCTGCTCGTCATTTTTTCTTCTGTCCCTTTCTGAAATCCTCCACTGCCCGGTACATTGCCAGCAGGTTGTCTACCGGTACATTTCCCTGTATATTGTGGACGGTATTAAATACAAATCCCCCGCCTTTTGAAAACAGCTCCAGTCTCTGTGTAACTTCTCTGTAAACTTCCTCCGGAGTTCCAAACGGAAGCGTCTTCTGAGTATCGACTCCGCCGCCCCAGAATACAAATTTATCTCCCCATTTCTCTTTCAGCATTTTGCCGTCCATTCCTGCTGCTGACAGCTGTACGGGATTAAGAATATCCACGCCGCACTCATAAAAGTCCTGAAGAAAGTCCGTCACTGCCCCGCAGCTGTGAAAGAACGTCTTCCAGTTTGTATGTCCATGAATCCAGTCATTCACCTTCTTATGGTACGGTTTATAAAATTCCCGATAACAGTCAATCGCCATATACGGCCCTGTCTGAATACCGAAATCCGTGCCTGACACATAGATTGCCTGGATCTTATCTCCACATGCCTGATAGATCAGCTCCGCATTGCGGATTGCAAATTCCGTCTGCATATCAAACAGTTCATGGATATACTCCGGGCACAGAGACGGCGCCATCATAAATTGCGTCAATTCCCTGATCCCCGCCGGATGCTTCACATTCGGCCCCGGAATCAGCGCAAAGTCTCCCAGTGATGCGATGGCTCCGCCGTAAAGAATGCCGTAATCCGTCTCATTATAATAGTAATTGCATCTGTCTTCCATAAACCGCAGCTGTTCCTCGCTGAGCAGGCCGAAATCTTGTCCGAAATCCTGCCTTGCGCTTCTCTCTTCCGCATCATCACAGGTACAGCTTCCGCGTACAATGTTGTCAAAGAAAAATCCGCCTTTCGGCATCATGGCCGCCGGAGGCACACTCATATCCCCCTGCGGATAAAGATATGTTCTCCCATCGTCCGAAACTGTTGTATTGAAGTCTGCCGGTACATCTACCTCCAGTCCTGTCTGCAGCTTCCACGGCTTTCTTCCCGCGTTTGAAAATCCGAACATATTATAACCGTTTGAGACATCCACGCAATCCGCTTTCAGTTTCTGACGCAGATCCTCTTCCACCTCTCCAAGAAGCTGCAGCGGCTCACATACTTTTACTCTTTTCTTTTCCAGTCCCAGCGCATCCCTGAGCCCGGCGAGTGCATTCGCATGAATGCCTGAAATTGCCGTGGAGCCCAGATCCATCACCACCTGATCAGGTTCCTCATGGTTAAGCGTCTGTCTTAATCTTTCTCTGCTTCCTGTCATGATCTTCTGCCTCCTTTTCGCTTATCTTTTTCTGCGAGAATTAATAGATTTGCCGTTTCGCACCAGCAGCAGCTTCCTGGAAATACGCCGCCTATACATCTTTCTGTTTCCCAGTCTGACATATTAACTCTTTCGCACATGAATCCCGGCTCCTGCTTTTCCGGCTCGATGCGGGTATTTTCTCCGTTTTCCAGCAGCATGGCATCTTTGGGCACATCCCAGGAATAAATCGGTCGCTGTTCTGTAGATATATACTGGCTCACTGTATCTGTAATATCCCGGAAAAGTTCAAGATATTTTTCTTCTCCGGTCCACCGGTACAGATCGTACAGGCTATATCCCGACAGCGTACAGATTCCGGGAGCCGCATGCTTATTCTGTGCGTTTGCGAAAACGCATCCCGTTGTTTTCATATCCAGCCGGGCAAATTCACTGCCTCTGCGGAATTTATAATTATACGCAACAACCCAGCTGCTGCAGAATTCTGCCAGATATCTGCTGTATGACAGCCATTTCTCATTTCCTGTCAGCCGATATAACGTTGTCATACTCTCAAGCAGAGCAAACGCACTTTCACTGTCCGGACACTGAAGGATTTCCCCGGGACCTCCGGTTGTATATCCCTGCTCTTTCACCTGTGTATAGTAATACTCCCCGCTCTTTTCAGCCGTCTCCATATAGGATGCATCATCAAAATATCTGGCCGCTTCCGCAAGTCCGGCCGCAGCCATCGCTCCGCTTGTACTGCCTCCCACAATGATATCCCCCGTTGTCAGGCTTACAAATTGACCAAACTGTCCATATTTCTTCCACAGTCTCACAAATGCATTTGCCAGCCTGCGGGTTCCGTCCTCAAACTCTTTTGGAACCTGTTCCCCCCGTTCCTTCATCAGATCGAAATGCATAAACAGATAATATAAAATATCCGCTGACTTTCTCACCATATGCCAGTCTTTGGACCATTCACATCCGAAGATATCTTTTACAGGATTTCCCTTTTCATCACTCGATTCATAGAAAAATCCCGACGGTGACTGCTGCCGGAACAGATGCCGAAGAGTGCTCATACCGCGCTCCCACTCCACACTGCCGCCAAGCCGCATTAACGGATATGTATACATTCCTCCGCCGATCCAGCCCGGCTGCCAGCTCATATTTCCTGCGGGTGTGATCTCTGTACCGTAAAATTTACCTTCTTCCTTCCAGTTGTATCGGTTCATTTTCCCGCATTGGATACGAAACTGCTGCTTTTCTTCCATTGGTTCGGGTACACGGTCATCCATTCCCATGCATTTGCGTGTTTCGAAAAACATATGATAAAATTCTTCCATACTGTCACATGCAAATTCCTTTATCCTGAAAGGAATCTGTATTGTTTCTCCCTGTGAGAAATCTTTCCCTTCGTCTCTGCTTTGCTGCATAAACGGCCACAGATACATCTCTCTTTTTCTCATATGAGGATAGGTAATGCGGATACTTCCTTTTTGATACGCCAGCCCCAGGTTGACGCCCTCTATCTCCTGAATGGTATAAAAGAGGACCGCTCTCTTTTCTTTTTTTGAATATACTCCCACACAGGGAACGGAGACATCACCTGTGGTTACTTCAATCACTCCGCTTCCGTCTTTTTCAAGTCTAGGTACATCAGTAATTGTCACCGGCATATCTGTCTTTGCTTCTTCAGGTGTAAAAAGAGGCGGGTACTTCTTCTTAAGTACATCAAATCTATTTCCGTCATAACAGCACGAAGGGAAAAGTACATATTCATCCCCTGTCACGGAAAACGGAATTTGATATTCCAGTTCTACATATGTATTGCGGGCATTCTCCTGAAAACAAATGGCTGCCCTTTCCTCATCTATACGGGTTTCAACATTTTCTCCGCTTTGCAGAATCCATCTCATATTCATATATTCTTTCCCTCCCAAGACAGGTCTGCCCCCGCCACTACTCGTTTTCATGACGGGGGCAGTCTTGTCCCAAAAATATTTTTCTGTTGCTTTTATTTATTTTCTTTTACCCACTCGTCCAGCTGCTTTTGACATTCAGCAATCAGATCCTTACTTCCTGCCTGCTCCAGTTTCTCAAGGAATTCCGGAAGCACTTCATCCGGATTTACCATTCCTGTCGCAAGAGACGAATAATACTCATCAACTACTGCACTTACACTTGCCAGCTGTGTCTGTACCGGTGTTGAATCAAAGGAAAATCCCAGTGCAAGAGACGGCTCTGCCGAATTGTTGATTTCCTCTGTTCTGGCCCAGTCATCTTCTCCCTGTCCCTCTCTGTATAATGCATTAAACTGATCTCCGTAAACCCAGTCCTGATTCGGATTATATGCGGAATTTTCTACAGGGATTGCATAATTTCCATCTTTTGTATAATGCTCGCCTTCAATACCGAAGCAAACAAGATTATACAGTTCTTTGTCTGTATTTAATTTATTCAGAAACATCATCGCCCGCTCTGGGTTCTTGGAAGTTCTGCTTACAGCTGTAAGGGCTGCTGTGATACTGGATGTTGACAGATGAGACTCTCCAATCTGCTGGAATGTGAAATCTTTTCCTGTCTTCGCCTTTGTATCAGTTTCTACACCCGGTTTATATGTAGATGTAAGCTTAGAAACAGATTTTCCGATCTGGATATCCATGTTTTCATCGGTTACCGTAGCGGAATCGCTTCTGAAATATCCTTTCTGATTCCAGTCATACATCATCTTGAAAAATTCCTGTACCTGCGGAAGTTCAAACTGATTTACAACCGTCATACTATCATCACCGTATTCCAGCGCTCCCGGTATCTTGGAGCCTGCAAGTTCTTCATAACCTAATGTATTCTGATAATTATTAAGGAGCTCTGCCGGACCGCAGTTAACAATCGGATACATATCCGGATTATCTGCCTTAATCTGTTCAAACAATGGCTCCATATCTTTCAATTCTTTTACCTGAGTCAGGTCAAAATTGTACTTTTCAAGTACACTGTTCTCTACACCTATGGCTCCCTGATAAGCCCAGATCTGCATATTCGGGACAGCATAAATGTTTCCATTTACAGTGGCCGCTTTCCATCCTTCATCAGGAATCAGTTCTTTCAGATCTTTTCCATATTCATCCAGAAGATCATTCAATTCCAGAAATGCATTTTTAGATACGTTATTGTAGAAGTTGTTTGACCAGTGTGCCGTATAGCAGAGATCGAACGCCTCCTGAGAAGCAATCGCCATCTGTACTTTATCATCATAACTTCCCCAGTCGCACTCTACAAAATCGATTCTTACATTCAGATCATCTTTCAGATATTCATAAATAGCGTCTTCTACTTTCGCTGTATCCGTCTGCGGACCATTTCCCGGAATATACCAGGTCAATGTCACTTCTTCAAGGCCGCTGGAAGAATCCCCCGTACTCTGGCTCTTCTGCTCTTCACTTTTTCCACATCCCGTCAGACTTCCTGCTAATGTTACCATTGCCAATGTAACTGCAAATCCTTTTTTCATCTTTTTTCTCATAAAATTATCCCTCTCTCTCGTTGTTCTATTTTACTTCATTCTGCGTTCCGCTGTTTTTTTCTGTTCACCTCCATTTTTAATGTTCACTACTTCTTAGCCTTTTACTGAACCGACCGTAATTCCTTTCACAAAGTATTTCTGGAAGAACGGGAATACTATTAACATCGGTCCCACTGCCACAACACACAATGCCATTCTGGCTGTTTCTCCGGGGATCTGTGACAGGTCCACCGATACTCCTGCTGCCATAGAAGATCTCAGGAATTCGATATTATTCATAATTCGGTACAGATAGTACTGCAGCGAAGTAAGTTTGTTCTCGTTGATGTATAACATGGACAGCCACCAGTCATTCCAGTATGTAAAAGCGGTAAACAATCCAATCGTTGCAAATGCCGGTTTTGATATAGGTGCTACTATTTTGAAAAAGATATATGCTTCGGAAGCTCCGTCGATCTTAGCTGCTTCTATCAGTGCCATCGGTGTATCCTTAAAAAATCCATTCATGAGAAATACATGCCACGGCATAATGATGTAGGGAAGTATCATCGCAAAGATCGTATCTTTTAAATTGTAGTACTGTGTATTAACAATATAGCTCGCCACCATTCCTCCGTTGAAAAGCAGTGTAAAAAAGACTAAGAAGGAAAGAACGTTCCTGAATTTATAATCTTTTCTGGCCATCACATATGCCAGCATACTGGTGCATAGCAGGCTGAATAATGTTCCGCCAACCGTTACAACTATCGTAACCACATAAGCGTTTAAAATCTGTGCCGGATTTTTGAATACATACTTAAATGCCTCTAATGAAAATTTTGTCGGCAGTAAATGATAACCTTCTTTTGCCAAAGACATCTCGTCTGTAAAGGATGCGGCAAGAATATAAAAAAGAGGTACAACACAGCATAATGCAATAACTATAAATATTATATTTATGATAATTTGTGATATTGTCTTTGTTCCTTTTTTCTGAACCATGTCTGCACCTCCCTAGAATATCGCATAATCGTTATTTCGCTTCTTGACAATCAGATTGGAAACGAGTACCAGAATAAATCCGACGATCGACTGATACAATGCCGCTGCAGATGAAATACCGATATCGCCTGTTACTCTGAGCGCACGATATACATATGTATCGATTACGTCTGTAGTTGAATATAAGGCACCCGAATTTCTGGTAAGGAAATAAAACATACCAAAATCGGAGTAGAATATTTTTCCTATCTGCAGGAGTGCCATCATCACAATTGTCGGCATCATATATGGAATCATGATCTTAAATATCTGCTGTCTCCTGTTTGCCCCGTCAATTGCCGCTGCTTCAAGATAGCTGGAATCAATGCTGATCAGCGTTGCATAAAAGAGCAATGTCATATATCCGATATTTTTCCAGAGATATGCGATTGTCAGTATAACCGGCCAGACTTTCGGCGTCGCATAGAAATTGATCGGATCTTTTCCTGCTGATTCCATAAGGTTAGGAATAACTCCCATATCCGGACTGAGCATCGCATATACAACATAGCTGGCTACAACCCATGATACAAAATACGGAATAAACATTGCAGTCTGGTAAACCTTTATTTTCTTTCTGGTAAGTTCATTCATAAGTATCGCAAGAAAGATTGCCGATACAAGTGTCAGTGTTATGAACATGGCGTTCAGGCAGAGTGTATTTCTTGTAATTCGGAATGCATCCTGAGATTTAAAAAGAAATTCAAAGTTTTTAAATCCAACCCAGTCGCTTCCCCATATGCCCTTCGCATAATCAACCTGCTTAAATGGTATAACAATTCCAATCAGGGGCACATAATAAAATGCTGCCAAAAATGCAAACCCTGGAATAGCCAGGACCGTCAATCCCCAATTCATCTTTCGACGGGCCTTTTTCATTTTCATCCTTTTTACTTTCGTATCTCTCACATGCTCAGCCTCCATTTCTTTTCCATAACCTCGTTCCATCAGGTGTTACTGTCATTATAGATACCCCATAATGCGGATTTCCAGAGTAAAATGGCGCCTTTTTATATAAAAAAAGTTCCAAATACAGTATCTTTTTCCCATTTTGCAGTAATTGTCCTTTTTTACACCTTTACAGAATTCCTGTCCTTTATTACAATTAAAAAAAAGCCATTGAGGTGGGGAAAAATGAAGTTATTAAAAAAGAGCACATATCAACAAACACTGATCATGATTCTATCCTTATTATTAATACTGTTTTGTGTTCCTTTTGCATTTACTCTCTACAGTTCTTCAAAAAGCAGAATACTTGATGCACAGCAGGCAGCCAATAATCAAAATCTTCAACAAATCAAATATAATTATGATATATATCAGGATATGATATCTAATTTATGCTTTTCCATATATCTGGACAATGGAACTCAAAGCCTGCTGTATAACCCTAACATTACATCTAAAGAAGCTTACGAACAGATTGATTATTTTAATTCCTCTGTACTCAATGTCTATCCGTCTGTATATTCGATCACTATTTATAATGGAATCCAAAAGAAATATTACTCTACTCTCATGGACTCTACGGAATATCTGTCTTCCATCACTGATCTTTTTTCAGGCGAAAGTATGCCGCCAAAACTGAAGCCTATTCTTCGCAGAATACCGAACGAGACCGGTACCGGAGAGTTGTATGTATATACATATCTGATATATGATTTTGAAAGCAGCAGTGATTCATCTACCAGTTTTATTATCGTGGAGCAGAATGCCAACTGGCTGATCGACAACTTTACGCAGATACGCAGTGTAAACGAAAGCATTCCGAGTGAAATCTATCTTTTAGACAATGAGGGAAATATATTTTCACAAAATCCGGATACCATATCGCAGGACAGCTCCGAGATACTGGAAAACTTCTTTGCGGATCATGCCGAATCCGGTGAACAGGAAATGAATGATGATGTCCATTCTATCACCTATTCTTACAAGGGTGAACGTTATCTTATCACACAGTTGTCGCTCACGAATCAGGACTCACTGGTAATGCTTCAGAACTATAATGATGTATTTGCCAATATAGAAAGTTTCAAACATACTTTTGCCGTTGTTATTATCATATGGGTGATACTTTTTGCCATGGCCATATGGGGGATTTCGAAAAAGCTTTATGCACCGGTTCAGAAAATGCTTAAATATGTCAATGGACTTTCCGGGCAGACGCCGGAAACAGGCAACGAATTCCAGCAGCTTATGAACCTTTATAAAGATTCCTATGACAAACTGACGAACCATAATCATGCCGCGCACTATGTAATCACTCAATATCAGCTTGAAAAGCTTCTGGTAGACAGTACCAAAAACGTATGGAATAATTTTATTGCCTATACGCCGGATCATTGGCTGTCGGAAGCTTCCAATATGCCGCTTCGTGTGTTTCACCTGACCATGGACAGCCAAAAGGTTGACGGCAGCATCTGGTCTGATGATGACTTCCGGTTATATTTATTTGCAACACAGAATATTTTATCTGAGCTTCTGAAGAAAGACCGAAACTCAGAAGTTTTCATGACAAGCGACTACTCTATATGGGGAATTATTCAGGCCAAAGGAGAAGGACGCGATGCAAACCTGGAAACTATTCTTGTACAGACGCAGGATTATGTAAAAAAATACTTATCTGTACATTTTAATGTTTCGTACAGCGGTATCGCTTTACAGCCTACTGATATCACCCGCCTGTATCACGAAACTCTGACCTTACATGACTATCATTATGTTTACGGGCCCGATGCTGTAATCAGTCCGGACACCTGTAAAGTAAATCTTGCAAATGACAATGACCACCTTCCGGATCATCTGGTTAAAAAATGTCTGTCTGCAATAAAGATCGGAAATCTGGAATCCGCTGTTCCTTCTATCCATGAGATCTTTCATGCGCTTCAGGAAATGCGCTATGAGAATATCCAGATATCGATCATGGCATTGGCAAATCAGATTAACTTTACATTAAAGGAGCTGTGTAATTCAAAAGGAGTTCTGACTAAAATCCGTTTTGAATGGATTTATTCTCAGATTGATATGGCTCATTATTTGCAGGATGTGCAGAAGAGTATGCTTGATTATCTGGATGATACACTGCGCATTTTCCAGGTCAAAACTGATCAGGATAAAGAGCACCTGTTTATTCAGAGCATTCAGAATTATATAGCCTCAAATTACAGTGATCCGAATTTATCCTCGCAGCTCATAGGAGAGCAGTTTCATCTGTCCTCCAAATACTTGATGAAGAGATTTCTGAATTACTCCGGCATTTCACTGAACGAGTATATCCTGGAAGTCCGTATGCATCAGGCTGCGGTTCTGCTCAAAAACAGTGATTATGCCATCGGTAAAATTGCCGCGTCCGTTGGGATTCTGAATGAAAACTATTTCTATAAACTGTTTAAAAAATTCTACGGATGTACCCCGCGGGAATATTCCATCCAGCAGCGCAAATCGGAGAAATAAAAAAGGAGACAATCCACACATCTTTCAGAACTTTAAAAAGTCTGAAATCCGTTGGATTGTCTCCTGCTGTCTTTTTACAGCTTCATCAGGTCTTTCATATATGTTTCACCCTGTTTCTGAAATCCCATTGTCTGCAGGTAGGATTCATGCGCTCCTGCCTTCCCCATAAAGGTCAGTTTTCGAACACCCTGTTCTCTCAGTCTGCCGTACAGGTACTTTCCGACTGAGCAGTCCCTGTATGTAGGTGTCGAATAATCCAGTGCAACCTCCACTTCCCCGTCCGTCCTTCGCTTTCCAAGAAAGATCCCGGCCGGTTCCGCATTATGGCATACAATATACGCGGCATCATACTGCGGAAGAGACTCATCTGCCCCTTGAAATGCAGGGAAGTATTTCATTATATCCTCTTTATAATAATTCAGAAGATAGTGGATCAGCGGCTCTTGGGATTCACCTTCCACGAAGTTATATGCCCGTTCCGTTTTCCGGATTCGTATCAGATAATAAATATTGATAATAACCAGACAGGTATTCATCAGGGCGGTCGGGTAGGCATGGATGATCAGCGCATAAATCGTGCAGATCACGCCTCCTGCTGCATTGATGATTCTCAGTTTGAAAACCGATGTCATCAGAAAGGACAGCAGTACCAGTGCGGAGCCGAAATACCCTACCAGTTCTACGATCATGCGAGTATCCAAGCGATCTCCTCCTTTTAGTATCCGGATCCTGCGTCAGGGCTGTTTTTCATGATTTTAACCAGTCTGCTTGTTCCAAGCCTCTCTGCTCCCAGGCGGATGAATTCGTCTGCATCATCAAAGGATGAGATTCCGCCGGCTGCTTTAACTTTAACATCCTTTCCCACATGGGCTCTCATCAGTTCCACATCCGCAAATGTAGCCCCTGCAGTGGAAAAACCTGTAGAAGTCTTGATGTATTCCGCTCCCGCTTTCGTGACGATCTCACACATTTTGATCTTCTCCTCTTCGGTCAGCAGGCATGTCTCAATGATAACTTTCAGGATTCTGCCGTCACAGGCTTCATGGATCTGACGGATTTCGTCTTCGATTTCCTCGTATTTTCTGTCTTTGAGATGACCGATGTTGATAACCATGTCAATCTCATCTGCCCCGTTTGCAACAGCATCCTTTGTCTCAAATATTTTAACTGCTGTGGTACTGTAGCCGTTCGGGAATCCGATTACCGTACAGATAGGAAGTTTTCCTTCCACATATTCCGCAGACTGTTTTACATAGGAAGCAGGGATGCACGCAGATGCCGCTTCGTATTTAATGGCATCGTCCAGAATCTGGCGGATTTCTTCCCAGGTTGCTGTCTGTGTCAGTAAGGTATGGTCTACATATTTTAAAATTTCTTTCTTATCCATCTTAAACCTCTTTCTTTTCTCTTTTAAACAATTCTTTGATTTCCGGGTCAAATGCTGTCTCAGCCGCATTGCAGAGCAGCGCAAGAATCAATTCCTCATCCCGTCCATATTGTTCATAGATTTTTATCAGTTCTTTTGTCATCGTGGTACTGCTGACAGTTCTGTTATCCGTGTTGATACTGACTTTGATTCCGGCATCCACAAACTGTCTGAGAGGATACTCCTCCCACGTTCTGACCGCTTTTGTCTGGAAGTTGCTTGTAGGGCACATCTCCACACCGATTCCGGCTTCGGCATAGGCCTTCATCAATTCCGGATCCTGTTTCAGGGCGATTCCGTGTCCGATTCTTCTGGCTCCCAGTTCCAGGGCTTCTCTTACATTTTCGAGATTTCCGGTCTCACCTGAATGGATGGTAAACGGCATTCCGATTCGTTTTGCCTCCCAAAAAAGCTTCCGGAAATTTTTGGTCGGAAATGCAGACTCATCACCTGCCAGGTCGAGGGCGCACACGCCTTTTCCGAGATACTGTTTTGCACATGCAAGCATCTCCATGTTCTGTTCCACGGTATGGTTTCTCATGGCGCAGACAATGATGCCGTACCGTACTTTAAAATCCTCTTTCGCCCGTTCCATTCCTTTTCTGACCGCTTCGATGACCTCGCCGCAGCTTAAATGTTCGTGAGCAGAAAGCATCGGAGCGAAGCGGACTTCAATATATTTCATGTTCTCTTTGGCGATCTCCTGTACAAAGGTATAGGCACCTTCTTCCAACCCTTCTGCATCCTGCAGACATTTCAGCGGAAGATCAAATTTTTCCAGATATTCTGTCAGGCTCCTGCATTCTTCCGATACCGTCAGCATGTCCTCAGATACCGGCCTTCCCAGACGGCGTTCAATCACAGCTTTTGTAAGCGATCCATCCAGATGGCAGTGCAAATCAATTTTGGGAAGTTGTTCTATATTCATGTTCGCTCACCTTTCCATACGCCGGATTATACGGTTTCTATAATCTTTGTAATCAGTTTTTTAAAGTCTTTGGATACGCGGTCTGCTGTCTCCTGCACTTCTTTGTGATCCAGTTTCTGATTGCTCATTCCTGCTGCCAGGTTGGTAATGCAGGAGATACCTCCGATTTCCATTCCCATATGGCGTGCAGCCATTGCCTCGCAGGCTGTGCTCATGCCGACTGCATCTCCGCCCCAGATCCGGCACATTCTTACTTCAGCCGGAGTCTCATAAGCCGGTCCTGTCAGCTGGACATAGACTCCTTCTTTCAGGTCTACTCCGCATGCTTCTGCAGAAGAACGAATCACATTCTGAATCCGTTTGCTGTATACTTCGCTCATATCCGGAAATCTCGGTCCCAGATCTTCCATGTTTGGTCCGATCAGCGGACTTGGCACTCCTGTGGCAATATGGTCCGTAAGCATCATAAAGTCTCCCGGATGGAAGTTCTCGTTGATTCCTCCTGCCGCATTTGTCAGAATCAGTTTTTTCGCTCCCAGCATTCCCATAAGACGTGTCGGAAGAACAACATCAGGCATAGGATATCCTTCATAATAATGTACTCTTCCCTGCATGATCACAACCGGCACTTCTCCGACATACCCGAAAACGAAACGTCCTTTATGTCCCTTTACTGTGGAAACGGGAAATCCTTCAATGTCAGAGTACTCCACCGTTGTTTCTATGCGGATTCCGTCTGCATAATCTCCCAGTCCGCTTCCTAAAATCAGCGCTACCTCCGGCTGAAAATCTGTTTTTTCCCTGATACTTGCCAGGCAAGTCATTAATTTATTTTTCATTTATTTACCACTCCTTTATAAATCTTCTGCCAGGATGTCAGAGATCATGTCTTTCATCCTGTGATATTGTTCATAGTTAATCAGAATATAGCTGCCCTGCATCGATATCATGCCGTTTTCTTTGAATTTCTTGATGGAACGGCTGATCGTCTTGACACAAAGTCCCGTAAAGTCCGACAGATCCTGACGGTCTCCCTTCATCCGCAGAACCCCGTTGTGTGCGTATTTACGGTATCGCTTCATCAGAAGAAAAGCTACCCGGTCTGCACCCTGGAGAAAGAGCAGCATACGGCTGTCTCTTGCCTGCTCAAGCAGATATTCTCCCATCAGTCTGCTTTCCTGTTTGAGAGCAATAATATCGGAATCCAGCCATTTTTTAAATCCTTCTTTGGGAATCTTCAGGACTGTACACTTTGTCGCCGTCTGCAGCGTCGTCTGATACTTGTCCAGGTTGATAATGACTTCCATTCCTCCGAATGCGTAAACTTTTTCAAACATCATGAAGTCATAGTTGATACCGTAAATCCGGTAGTCTGTCGCTTTAATCAGTCCTTTGCCAATGAAGTAAATCATATCTGCAGGTTCGCCTTCCTGTACAAAGATCGTCCCCTCTTCCAGCTCTTCCACTGCAAAGGTTTCCATCAGCCACATCGGCGCTGTGCGGAAATATTGCTCAAACTGTTCTCTTCTGTCTTTTTCAATTTCATTCAGAAACGGCAGAATTTTCGCCAGATACGTATTTTCCATTGTTATCTCCTACTGTCTTCCTTTGCCTGTTATCTGTTATCTGTTTTCCTTTCACATACTTTGCTTCAATTTCTGCATCCTGATCCAGATAAATAAGTCGTTCCAGACGGTCTCTTACGGAAACTTCTCTGGCACTGCGGATCTTCGAATCATCAATGACTACTGCATCAAATTCATAACCTGCTTCCAGACTTCCTACTGCTCCGAAAAATTCTCCGCCGCCTTTTGTGGCGAGATAAAACGCCTCGGTCACCGTCAGCGGTTTTATACTCTGATCTGTAAGTCTCCATCGCAGCTTGGAGCACTGAATAGCCATCGCCATTGCCCGAAACATGGAGAGTGAGGAGCCGGCTGCCACATCCGTACCCAGTCCCATTTTGATTCCCATTTCCAGATATCGTTTTGCCGGTGCGATCCCGGATGACAGATTGGCGTTGGATTCGGGACAGTGAGCGACGAATACACCCTGTTCTTTCATCATCCGGATCTCCTCTTCACTGCTGTATACACAGTGTGCCATAATGGTTGGACAGTCTCCTCCGAAAAGGCCGTGGATCCGGTAGGCATCCCCATAGCAGGATGCCTTAGGCTGCAGTTCCCTTACCCATTCGATCTCGCTTAAGTTTTCGGAAAGATGCGATTGTGCCGGAAGTCCGTAGCGCTTCTGCAGTTTCGAAAGCCGCTCCATCAGTTCATCAGAACAAGTCGGAATAAATCGGGGTGTCAGGATCGGTCTGACATTGGAAAATTTTTCGGATGCCAGAATCCATGCTTCTGTATCTTCAGCTGAAACTTCGGCACTTTTTTCGCAGAGTCCCTGGGAACTGTTGCGGTCCATATTGACCTTCCCTACATATCCCGCAAGTCCTGCTTTTTCCATCTGTTCCATGAGCCAGAGTGTTGCATCTTTATGGCAGGTTCCAAACACACACGCTCTTGTTGTAGCACTGCGGAGCAGATCCTCTGTAAAAATGGTATATGCTTTCTTCGCATAGCCGGAATCCTGATATTTCTCTTCTTCCGGAAATGTATGCGTGTTCAGCCAGTCAATGCGCTCCAGATCCATTCCAAGTCCCCGGAAAGAATACTGCGGGGCATGCACATGAAGATCGACAAGGCCCGGAATAATCAGTCTGTCGCCGTAATCGCGGCAGCTGATCCCTTTCCATTGTTCAGGCAATTCCTCGAAAATCCCGATGCTCTTTCCGTCTTCGCAGATCACATATCCATGTTCTATTGTCCTGATACTCTTCTGATTCTCGCTGTAACAGATATTCCCTCTGATCGCAAATCTTTCCATGTCGTTCTCTCCTTGATCTGATTTTCCTTTTTCTTATCTTTGTCCCTTGTCGTAGGGGATACCTTCTGCTTTTGGTGCTTTTGAATTTCTTGAAAACAGAGCAAGCACCACAAGAGAAATAATATACGGAAGCATGTTGTAAACAGCGCTTGGTATGTTGAGCATTTCCAGAATATCGAATCCCGAGTATACATTGGACAGAGCGCGGAATAATCCGAACAGAAGTGCTGCCAGACCGATCAGTTTCGGTTCCCACTGTCCAAAAATCATAACTGCCAGGGCAAGGAAACCAAATCCTGCCACACCGTTTTCAAACTTCCACTCACTGACACCGGCTGTGATATAGACGATTCCTCCAATGCCTCCGAAAAGTCCTGAAATCATAACGCCGGCATAACGCATCTTATAGACATTAATTCCAACGGAGTCTGCTGCCTGGGGATGCTCACCGCACGCCCGAAGTCTGAGTCCGAATCTCGTCTTGTAAAGTACAATGTGTGCCGCAATCAGTAAAACAACTGCCAGAATCATGAACCAGCTGACTTCAAAGTTTCCGATTTTAAATGCTGAGAATGCTTTTCTCTGCTCGATATACTGAATCGAGGAAGAAACATTATTTACATTTTCACCCATATTGATAGCTTTGACAAATACGGTTGCAGCCGCTGTGCCAAGCAGATTCATAGCTGTTCCGACCAGTGTCTGGTCTGCCTTAAAATTGATGGCTGATACAGCGAGTAAGAGCGAATATAAAACTCCAAAGATCACGCTTCCGATAATTACTGCCAGTATCATCAGTGCTGCAGGCAGATTTCCCATGTATTTCATTACCAGCGCTCCGCCGAGAGCTCCGATAACCATTGTTCCTTCCAACCCCAGGTTAATCACACCGCTTCGTTCAGAAAAGCATCCGCCAAGGGCCACAAGCATCAATACCGATGCATAAATCAATGTATATTGTAATAAGAGTGCCATATTTTCTTCCTCCTTCCTTATTTCTTTGCTTTTCTGTTCATGCAGTGCTTAAAGAATAATACGAAGCCGCAGAAGTAGATAATAATCGCTGAGATAAGATCAGAAATCTGAGCGCAGTATACCATCTTGTCCACATAAGAACCGCCGCTTGTAATGTGCTGGATAAAGAATGCGGAAAAGATACTTCCGATCGGGTTAAGTCCTCCGAGGAATGCTGCCGCGATTCCATTAAATCCCATGGCCGGAACTGCAGTCTGAGCACAGGACCATTGTTCGATTCCGCTTAAGTAAAGGAACGCTGCTCCAAGTCCTGAGAGGCATCCGGCAATTACCATTGTAAGAATCATGTTGCGTTTTTCTTTCATACCTGCATATTTTGCAGCGTTTTTATTCAGTCCGGTTGCTTTTAATTCGTATCCGAGCTTTGTCTTGCTCATCAGAATCCACACAAGAATCGCGATGATGACAGCAAGCGGAATAGCTATTGTGACATAGCGATTGTCAGAAAACAGTTTATCCAGTCCGAGGCTCGGAATCAGGCCATCCGGGCTGTTGGTTTTCAATGCCATTGTGTAGGTTGTGCTGGACTCCTTGACATTTGTCAGAAGCATGTTCACACTGTAAAGACTGATCCAGTTCAGCATAATTCCTGCAATAACTTCATTCACGTTCAAATAAGCTTTCAGGATACCTGCGATTCCTCCGAGAATTCCTCCGCCGATCATAGCTGCGATCATGCAGATATACCAGGGCATATGGAAAGCAAGTGCAAGGTAAAGTGCCAGTCCTGCTCCCACTGCATACTGTCCGGAAGCTCCGATATTAAAGAGTCCTACTTTATATGCGAACAGAATGGACAGCGTACACATCAGAAGCGGTGCTGTTTTTGCCAGAGTGCTTCCGAAATATTCCAGCGCTACTTCCGGTCTTGGGAAGTATAAAAAGTTTTTGAGGATCGATGTCATCGCATCCCAGGCTCCTGCAGGATTGATACATAAAAGTACAATATATCCGACAATCAGTCCAAGAGCAATACAGATCAGAGAGGCCACGACGGTCTGCACACCGTCCATCTGCAGGAACCGTTTCTTTTCATTTTTTGTATTCATATCCTACACCTCCTGTTTCTTGGCACCGGTCATATACAGACCAAGCTCTTCGACGGTCACTTCGTCAGGCTTGAATTCTCCAACCAGTCTTCCTTCGTACATAACCAGAATCCGATCCGGCACATCCATTACTTCGTCCAGTTCCAGACTGACAAGAAGGACTGCCTTTCCTGCATCTCTCTGTTCAATCAGCTGTTTATGAATAAACTCAATCGCTCCGATATCCACACCTCTGGTCGGCTGAACTGCGATCAGAAGATCCGGATCTTTGTCAATTTCTCTTGCAATGATTGCTTTCTGCTGATTTCCTCCAGACATGGACCGCACGATCGTCGAAGATCCCTGTCCGGAACGGATATCATATTCTTCAATGAGTCTGTCCGAGTATTCCCGGATTTCTTTTCTCTTAAGCAGTCCGAACTTGTTGGTAAACTGCGGTTTAAAATATTTCTGAAGCACCATGTTGTCTTCCAGCGAATAGTCCAGAACCAGTCCGTGTTTATGCCGGTCTTCCGGTATATGACTCATACCCATTGTGGAGCGCTGCCGAACCGAAGCTTTTGTGATATCTTTTCCATTCATTTGAATCTGTCCGCTCTTTAACGGTTCCAGTCCTGTCAGACCATATACAAGCTCTGTCTGGCCGTTTCCGTCGATTCCCGTCACACAGACTATTTCTCCCTTTCGCACCTGGAACGACATATCCTGCACAGCATCTTTCTTGTTCTGTCCTGCCACTGTCATATTTTTTACATCCAGTACAACCGCTCCCGGTTTTGCAGGCTCTTTTTCCACTTTAAATGATACGTTTCTTCCTACCATCATGGCAGAAAGTTTTTCAGGAGTTGTATCTTTTGTTTCTACTGTTCCGACATATTTTCCTTTTCTTAAGACCGTACAGCGATCGGAAACTTCCATGATCTCGTTAAGTTTGTGAGATATGAAAAGAATGCTCTTTCCCTCTCTTGCAAGCCCTTTCATGATCTGCATCAGTTCATCAATCTCCTGAACGGTCAGCACTGCGGTCGGTTCATCAAAAATCAGAATTTCATTATCCCTGTACAGCATTTTTAAGATTTCAGTTCTCTGCTGCATTCCGACTGTAATATTTTCAACAATGGCATCGGGATCAATCTGAAGGTGATATCGCTCTGACAGCTCCATTACTTTCTTTCTTGCTTCCTCTTTTTTCAGAAAACCTCCCTGAACGGGCTCTGCGCCCAGAATGATATTGTCCAATACAGAAAAGCACTCAACCAGCTTAAAATGCTGATGTACCATTCCGATTCCCAGCGCATTCGCGTCATTCGGGTTCTTAATATCTACCTTTTTTCCATCTTTATGGATTTCTCCCTCTTCCGGCTGATACAGTCCGAACAGAACGCTCATCAGAGTAGATTTTCCTGCGCCGTTTTCTCCCAGGAGCGCATGAATCTCACCTTTTTTCAGCTGAAGGGTAATATTGTCGTTTGCTATAATACCAGGAAATCTCTTTGTAATATTGAGCATTTCAACTGCATATTCTCCCATGTTTACCTCCTCCTTCCGGCAGTGCTTTTACATGATGGATCCTTGTCTTTCGTCCACCTTGACTTCAACTTCCGGCATCTTATCTATGGAATTATCGATCTTGATTTGTCCGTCATAGATCTTTTCTACAAGTTCGTAATAATCCTCTACAGTAAATTCATCATTCCATTGCGTCGTATCTTCCGGAAGTCCGACATAGTTGACTGTCATGTCTGTTCCCGAAATCAGTCCGAGATTTTCAATCTTTCCTACATGCTCTTCCCATGTATCATCTACGATGATGGAATTCAGCATTGCTTTTACGGTTGCTCCCAGGCCTTTCATTGCTGATGTCACTGTCATTCCTTCTCCGTACGCATCGATAATCGGTGACTGATCACTGTCAACACCAATCATCTTTCCGCCCACCTTTGAAGCAGCCTCTGCCGCAGAAGTAAAGATTCCTCCTCCACATGCAAATACGATTTCTGTCCCCTGGCTGTACCACGTATCCATAGCAGCTGTAATTTCTGTCGATCCGTAGAACTGACCGCCATATGCATACTCCACCTCTACCTGGTCTGTAATGCCAAGCTCCTTTGCCGCGTCATTGATTCCCTGAACATAACCGAATCCGTAGCGCATAACTGCCGGTACTGCCTGGCCGCCAAGGAATCCGAGTTTCCGGTATCCGAGTCTTACTGCCGTGTATCCTGCCATATAACCCGGTATCTCTTCCTGGTAAACCGCACAATACGTATTCTTGGTGTTGTAATAGTCAGAGGCTTCATAAGCATCGGGATCGTCATAATATTTGTTTCCGACCGCAGCTGCAATAATATCTCCTGCAGTCATGTCAAGCGCAATAAATTTGACGTCCGGATATTTATATGTAACCTCCACCAGTGCAGGTGCAAAAATATATCCAGGCATTACAATAATATTATAGCCTTCCGCTACAGCTACATCGATCATGGCAATACGGGCATAGTCTGTATCGCCGTCCGGTTTTTTGTAAGTGAAATCAATATTATTTTCCGTACAATATTCAAGACATGCTTCATATGTTGTCTGGTTAAAAGACTGGTCCGTAATATCACCGCTGTCTGTAATCATGGCCACACGATACTCCGAACTGCCGCTGGCCTGGCTTGATTTTGACGGCCCGCATCCGGCAACAGCGAGCGCCATACAGATAACAAGAAGCAAAGCGGTAAATCGTTTGATTCTTTTCATGTCTTTTTTCTCCTTTCAGAATGACAGTTATTTCAGGCTGGAAAGCAATGAAGTTCCAATCGTCCCTTCCGGCATAGCCAGGCCGAAATTATCAACAATGGTTGCCCCGATCACTGCAAATGTATCCTGCTCCGGCAGCATTCCTTTTCCCCCCATGGATTTGGAATATGCAAGGAACGGTACTTTTTCCCTTGTATGATCGGTTCCCGTGTAAGTCGGGTCATTTCCGTGATCTGCCGTGATAATCAGAAGATCATCCTCTCTCAGTTTTTCCAGCAGCACGGCAAGTTTTTCATCAAACATTTCCAGCTCGCGGGCATAGCCTTCAGGATTTCTTCGATGTCCCCATTTCGCATCGAAATCAACCAGATTGACAAAGCAAAGTCCGTGGAAATCTTTATCCGCAAGTTCAATTGTCTGCTCCATTCCGTGAACGGAAGATTTGGATTTGTGTGCTTCCGTAATACCCTCACCGTCATAGATATCATTGATTTTTCCGACAGAAATCACATCCAGTCCACTGTCTTTTAACACATTCAGCGCTGTATCCATCGGAGGTTTCAGCGCATAATCGTGACGGTTGCTCGTACGTTCAAACTCACCGGCCTTTTTCCCAACATAAGGTCTTGCAATGACTCTTCCGACTCTCCACTCTTCTTTCATGGTCAGCTCTCTGGCGATTTCGCAGCAGCGATATAATTCGTCCAGTCCGAAAGTCTCCTCATTGCCGCAGATCTGAAGTACTGAGTCTGCGGAAGTATATACGATCATATGTCCGGTAGCTATTTCTTCCTCACCAAGCTCATCAATGATTTCTGTTCCGCTTGCACTTTTATTTCCGATAATCTTATGGCCTGTTCTGCGCTCCAGCTCTTCAATCAGCTCTTTCGGAAAACCGTGTTCCGTAAATGTTTTAAACGGCTTCTTTGTCTCAATTCCCATAATCTCCCAGTGTCCGGTCATGGTATCTTTGCCGTTGCTTCTCTCGCAAAGTACTGCCTGATATCCCAGCGGATTCTCTATCGCCGGAACCTGACGCAGTTTCGTCAGATTGGCAATTCCCAGTTTCTGGAGTGTTGGTATGCAAAATTGTTCTACTGACTCTGAGATATGAGCCAGTGTATTGACACCCTTATCTCCAAACTTTTCTCCATCCGGCATAACACCGATTCCAAGCGAATCTATTACGATTACAAATACTCGTTTTTGCTGCTTCATTCTTTTCCTACCTTTCTTTCAGATTGCCCGGACCGAAGCCCTGCGGCATCAGATCTTTCAGCGTGTAAATCTGATAGTCCTCTTTTCCCTTTGCCAGGATAATCTGGAATTCGTCCGGCTGGCAGAATTCCATCATCACCTGTCTGCAGACTCCGCAAGGAGGAGCAAATTCTTCCAATACTCCATCTTTTCCTCCCACAATACAGATGGCATCAAATTCCCGGACTCCTTCGCTGACTGCTTTAAATATTGCCGTTCTTTCCGCACAGTTCGTAGGTGTATATGCCGCATTTTCTATATTGCATCCTGTATAAATCGTTCCGTTTTTAGCCAGAAGAGCAGCTCCTACTTTAAAATGAGAATACGGTGTATAGGAAAAAGCAAGCTGTGCAATCGCGGTTTCAATCAGTGTCTGTATCTGCTTTGTGTCTGTCATTGATACCTTCCCCCTTATTTTCCGGCTTTCTTATCCGCTTCGATCAGATTTCGAATCGCACCTACCGCTACCCGGATCGCCATATCCGTATCATGTACCACCGGATTTTCCAGTCCTTCCTTTTCCCGTTCCTGATTTGCCAGAACAAGGAAGCAGGAACCTGCACGAACATGTAAATGGCTCGCCACAACGAAGAGTGCTGCTGATTCCATCTCGGAAGCCAGGCATCCCAGACGCTTCCATGCTTCCCATTTATTCATGAGTTCATAGCTGACCGGCATCCTCTCCGGTGAATGCTGACCGTAAAAAGAATCTTTACACTGTACTACCCCTACATGATATGGACTTTTCAGCTCTTCGGCTGACTGCATCAGCGCGTTGATCACCTGAATGTCTGCTACTGCCGGAAATTCAATCGGCGCATATTCTTTACTAGTTCCTTCCATCCGGATCGCTCCGTTTGCAATTACAACATCGCCGCTTTTCACATTCAGCTGCATTCCTCCGCATGTTCCGATTCTTACAAATGTATCAGCACCGGCATTCACAAGCTCTTCCATAGCTATGGATGCAGACGGACCTCCGATTCCTGTAGATGTCACGCTTACCTTTACTCCATCCAGATATCCGGTATATGTTACATATTCCCGGCTGTCAGCCACCAGTACTGCATTGTCAAAATATTTTGCGATCTTCTCACATCTCTTCGGATCACCCGGAAGAATTACGTAGCGTCCCACATCTCCCTCTCCAACTTGAATATGATATTGTTTTCTTGCGTCCTCTGAATAATTCATCTTCAAACCTCCATTTCTTTTTATTTACATGTGATCGTGTGCCTGCCGCTTTTTATACTTGAAAACGGTCTGTGTTCCCTGTTTTTGCTTTATCTACTTGCATATTACCCGTATTTTCCCACTAAAAAAAGGACTTGAGTCCCTTTTTGTATATTTACGTGACTTTGCACAATTTCACAATATAGTTTTTGTCTATTATCACCATGCTTATTCATATATTTTTCTCAAAAACCCGGCTTTTCCTATATTATTTCGGCTCACTTCCCAGTAATCACCACAATGCAGACGAAATATTACAATTCTTGTCAGTATCCTGATATATAAAAAGATCTCAGCGCTCAGGCTTTCTTTTGCCTGACGATGAGATCTCCATATATGCGTTTCTGATTATCTATTTTCTGTTTATAACACATGCCATACGATACATTTCGGACATATTTTTTGCATATCTTGTCAGCAGATATGACAATTCCGGCTCTCCGGAAACAGTACGCTGATATCCTGCATCATAGGCATCCGAATCACTTTTCCAGCTCTGTTTCAGCCGGAGATATCGGCTCACCTGCTAAAGAACATACTGAGATAAAATGACATAATTCTCCAACGTCTTTTCTGCTGCAGCTCCTCTTTTCTTTATATTGACCAGAAAAAGTATTTGCTCCATTTCCGCAACCATACGCCATGATATTCCAAGAAATTTCTGATAGATCGGGCTGTTCGCCGGCTTATTTTTATCTATGTATTCCTGCATCTGTCCGTGGATCATATGATACTCAATCTGTGCATCACAGATTATCCCGTAATTGAGTTCTGTATTTAAAGATTGTCCGAGAAGCCGAAGATATACATAGTGTATATGAAAAATCTGCTGGACATTATAGCGGAACTGCTTCCCCATACTTGTAGGGAAAAAGAAACGATTGATTACAAGCACACATACAACTGCGGCAGCCACATACAGAATTCGAAGCGTGATCGCTGCAACCTCTCCCATTGCCAGTGTTGCCATAGATAAACTAAAGCAGGTCACAAAAACAGCGTGCGGTGTTGTTCCCGGTGTGGCTGTATACATACAGGCCGACATTAGTATAGCCAGAATCAGATGTCCTGTATATCCCGGAAGAAACGGATAAAGAATAGCCACAACAACACATCCTGCAACAGTTCCCATAAATCGCGTTTTCAGTCTGTTTCTGCTGTCCTCATACATCGGACGCAAAAGAAGAAACGCATTCAGCGGCAGCCAGTATACATTATTTTTTTTGCTGATCATTGCATAGGTAAATGTCAGCACAAGAACAATACTCATACGCATAGCAAAACGAAATTCAAAAGAATCCAGTTTCAAAGCAGCATGTAATCTCCCAACCCCTCTCCGATGATGAGGCATCTTCCAACCGGAAGTATCGTGTCCTTCTTCGTATTATTTTAATGTGTCCAGAATTATAAGAAACGGCCTGATAAAATTCTGCATGGCCGTATATATTTCTGTGTCATGTGCCTCTCCTGTTATTAATAATTCTTTTCCCTCAGAATATAATTCTTTTCTGGTTTCTTGTGTCCAAAAATCACTTGTTCCTGCCTTTTTCAGATAGCAGACACAGTTTCTGACATATTCCTTTTCACCGATTCGGATTTCCTGCTTCTCTGACCACTTCATCTTTTGCCCGCTTCCGATAAAGTAAGCCACTCTCTGGAAAGTCAATGCAAAAATATAGCTTACTTTTCCTTCCATATTGACAATCTCCCTGCCTCCGTGACGCATAAATGCATCTTGATACAGAGCCTGAGATAACTGATAAAGAGACCGTTCTGTTTCCGGAACTTTTCCATCATCCAGAAATGACTCCAGCCACTGTGCACAGGCAAGAAGTCCCTTTCTTTCCTGGGCATATTTCGGAACAGCAGGATGCATCCTGCGATAAATAATTGTTACCGCAAAAAAACAGCCCAGCGCATACAAAAAAGCAGCTGTCTGAAAAACAAACCCTCTGAAATCCAGAGGCATTAACTGAAGGAATACAAAAGTCATTAATTCTGAGAAATACGCTAATTTATTAAACTGATTTGTAGTAAAGAAAATCAAACCGAATGGAATAATAAAATTAAGAATAATCCGCAATGGCAGATTCAGTGTTGCAAGATAGGCCATACAGCAAAGAATGCATTGAAGCAGCACTACCCTGATCAGTCTGCTCCATGACTGTTTCTTTTTATAATTAACTTTAAATAATACAGTAGCAATGGTGACAGCCATAATGCTTTTCATTCCGAAGAATATTATAACTGTGAAAAATAAAAAAGGAAAAAAGAAATTACAGGTAAAGCCGACAGAAATTTTTTCCATGTATTTTTTATCCAGCTGATCATATCCCTGTTTTTAACCTGAAACATAATAAACAACTCCTTCTCTCTGAAGAAACGCCGCGCGCTTACAGGAAATTATATCATAAGCGCAGGTGGGTATCAATGACCTCACATTCCACAATCCGAAAGGTGGAAAATCAACCTGAAAACAGGCTATTTCCACACTCTCGGAATTGTGGTAGAATGAAAAAATTGATGAAACGAAAGTTATAGGAGAAATTATCATGGATAACATTTGGAATGAACTGTATAGCGCGGCAATGGAAGTACTTAATCCCCGTAAATTATCCCGTACAGTAGACGCGGGCGGTGTTTCCGCTGCGGTCGAATCTGTTTCGGGAAAAATTTATGTTGGTGTCTGCATCGATACCGCCTGTACGCTGGGTATATGTGCTGAACGCAATGCCATATTCCATATGATTACAAATGGAGAGAACGCTCTTCGCCGCGTTATAGCTGTCAATCGAAGCGGCAAAGTGATTCCGCCCTGCGGTGCCTGTCGAGAATTTATGACACAGCTTATGCCGGACAGTTATCGTTCCGTTGAAATTATGCTGGATTACGAAAATGAGAAAATCGTCACACTGGGAAGTCTTACCCCTGAATGGTGGATATAACACAGCGTGTTTTTATACTTTCCTGTGTGATAAGAAAATCCCAACGATTGCCGTAATAAAAATGATCGGCGCAGTTCTGACAAACAGCCATTCCAACGCATGAAAAGCTGCACCGGCAACTGCGGTTTCAGGGTTGCTGAAATCCCAGCCCAGGTATGGACTCTTTAAGAACAGTAAAACCGCATAAATAATTACTATGGATATGCATACTGAGACAATCAGACCGTGCCGTATCTTTTGCGCTGCAGCTTTCCTCTGTGCAAGCTGCAGGTTGATAACCTCCAGTTTTTCGGAGATCGCTTTTAAATCATCAGCTTCCGGTTCTTTGATCGTTTCTCCAAGTAAAATACTTACGGGTGTTTCCAGTACTTCTGATATGGAAATCAGCATATCTGAATCGGGAACTGATAATCCCCTCTCCCATTTGGATATTGTCTGCCGCACCACATTCAGCTTAACGGCAAATTCTTCCTGCGAAAGCCCTTTTGATTTTCTGATTGTCTTTAAGTTTTCACTCAACATTTCGGATAACCTCCTTCTTTCAGATGTTATCACAATTGTATGAAGATATGCCCGTTGCCGCAAGCAACGCATATTAACAACGTTTTCCGGTCTTTATGTAATTTATAAGTTCTTCCACAGCACGCAAGCCCGCATCTGGCAATCCCTAATTCTCGTTTCATTCTACCAACTCCAAATCTGTTTTTTCTGTATATTTTCATTTTATCAGAAAGCTGCCATGCTTTCCATATTCCTCAGACACTTTCATGCTTGTTTAAACTGCGCACATCATAAAGTCCCTTGAGTTTCCGCAGAATTATCCCCCTAAGACAAATCTGCTGCGTTTTGTTATCCACAACTTTCAAAAAATGGCCAAAATATAAGGAATCCTGTTCCTTTTTGATGTAAAATTAAGCTGTCAAACAA
>CALWBA010000027.1 GCA_944375815.1 uncultured Lachnospiraceae bacterium | reverse complement strand
TCTCAAACCCGGTCGTCTTGTCATTGGCGCTGGTAAAAATCCGGACAAAGGATACCTTGCCATATGGATTTTTGATACCGGAATCGGCATGAAACCGGAAAAGCTTCAGCAGATACGGGATGCGCTTCAGGTACCCGTGCACATCTCTTCTCATACAATCATGGATTCTTACAGCTATATTGATTCAAAGCATCACGACCGTATCGGCTTACTTAATGTAAACAGCCGCATGATCTTATATTTTGGCATAGACTATTCTCTCATTCTTGATTCTGAGGAGGGTGTGGGAACAAATATACAGCTTCGAATTCCATATCGTACGAAACCATAAACCCAACAGTTATCACAGAAAAAGGAGACTTCAGTTATGTATCAAGCAATTATTATCGATGACGAAAAATGGGTGATTAAAAGCCTGATCGCAACCATCTCAGATCAGCAATATTTTGAAATCGTGGGTGAGTTTTATGACGGTGCTTCTGCTCTGGCTTATATTCAGGAACATAAGCCGGATTTGGCATTTATTGATGTACAGCTCCCCGGCATGAACGGTCTGGAGGTTCTTCAGGCGGCAAAGCAGCAGAATCTGCCCACTCTTTTTATAGTCATCAGCGGCCATGCGGAATTCGCATATGCCCAGAAAGCTTTATTTCACAATGCCGTCAGCTACTGCCTGAAGCCCTTTTCCAGAAATGAACTTATGGATTCCATGCTAAAGGCGTATCAGATACTTGAAAAGAGAGCAAATGATTTTTCTGCAGTTTCATCTGAAGAAGACCAGGCAGATGAGACAGTCGATTTAAATGTACCCGGACTTGAAAACGGATTTAATCCTCCGGACCGTCTGCTGGTAGACAACAAAGCTGTACGTTCCATGCTGGACTATATTGCGTCCCACTATACAGAAGATATCTCAATTCAAATTCTCGCCGACCTGACCTGCATAACTCCCAATTATGCCAGTCAGCTTTTTAAAGAGGAAACGGGATCCACTTTCAGCAGCTATCTGACCAATCTGCGTATGTATCATGCCTCCAGGCTGCTTCGCAATACAGATATGCAGATTTTTATGGTTGCAAATCAGGTGGGATATAAAGACTATTTCTATTTTGCCAAAGTTTTTAAAAAATTTACCGGATATACTCCCAGTGCTTACCGAAATACGTTTCAGAACTCTGCCGGAAGAAAGGAGTATTGATGAAGTTATATAAAATATTAAGGACTGTCTCTATATGGTCTCTGTGTCCCTTTCTTCTCTGCGGCTGTGGAATCTATACCGGGAACACACAGAACCATGATGAAAATATATGTACCATCAGCTTTGGATACTGGGATATAGACAATATGCAGAACGCCGCTGTATCAGACGGCATCACACAGTATCTAGAAGAAAAATTCGGATTCTATGCCTCTGCCCAGTCCTTCAACTGGAGCACTTACAAACAGCAGTATCAGATTCTGGCCGCTACCGGTGATCTTCCCGATGTTTTCACAACCGTTATGCTCTCCTCCAATGATGCGGATGATACTGCACTGTTTAATCAAATGGTCGAAAACAACGCTATCCGCCCTCTGCCGGATGATCTGTCTGATTATCCAAATCTGGAACGGCTTATTTCTGAATATGATCATCTGCGGCATACAGACGGCCATTTTTATGCCATACCGCATCCTCAGTTCACGGAAAATATTCTCTCGAGTTCCGACGCAGCGCTGTTAGTCCGCAGGGACTGGATGGATGCTCTGGGCATTGAGGATCCGCAGAATATAGAGGATTTTATAGATATGGTGTCTGCATTTGCTTCTCAGGATCCGGACGGAAACGGTATTGATGATACAGCCGGTTACAATGTCAACACTCTGGCTGCGCTGGGAAAATGGGTCATGCTGGGAATTGCCCCGGAATGCAATGTATATTCCTGGATCCAGACTTCTGATCAGACATATTGTCCAGCCTGGATGACCGAAGATTTCCGAAATGTTGTCAAAGTATACAGAACTCTATATGATACCGGTGGGCTTGACCCCGACTTTTACGCCAAGAATCCCTCTGCTGTAGTGGATGATTTTGCGTCCGGACGGCTGGGAGCCCTGGAATATAAATCCTCAGCACCGGCACTGGCAGAGCTGAAGGATATATGGGATTCCAAAAATGAGCTGCCGTTTTCCGAATGCGTGGATGTACTCCCTATATTTCCTGCTCCTGACGGTGTACGTTACAGCAATTCCAGCAATACCTTCTGGTCAGAGACATATATCAGTGCCTCTGTCACAGAGGAGAAAATGGAAATTATTCTCCGCCTTCTGGACTATCTTCTTTCCGACGAGGGCATGGCTTTATATAATCAGGGAATTGAGGGGACTGACTATACGGTTTCAGAAGACGGCACTCCTGTTTCCCTTATTACAGATGCAGACTCCTCTCACATTATGGCACTCCTGAAGAAATATCCTTCTGTGGAACTCTGGTCAAACATCGCCAACCGCGGATGGGATGCTTCCCATTTTGAGGATACGCCCATGACCCGTTTTCTGTATGGAAAAGACTGCGTAAAGCTTGCACATGAGTCTCTGGATTTCTGTCGGAAACATACAGTTCAGGTGCAGCGTCCCTATACATTTCTGACTTTTCCCAAAGAGACTTCGTCTTATGGATCCAGTGCCTTCCAGGCCTTTATCCAATGCATCATCGGTGAGGACGATCCTTTGTCCATGTGGGATAATTCCCTGAATAATCTTTGCAGTCAGGGACTGGAATCTTATGTAGAACGGCAGAATCAGCTGTATCTAAACGCTAAGTCCGATGTGAATCCCATGTAATATCTTCATGCGCCAGTTGTGAAATTTCCATATTTTCTTATGATATTTTCCATGTTTCTTCCACCTGTTTTTAAGTACAATACTTAATCATAGATTATTTTTTACTGTAACAGGAGGAGAACATATATGCATGGCATTACACTCACCTGCGCTCCGTCGGACTGGGAAATTCTCCAGCAGACAGACGGAGCTGCAAAGGTTACACTGAAAGGTTCTTATACGGTACATCCCGCCGCAATTGAGGTCGGTGTTTCTCATGTCCGTCCGGTCTACCGGGTCATGCGGGAAGAGGATAATACCTGTGTGATACCCTGGACAGAAATGAATCACGTTACAAACAAAGATTTCTCCGGTACGTTTATTCACACCTTTTCGCTTCCATCCGGAGGACTGTACAGAATTGACACCAGTCTTGAAACCAAAAGTACTGTCCCTGAACTTACCTGGATGTATCGCGGTGACTGTGTACTGCATCTCGGCGTAGGCAATCTCTTTATTATTGCGGGGCAATCCAATTCTTCCGGATACAGCAGGGACTACGCGTTCGATCCGCCGTCACTTAACGTCCATCTGTTCCGAAACCGCAGCCGCTGGGATCTCGCATCTCATCCTATGAATGAAAGTACCCTGGCTGGCTCTCTGCCAAATGAGGAGATGGGAATTCCTGGTGTTTCTCCCTATCTGTCCTTCGGGCGAAATTTCGCAGAGTTATCCGGATGTCCCGTAGGGCTTATTCAGACCTCTCTGGGCGGTTCTTCCCTTTCCCGCTGGATGCCTCAAACCGGAGATCTCTATGGAAATCTGACCGATAAAATACGTCTCACCGGAGGTAAGTATGCCGGTATTCTCTGGTATCAGGGATGTTCTGATACTACCTGGGACTTTGCTGTTTCTTACAAAAACCGTTTTGCAGAATTTGTCAAAGCAGTCCGTCAGGAAACGGGTTACGAAATCCCGTTTTTTACTTTCCAGCTTAACCGGCAGATCGGCGGACTTTATGATGCCTGTTGGGGAATGGTTCGTGAAGCACAGCGCCAGGCGGCACAGGAGCTTTCCAGAGTCTATATCCTTCCAACCACCAACTGTCCGCTGTCTGACAGCATTCATAACAGTGCGCACGCCAATGTCATGCTCGGAGAAAAACTCTCGAGGCTATGCGCTCATGTCCTGCTTGGAAAACCTGAATTTTTTGCTCCGGAGCTTGCAGATGCCAGACTGATATCAAAAGATGTCCTGCAGCTTACCTTTTCTCATATGTCTCAGGGATTTACCGTCTACTCCTCAGCTGGAAAAGACAGCGGATTTTCTCTAGAAGACAACTATGGTGAAATCCAGATTATAGAACTGCACAGTTCCCGTGAAGATAAAAATTCACTGCGCCTCTTCCTGGAGAGATCACCGAGGGAAAATGCAAGGCTTTCGTTCTGCTGGGAAGCAGACCCTACAAGGATTCCGCCGGTAGACGAAGTGACTTATCTGCCGCCCCTGTCTTTTTATCAGATTCCTATTCTGGACAGTAATAAAAAACATCAGGAGGATATTTTATTATGAGTGATACTTTTAAAATGAACTGGCAGCATCTGCATCATACGATGCCGGAATGGTTTACAGATGCAAAATTCGGTATCTTTATTCATTGGGGGCCTTATTCTGTACCTGCTTACAAAGACGAATGGTATTCCCGGCATATGTATGCCAAAGGAATGCCTCACAATATTCATCACGAAAAAACATACGGAAGTCTGAAAGAATTCGGCTATAAGGACTTCTATCCCATGATGACCGGTTCAAAATTCGATCCTGATGAATGGGCTGATCTGATTGTACGCTCCGGAGCACGGTATGCAGGACCGGTCTCCGAGCACTGCGATAACTTTTCTCTATGGAACAGCGCTGTTAATCCAATCAACAGTGTTAACTGCGGACCGCATCGAGATGTCGTCGGGGAGTGCTTTGCCGCTCTTAGAAAACGCGGCATTCAAACTTTAGCCACGTTTCATCATCAATGGCTCTGGGGCTGGTTTATGTCCACAGATCCGAACGCAGATGTTTATGATCCGAAAAATGAAATTTATTACGGTCCGGCTCTGCCTTTAGAAACCAACCGATATCAGCCATGGCGTTATCCGGATCATAAATTCTGCAATACATGGAGGGAAAAGGTCCGGGAAGTCGTTGAAATGTATTCCCCCGATGCCGTGTACTTTGACAGCCGCACCTTCATTATCCGTGAAGAAGACCGCCTGCGCATGGCAGAACATTTCTATCATCATGTTCCGAATGGAGTTCTGACTTATAAACAGGAAGATTTCCCACCCGGTATCGGTGTATACGATCTGGAAAGGGGAAGATTCTCCGAACCAAAATCCTTCATATGGCAGTGCGATGATCGTCTTGAGGATAATATTACCTGGTGCATGGTTCAGAACCCCTGCTATCGAAGTGCTGCCAATGTTATTCATCAGCTCTGTGATATTGTCTCAAAAAACGGAAATCTGCTTCTGAATGTAGGTCCATATGCTGACGGCTCCTTCCATCCTGATGCTGTTAAAGAACTGACTGCTATCGGGGACTGGCTTAGCATTAACGGAGAGGCCATCTACGAAACCCGCCCATATAAGTCTGCAATGGAAGGTCCTACCTATATAAAGGATATCAGTTATGATGTCACAAAAATTCAGGAACAGATCAGTACAGGTGAGGAATCACAGGTGGAACAGCAGATTCTTACTTCCAAAGACTTCCGCTTTACCTCACGGAATGACTATGTCTACGCCATTGCCATGGGCTGGCCCCAGGATGGAGACTGGAAAATACGCACCTTAAAATCAGGTACGGAAAAAATTTCATCCGTTTCTCTGCTCGGTTCCGAAGAGGCTCTCCAATTCGTGCAGACGCCTGAGGCTTTAATTGTACATGCTCCTTCCAGAAAGCCGTGCGATCATGCCTATGCACTGAAGCTTTCCATTAAACATTAGAATTTTGTCATATCAGGAGGGAAAATAATGAACAGTATTGAACGTTTTTATGCCACAATCAACCGCGAGCCCGTTGACCGTCCTGCTGCATGGCTGGGAATGCCGGATATTGCTTCCCAACCTGCACTTTTTGAGCACTACGGCGTGAAAAACCTGCATGAATTAAAACTCGCCATCGGAGATGATTTCTATGCTGTAGAGGTGCCGTATCGTTCTCCGAATGCTAATGCCATTTTTGCAGCTTTTGATTGGTATATGGACGGAAATGTGGATTCACAGGAGCGTACACTGACTGCGGATGGATGTTTTAAGAATGCTGAAGATCCTGATGATCTGGATTTCTTTGACTGGCCGGATCCCGCCAAATATATTGATCCTGAAGAATGCCGGCGCCGTATAGAAATGGCTCCCAAAGATAAAGCCACGCTCGGTATGATGTGGTCTGCGCATTTTCAGGATACCTGTGCCGCTTTCGGCATGGAAACTGCTCTTATGAATATGATCGCAAATCCGGAAATCTATGATGCGGTCAATGAAAAAATCCTTCAGTTTTATCTGAAAGCAAATGAAATTTTTTATGAAGCTACGAAGGGACGGCTGAATGCTGTATTGATCGGAAATGATATGGGCAGCCAGCAGGGACTTATGATCTCCCCTGATATGGTACGAAGATATGTGATCCCGGGCTGCCGGCAGCTTGTGGAACAGGCTCACAGCTATGGATTAAAAGTTATTTATCACTCCTGCGGTTCCATCGCAGATATCATTGAAGATCTGATTGATGCCGGAGTGGACGCTATTCACCCTATTCAAGCGCTTGCCGCAGGCATGGATGCCCGCACTCTGAAAAATAGATTTGATGGAAAAGTCTCTTTCTGCGGCGGTGTAGACACTCAAGAGCTTCTGGTACACCATTCTCCGGAAGAAGTCCGTGCAAAAGTAAAAGAACTTCGGGAGCTTTTCCCAACGGGACTGATTATCTCTCCCAGCCACGAAGCGATTATGCCGGATGTTCCGCCTCAAAATATTCGAGCATTATTTGAGGAGGCTACAAAAATTTATGAATAAGGATCTGCATATTTTATTTACCGGTGACAGTATTACTGACGGAAACCGCTATAAAGATCCCTCTTTGGAATGGGACTTAAATCATCAGATGGGGCACAGTTATGCTTACATAATCAACGGTTTATTAGGAAGCCTTTATCCTGAAAAACAATTCCGTTTTTCTAACCGCGGAGTATCCGGAAACCGTGTTATCGATTTGTATTCCCGTTTGGATATGGATTTTCTACGTCTGAAACCCGATATTGCCAGCTTTCTGATTGGAATCAATGACGGTCCCGGGATAAGCCATTGTTCCCATTCCACTGGTGCTCAAAAGTATTCGCACCTTTATCGCATGATGCTGGATGAAATTCTTGAGAATCTTCCATCCATTCAGTTTGTTATCTGCGAACCTTTTGTAATTGATAACCCCAGATTAAATCCCGGCTATTCTTCCTGGCAGTCTTGTATCCATGAATACCAGACGGAAGTGCGACATATTGCGTCTGATTACAACGCTGTTTTTGTCCCTCTTCAGGAAGAATTTGACCGTGCCTGCCAGATCCGGGAACCTTCTTACTGGTCCTGGGACGGTATCCATCCTACTGAAAACGGTCATGGTCTGATAGCATTAAAGTGGATGCACTGCTGCGCAGATCTCCTCAGAGTACCTCCATGCAGTTTTTAAAAAGCAGGAGCCGGGTCATAATACTATGCCCGGCTCATTTTGCTGCACTGGACAGCTTTCTGCAGATCAGTGCCTTCTCTTTAATTTCCCCAGAATTTTTCTTACTATCTCTCTCTCATACTGATTCAGACATCCGATCCACATCGCGCCTGCATAAATTATGCAGTACAGCAATATCTGAAGTATCAGCGAAAATATGCTCTCTGCAGGAAAGATCATCTTAACTGCGAATCCCAATGCCGCCGCTGCTGCTGTTCCCAGGGCAATCGGTGCTATGTTTTTCCAGAATCCGGCTATATTTAATCCTATCTTTTTTCCGTAGTACCAGTTCATAATCAGTCCGCTGCCTACAAACATCGATACACCCGTGGAAACTGCGGCCCCAATTCCCGCAAACTGCTTTGCCAGCAATATTGTAGTCAATATATTCAGCACCGCCACCAGGAAATAAATCTTTGCCCGAAATGCATACTTATCCACAACCTGCAGAATTGTCAGTCCCAGATTCTGTATCAGATCGATGGTAAACGGCACCATGACAATGATCGCTACATAGTAAGCCTCTGTCATGCCGTCACCTGCCCACCATCTGATAAACTCTTTACCGTACAGGAAAAATCCTGACAGCACCAATGCCAGAACATAAAACGTAATACGCCCCACTTTGATAAACAATTCAGAGATTTTTTCCATATTATGTTCGTTTTCATAGATTCCTGACAGTCTGGGCATAAATACAGAAGACACTGCCATTCCAAGCGGCATATATGCCAGATAGATCTGCGATCCGATAGAATATACCGCTACAATCGCTGTTCCGTACATCTGCCCCAGAATAATCTGATCCGTCTTCCAGAAAATCTGATCTGCTGCTGCCGCAAGAATAATTCCCGCAGAAAATATCAGCATACTGCGCATTAATTTCTTATCCAGACGATGTAACTTCACCCGGGTGCGCAGTTTTACACGGGCATACCACTGGCGCAGTACAGCCACCATAAGATTTACCGTTACCTGGATGATCACTACTGTCAATGCATACGGCGCATGGCGGATCACAATTAAAACCACAAGCGGCTGAACAAGCTGCGATACGATTCCCAGCAGTTTTAAAAATGCAAACTGTTCATTGGCGTTGATTACAGCCACATAGTTGTAATTATTAATGTTGATCATTACGTTGATCATCAGGAGAATCAGGATAATTTTACCCTCCCGTATCTCGCCCGGACCCAGCGAAGCGCTGAAAACCGGCTCGAAAAATACATATATCACCGCTGTTGCCGCTGCAATCACTGCTGTAATTCCCCAGAAAATCAGCCTTGATGTGCCGAGTGTATTTTCCATCTCCTCTGTCTGTCCGAGAGATTTATATTTACAGTAGAACCTCATAATACTTGCTGACAGGCTCGTTTCCATAACCGACAGATACGCAATGATCGAAGCCAGAAGCTGGTACAGACCGTACTCCTGATCTCCGATGGATCTCAGAAGAATCGGCACATAGACCAGGCTGACAAAGATCTGAACAAAGGTATTAATATAGGACAGAACTGCTCCTTTCTGTCGTTTATTCATCTTTCGAAAACCTCCTTTTTGCCATTTACCTTCTATTATTATTGGATAATCTCTGTCTGTCAATCCCCTGCCTGGATTTTCAGGGTATGCAAAGAATTCAACCTGTGCTATAATGGCAATGATTAATATGGAAAGGGTGTGCTCTTTTGAATTTAAAATCAAAACATACATTCTGCATATGTGCCTATAAAGAAAGCCCGTATCTGGAAAGCTGCGTGCGCTCACTTCTGAATCAGAGCGCCAGGAGCCGACTTCTGATTGCGACTTCCACGCCGAATCCGCACATTGCATCAATTGCAGACAAGTACAGGATTCCCCTGTATATAAACGAGGGGGAGCACGGTATCGTGCAGGATTGGAATTTTGCTTATTCCAGGGCAAAGACGCCCTATGTGACGATCGCCCATCAGGACGATCTGTATTTTTCCTCGTATACACAGAGAATTGTGGAAAAACTCGAACGCGCTGATCATCCGCTGATCGCATTCTCCGGTTACTGTGAGCTGCGCGGCAAACACATGGTAAAGGGGAATCCCCTCCTCCGCATCAAGCGGTTTCTGCTCTCCCCTATGCGGGTGGCAGCACTTTCTGACCGCATCTTCTGGAAACGCTCTGTGCTCGCATTCGGTAATTCGATCTGCT
>CALWBA010000026.1 GCA_944375815.1 uncultured Lachnospiraceae bacterium | reverse complement strand
GATAAAGTGCAGCAAAAAGATGCCTCCATCCTTTAAAACATCGCGCGCGCAGTCGATAAAGAGCTGATAGTTCGGACGCCCCACATGCTCCACCATGCCGACACTCACAATGCGGTCAAAGACGTAGCCGCTTTTCGGAAGATCGCGGTAATCCATAAGTTCAACTTTCAGATAATCCTGCAGTCCTTCAGTCTCAATGCGATGCTGAAATTCCTCATACTGCTCGTGACTGAGCGTAATTCCAAGACCTTTGACTTTGTACTTCTTTGCTGCTTCAATCAGCAGAAATCCCCAGCCGCAGCCGATGTCAAGAAGCGTCATACCTTCCTTCAGATTTAATTTCCGGAGAATGTAATCAACCTTGTTGACTTGGGCCTGATACAGTGTATCATCCGGTATTCTGAAATAACCGCAGGAGTAGCTCATTGTTTCATCGAGCCACAGTTTGTAGAAATCATTTCCTATATCATAGTGGGAAGTGACCTCCTTTTCCTGATTTTTTTTCGATACGGAAGTGTGAATCAACTTCTTGAGCGCAGATTCATCCGTGGAAAATTTGCCGAGCTGTCCCAGAAAATGGTCGAGAGCGTAGTACAAGTCCCCCTCTACTTCGAGGTCGCCATCCATATATGCTTCGCCGAGTGCGAGTGATGTGCTGGTCAGAAGTTTTGTCTTGGAGATCGGTTTTTTGAAATGCACGGTAAATTCCGGATTTCCTTCACCGATCAGATACTCCTGTCCGTCCATTACAACCTTGAATGGATAATCTGTAAACTTACGTAAAAATGTAATCATAATATTTTCCAAGTCCTTTACCTCCAGTCTGAAATTTGCTTTTTTATTTATTGTAAAACTATACTTTGCATATCTCAAGGCGTAAATTGCTGAAAATATAGACGGTGTTTAAAAAAAATCTGTGAAAAATACGAATGGTATCTATATGATTTTTTTCCGGATTAAGAGCAAAATGACCGCAGTTTACATGGCGAGGGTGAAAGAAAACGGTTTTTTTCTTGAATTTCCCTCAAAAATAAGTATAATAAATTATATGATTTGGTTCGTAGAAAGGGCAGATGAGCTATGAACAAAGAGCAGAAGAGTTGCAGCAGGATCAGAATGACATGGATGATCTTGTTTTTCCTGGCGGCGGTTTTCTTTGGAACAGTGTCAGTGAAGGCTGAAGAATTAGAGGTTTCTATATTCTATGATAATGCATGCGCGGCATGCAGAGAAGATGAAGAACTTGAGGAGCTTTATCGAAACAGTGTGCCGCAGGAATTGCGGGATAAATCTGAGCTTCGAATGTATAATGTCTTTGAGGAGAGCAACCGCGAAACATTTGAGGAGATCTGTGGGAAAACCGGAGCCTCATCTCAGGGAATAACATTTCCTGCGATGAATGTGGGAGACAGCTGGTTATATGGGAAAGATGAAATCGCAGAGAAAGCAGCGCTGTTGATTGAGAGCGGCGGTGCTTCAGGCGGAAACCGGACGGATGCGGCAGAGACTGAAGACGCTGCGCAGAATGAACAATCGGGTGTGACGATTCCGGCAGAACTGTCAGATGCGCTTAATACAGGAGAAGCACCTCTGGTACTGTTTACCACCTATTCCTGCGAAGCCTGTGCCGCAGTCAAGGCGTATCTCGATGAATTTACGAAACAGAACGAGCTCCTGATTTTTGAATACAACATTGCTGAGGGAACAAATGTGCAGATGATCCGCAGCTGGTTTAGTACATACGGAGTAGAAAGCAGTTCGCAGCAGGTGCCGATCGTCTTTTACGGCGACGGATACCTAAGCGGTGAAGAGGAAATATGCAGCGGGCTGGAATCGCTTCTGAATAATACCGAACAGGCTGCTGCAAAGATGCAGAAGCGGATTGGTGATAAAAACGCAGCAGAGCAGTCAGATGAACTCCCTAATCTTGCTGTTCTTTTTGGAAGCGGACTTCTTGCAGGTTTTAATCCGTGCTCGATTTCCATGCTGCTGATGCTCTTTTCTGTTATTCTCACCGCACAGGCATCTGTGCGAAAAAACGGACTGCTGTATCTTGGAGGCAAATTTCTGACGTACTTGGGGATTGGACTTGGTATTTATTTTGCAGCATCTGCTGTAACGCAGTCACTGCTTGACCGGGTAATGGGAACGGTGAAAGTAGTGCTGGTCGTACTCTTCCTTGTGGCTGCCGCACTTAACTTTGCTGATCTGTACAATGTACGAAAGGGAAATCTCGGTAAAATACGCATGCAGCTTCCCTCCCGGCTGCGTCGTTGGAATCACAGTCTGATCCGCCGCGCACAGGGACTTTCGGGAGGACTGCTGTCTGCGGTGGTATTGGGACTTGGTATTGTTATATCTATCGGTGAGTTCTTCTGTACCGGGCAAATCTATATGGCTTCTATTTTATACATGCTGCGTCAGGGCAGCGCCCCTGCACTTTATATTCTGGCATCGTTTTTAACTTATGTGACAGCGATGTGTATACCTGCGGTGGTTTTCCTGCTCATTATAGCAAAAACACGCAGCATCAACCGGATTTCCGAGTTTATGCTGCGCAGAATGGATTTGGTAAAGCTGCTGAATGGTGTACTTTTCTCAGGCTTTGCCCTCTATTTCCTGATTTTCGGATGATATCAGAACAAAACGGTCAGCAGAGGGGCAGGCTGTCCACTCGTTGAGCAGACGCAGCAGCTCTTTTGGATCTGAACGCTTCTGATAAAGTTCCTCTGTGAGCCTCAGCGCTACGGCGCTTCTGTGGATATGGCAGGGCTCAGGATCGCTGAAGAATTGTATACTTTTCTGCAGGATAATTTCTTCCTTTATCGGAAGGTCTTTGAGATATCCCTTATAGATCACGCTGTCTCCTGCGGAAAGCGTGATGGAGGGCAGGACAGATTTCTTTTTAAAAAACATGGCACACTCCTTGGCTGGACTGCAGCATGTGAAATTATGCGAACAGTCTTTTAAATTATGATAATCATATAACATGAAAGAAAAAATGACAATGTACTGGAGAAAAAAGTTTGACAAAATGAAAAAATGTATGGAAGGAAAGACGTCGCAGATGGGTTTGCAGCGGGCTTCAATGCAGCTGCTTCTTTCGTATCTGGCGATTATGCTTGCGCCTGCCATTGCAGTGGCTCTTATCTTTGGAACAGCATCAGATGCACTTCTGGATGTACAGAAGGAGCGCGCCTATCGCCTGCTGTCAGAGAACACAGCAGTGTTGGAGCAGCAGATCGATGAACTACAGAACCTGGCCGGCTATCTGGCGGAGGATGAACGGTTAAGGGATATTGCGGGAAAGTCATATACAAACCGTTCAGCGGAATTTTACAGTATGTACCGCATAGCAGAGGATTTTCCGAACTATACGCTGACCAATTATATGATTGCCAATGTGCATATCGTGATGTACGGGAAACATTATCTGATTCAGCTTCCCAGTGTAGTGCCGACAAACGAGAAGGGTTTTCTGTCCGTGGAGAATTTCGGATTTGGAAGTTATGAAGAAATGGCAGAGGCAGCTTGTTCAAGACATTACGGGGGAGAAGTGGTGCGCTTTTGCCCTGAAGAAACAGAAAGCGGTATGGATTCCTATGTAGTGATGCACAGCATTGTGTCCCCTGGAAACGGAAATATCATAGGAGCCGTAATGTTTTCCCTGAACGAGGGAGAATTGCAGGAACTGATGAAAAACAGCATGGTTGACCAAAACAGTACCGTGCTGATCTGCAACAGTGAAGGGGAAACTATTCGCAAAAGCGGTGATTTTCAGGTGGATATCGGAACGGAATGGGACAGCTATATGTCTCAGAAGGAACTGCAGGACGATTACATCATATATGAAAAAACGACTGGAGGGGGGTATAATTGGAAAATTGTATCTATTACCCCGAGAAATTCACTGATTCATCTGATCGGCTATACAAAATACATCATTATACTTCTTTGTGTGGCATCTATAGCAATCGGACTGTTTGTCTGCCTGATGTACTGGTACAGGAGAAAGCCGGTGGTGGGGAGATACTATACGTTCAGCAGAGATCTGATGGAAAAAGGAGAAGCCTCTCAGGGATTCTGGAAAAGTCTGAATTCATTTCTTGACGGTGTTCAGAACCTTCAGCAAAGTGATCAGGAAAGAAAGGAAATTCTGCAGAGAGAAATTATCGGGAATGTTCTTTCGGGAGAATACGATTCAGAGGAAGAACTGAAAGATGACTTTGCTGCTGTAGGGGAAGAAATGCCTGCTGTGGATGGCTATTATGTGATGGTATTTCAGTATGAAGATCCTGACAGGGAGAATGCCAGTCTGTCATATCGCCGTTTTACGGAAGAGATTCTCAGAAATTTTCGCGCATGCATTACCGGAAGGCATTGGGTTTATACTCTGAGTCATTTGACTTTTGCACTGATACTGCCTGACGAAACTCAAAAGCAGCCGGAAGATATCAAACGGGAGGCAGAACGTTTGAATTACTATTTCTATAAGGATCATCCTTTGGCCGTGTTTACAGGAATCAGCGGACGCGTTTCCTCAATGATACAGTTGGCACAGGCGTATGAGGAAGCACAGAGTGTCTGTGCCTACGCCAGATTTTTCAGTATACGTGTTCCTCTGAGCCGGACAGATATGCCGGGAAAAGCAGAGAATTTCTTCTTTCCGATAGATGTGGAGATGCAGCTTGAGCAGACGATTTTACGGGGAAGCGCACAGGAACTGGAAAAATTGCTCGGTGAGATCAGGGAAAAATACCTAAAAGGATCATCAAGACGGGCGATGCTGCATTACTATTTGGAATTGCGGCGCGGTATCGCCATGCGTGC
>CALWBA010000025.1 GCA_944375815.1 uncultured Lachnospiraceae bacterium | reverse complement strand
CAAATCCAGAAAGCTTATTATCCCGGGTAAGGTTGCCGTATTAAAGGGTGACATTGAGGCTAAACTGCCGGGCTGGGAAGTTATCGTAGCTCCTCTGGAGGCTGTACAGCTTGTGAAGTTCCTGAAGGATATGCAGGCAAACGGCGAACTTTAATTTCAGTACATCAGGGGAGGAGGCGCTTTGGCGCTCTCTCCCCGGAAAAATAAAGGAGAAACAACTATGGCAAAATTTGTTACAATCGGCGAGAGAATCCACTGTATTTCCCCGGCTATCCGTGAGGCGATGGCAACACGCAATCCGGAAGCAATCTTAAAGAGAGCAAAAGAACAGCTTGACGCAGGTGCTACTTACCTGGATGTCAACATCGGACCGGCTGAGAATGACGGACCGGAACTTATGAAATGGGCAGTTAAGTTATTACAGGAGAACTTTGACAATGTTCCGCTGGCACTTGACACTGCAAACAAGGCAGCAATCGAGGCTGGTATTTCTGTATATAACAGAAGCAAAGGAAAACCGATCGTTAACTCTGCTGATGCAGGCGCAAGAATCGAGAACATCGACCTTGCAGCAGCTAACGATGCAATCGTTATCGCTCTTTGCTCCGCTGAGGGTATTGCAGCAGACAACGACGAGCGTATGATGCACTGCCAGAACATGCTGGAGAGAGGTATGATGCTCGGTATGGAGCCGACTGATATGTGGTTTGACCCGCTGTTCCTCGTAGTAAAGGGTATGCAGGACAAGCAGATGGAGGTTCTTGAGGCAATTAAGATGTTCAGCGATATGGGACTGAACTCTACCGGCGGTTTATCAAATAACTCCAACGGTATGCCGAAGAACATTCGTCCGATCATGGATTCCGCTCTTGTAGCTATGGCAATGATGCAGGGTCTGACTTCTGCAATCGTTAACCCGTGTGACCGCCGTCTCATGGAGACAATTAAGTCCTGCGATGTATTCAAGGGCAACACCTTATACGCAGACTCTTACCTGGATTTATAATTAAAATTCAGGATGATCCGGCGCCCCGCGCTTTTTGTGCGGCGGCGCCGGTTATACCAATGCAGATAGGAGAGACTTAAATCTATGTTTAAGGTAACCTTTCAGTTTGAGAGCGGCGAACCTACAATCGCCTATGCGGCGGAGGGGGAGAACCTGCTGGAGGTGGCTCGTAAGACAAATGTGGCGATTGATGCGCCGTGTTCCGGAAACGCTTCCTGCGGAAAATGCCGCGTCCGGCTCTTAAGCGGTGAGCTGGATTCCAAGAAGACGCGCCACATCACCGATGAGGAGTATGAGGCTGGTTGGCGCTTGGCATGCGTCAGCAAGATTATAGACGATGTCACAATAGAAGTTCCGGATATCGCATCTGCGTATCGGAGCAGAATGAAAGTTGCGGATTTAAGCTCCAAGGATGAAATTGCTATTTTCCAGCAGGCAAAGCAGGGGATCGAAAGCACAGGCATTGTAATGCAGAACAATATGGGGATAGAACATCTGACAATGGATGCTCCCACGCTTGATGATACCATGCCGGACAATGAGCGCTTTACCTGGGCTTTGAAAGCAGCGACCGGTCTTGATAAGGTGCGGATTCCATATTCCGTGCTGTGCAAACTGCCGGATGTGCTGCGGGAGGGAGACTTTACCGTCACCTGTATTGTGAGAAAAACCAAAAGAGATGTTTTTGTATATGATGTTTTCCCGGGCAAAAACGAACCGGTAATCGGCGGTCTTGCCGTAGACATCGGTACAACGACAGTTTCTGCAATTCTGATCAATATGCTGAACGGCGAGATCATTGCAAAGGCTTCTGCAGGCAACGGACAGATCCGCTACGGTGCGGATGTTATCAACAGAATTATTGAATCCCAAAAGCCGGGAGGAAAGCGTCTGCTTCAGAAAGCGGTAATTGAGGAAACGATCAATCCCATGATTGCCCATATGTGCCGTATGAGCGGCTTTGACAGCCACAGGATCTACCGCATGAGCGTAGCGTCCAATACGACAATGAATCATTTGCTCATGGGAATTAACGCGGATCCGCTGCGCATGGAGCCGTATATACCAACCTTTTTCAAGACGAATTCTCTCTATGCCTCCGATATAGGCATTCAGATTCATCCGGATGCTCATATCATCCTGGCGCCGAACATCGGAAGCTATGTGGGAGGAGACATAACCGCAGGAACGCTGGTCAGTCTGCTGTGGGATAAACCGGAATTCTCGCTGTTTATTGACCTTGGTACGAACGGTGAGCTGGTATTCGGAAACAATGAATTTATGGTCAGCTGTGCCTGCTCTGCAGGACCGGCATTTGAGGGCGGCGATATCAGCTGCGGTATGCGTGCAACGGACGGAGCAATTGAGGCCTGCAGGATCGACAAAGAGACGATGGAGCCTACGTATGATGTGATTGGTGATCCGGGAACGAAGCCGATCGGATTGTGCGGTTCGGGTCTGATTGATGTGATCAGTGAGCTGTTTAAGGCAGGCATGATAAGCCCCAAGGGTAAGTTTATCCGTGAGGGCAGACGAATCCGTCACGATCAGTATGGCATGGGAAGCTATGTACTTGCCTTCCAGGAAGAGGCGGGTTCCGTCAAGGATGTGGAGATTACCGAGGTGGATATCGACAACTTTATCCGTGCAAAAGGTGCTATTTTCTCTGCTATCCGTACTATGCTGAAATATCTCGACTTTGATATCTCAATGATTGAGAATGTCTACGTTGCTGGAGGTATTGGAAGCGGAATCAACATGGCTAATGCGGTGAGCATCGGTATGTTCCCGGATATTCCGCTTGAGAACTTCCACTATATTGGCAACTCCTCGCTTGCCGGAGCATATTCCATGCTGCTATCCGGCGATGCAGAGCGCAAGACGTATGAGCTGGCGAGAAATATGACATATTTGGAGCTGAGTACAGTTCCGAGCTATATGGACGAGTTCGTGGCGTGCTGCTTCCTGCCGCATACGGACAGTTCCTTATTCCCGTCACTGGAATTATAATGAACGATAACTGGAGAGTGTGAACATGAATCTTGACTATGAGAAAGACAGCAAAGAGAGAATCCCATATGAACATTATATGGGGCTGTATCAGAAGTTGACGCCGGAGGAGATCAGCGGTCGGACAGGAATTCCGTACGATGAAGAAAAGTGTGTATTTACCCTGCGGCTTATGGGAATCACGTATGAGATTTCCTGGCCGGATTACCAGGTGAAACATACGGGAGAGGGCTATGGCTACTATCCTCTGGAGAACGCAGCGAATGCCAGGATTCTGGTTCTGCGCTTTCTGGTAGAGGGTGCCATCGGAGCTTCAACAGGAAAGTTTCTGACTTACCGTGAGATTCCGTGGGGACAGGTTTATTTCAAACAGTTCCAGGGCAGATGCCTGATGCGGCTTGCATTCGGCTTTGGAAACAACTTAAAGAAGTTCAGAGAAATTATGGAGAAGATCGGCGCTGAGAAGATTTCAAGCGGAGATGCCGGTTATGAATTTGAATTCCTCAATGAGCTGAAGCTTCGATTCATTCTGTGGGAGGGCGACGATGAATTTCCGCCGTCTTCGCAGATTCTTTTCTCCGATAACTTCCCTGTGGCATTCACTCAGGGAGAAGATATGGCGGTGGTGGGCGATGTGTCCATCAACATGCTCAAAGCATTGAGCTGAGAGCTTAAAAATGCAATGTACATTGACAAAAAGGAATAGTAGAGTAGGTGAATACGCGTTAAGTGTCTCCTGGATGGGAAGTTGCCGGAGGACGAAGGAAGGATAAACTTCCACGATGTATCACCGCATCCGCTACTACACTGCGAGTGGTATTACCCCTTTTGGTGTAGTAAAGCTACTATACCAACCTCATATTGCAAAGAAGAAGGAGTAATAACACTTATGAAGAAAAATAACCTGAAGAACATTAAAATTTTAGTATTTGCAGCCATGATGGTCGCGATGAATATCGTGCTTTCTCGCGTCCTGGCTATACCGGTGGGACCTACTCTGAGAATCACTTTCAGTCAGGTCCCCATTTATTTATGCGGATTCTGGTTCGGTCCTCTTGTGGGAGGAACTTCCGGATTTCTGGGAGATCTTATCGGAAGCCTGATCCAGGGATATGCACCGAACCCGTTTATTTCATTGTCCGCTATCCTGACCGGTGTGCTTCCGGCCCTTATGAAACATTATGTGTTCCATGACAAAATCAGCTGGTGGAAGGTTGCGATTATGCTGGCGCTGAATGGAATTATCGGTTCTTTGGGATTTACAACACTGGGCCTGCATCTGTATTACGGGACACCATGGAGCGTACTGTACGCGACCCGTCCGATACAGACTATTCTGCTGACCGTGACAAACACTATTTTAGTTACTTTGCTGTATAAGAGTGTTCTGACATCGTTTATTCATCAGAATATCCTGAATACACAGACAGTCGCGGTTCGGAAAAAACAGTAAGATATCAAATAAAGGAGGG
>CALWBA010000024.1 GCA_944375815.1 uncultured Lachnospiraceae bacterium | reverse complement strand
TCATAACGGTCATTATCATCCGGGACATGTACACCGTACACTCAAGGACATTCTGGAAATGCTGCGGGAAGCCGAACTGGACAGCAATGTTCGTGCGCTGGCAGAAAAAATCTTTTATATTCTCGCGCAGGCGGAGGGAAGAGTGCACGGGGCAAAGCCGGAAGATGTTCACTTTCACGAAGTAGGGGCCGTGGATTCGATTGTGGATATTGTTGCAGCTGCCGCATGTCTGGTAAGCCTGAATGTGAAGGATGCAGTCGTGAGTACCGTAAGAGAGGGGTGCGGAACCGTGCGCTGTCAGCACGGAGAGATGCCGGTTCCGGTTCCGGCCGTCACAGAACTGGCAGCACAGTACAGTCTGACACTTGAAATCACTGATACGAGAGGTGAAATGATTACGCCTACAGGAGCAGCGATAGCGGCAGCTGTGCGTACGAGAGATAAGCTTCCGAAACGCTTTCGCATTCTGGAGTGCGGCTACGGTGCGGGTCATAAGGATTTTGAACACGCAAATGTGCTGCGTGCGATGCTTGTGGAAGAAGAGAGTGCAGATGCGAATGAGGAATCTCTCTGGGTGGTTGAAACAAATCTGGATGACTGCAGCGGCGAACAGCTGGGGTTTCTTGAGGAAAAGCTGTTTGGTATTGGGGCACGTGATGTATGGTACAGTCCTATTTATATGAAGAAATGCCGTCCGGCATATATGCTTCAGGTGCTCTGCGATGAGGAGCTGCTGGAAAGTGTGCAGACGATGCTGTTTGATGAATCAACCACAATTGGTGTTCGTTATTATCCGGTAGGAAGACGTTCGCTGAAGCGCAGAATTGAGAGAATAGAGACGTCTGTGGGAACGCTGCGCTTTAAGATCTGTTCCCGCCCGGCAGGAGAGACTGCATATCCGGAATATGATGATATCCGCATCGCCTGTCTGGATACGGGAAAGTCCTATCAGGAGGTTTATGAGACGGCAAGACGCGAAGCGCAGCAGAAGATTGCCGGTATAAATAAAGGAGTTCATTCATGAGCGGCAGAGAAAAGTATGAAAAGCTGCAGGAGCGGCTGCGGGAGCTGACGCGCAGAGATGCCTGCCTTGCTTTTTCCGGCGGGGTGGACAGTGCGCTGCTGCTTGTAATGGCTTCCAGGGCTGCGGGAGAAAACAAAACGAACCTTCTTGCTGTAACATTTGATACGGAACTGCATCCCAGAGCAGACATACAGCTTGCTGCAGAGCTTGCATCTGAAGCGGGCGCAGAGCATGTGATACTTACCGTCCGGGAACTGGATAACCCTGAAATCTTAGACAATCCGCCTCAGCGCTGCTATATCTGCAAGCGGTATCTTTTTGAGAAGCTTTGTGATCTGGCGCGGAAGAGAGGGATTTCCACGATTCTTGAGGGTACGAATGCGGACGATCTTAGCCAGTACCGCCCGGGGCTTAGGGCTGTGCGGGAGCTGGGCATTTACAGTCCGCTTTCGGAGTGCGGCATCACAAAGGAGGAAGTGAGAAGCTTTTCGGAAAAGCTGGGCATATCTGTGGCAAAGCGCCCTTCCACGCCGTGTATGGCTACGCGTCTTCCTTATGGAACACGCATCACACAGGAGCTTTTATCGCGCATCGAGAAAGGCGAAGAGTTCATTCGAAGCAGAGGATACCGCAATGTGCGGCTGCGGATACACGGCAGTGTGGCGCGCATAGAGATAGACCGTGAGGATATTGTGCGCGCCGCCGAAGAGGCAGAACTTCTTGCGAAGAAAATAAAAGAGCTTGGTTTCGATTATGTAACACTTGATCTTGCCGGTTTTCGATCGGGAAGTATGGATGAAAAAATAATTTCCGGATAAATTCAGGCATCCGCAGTACACAGCGGATGCCTGAAATGACGTCATACATAGTTAGTTTTCTTTCTGATAGGCAACGAGTGCAACATTATAAAAACCGGTCTTGCAAAGCTCGCGCTCAAATTCTTTAATTTTATCACAGACGCCCACAGGAAGGTCGGCAATTTTATACACAGAGTCTTCACAGGGCGCTGATTTTTGGCTGATTTTGTTTTCCTCATGCATTGGAACACCTCCTTTATCTATAGGGATACGTTCATTGTGTGCCAAAAAGGCGATTCCTATGCGTCAGAACGAAAGCACAGCAAAACTATTATATGACAGAGAAGGAAATCGTATGCAAAAAGATCTGACAAAAGGAAATATTACGAAAACGCTGCTTGCATTCGCCGTTCCCATGATCCTGGGAAATATGCTGCAGCAGCTATATAACATTGCGGACACCCTGATCGTCGGCAGATTTCTCGGTGCAGATGCGCTTGCTGCAGTAGGAACAGCATATTCTCTGATGACGTTTCTTACTTCCATCTTTATCGGACTGTGCATGGGCAGCGGCTCAGTGTTCTCGATCTGTTTCGGAGAGCGCGATGAGAAGAAACTGAAGGAACGGATTTTTGTATCGTTTCTGTGCATCGCAGCGGTAGCAGTCTGCATTGAAATTGTTGTAACAGCGGCAGTTGATCCGATTCTGAGCCTTCTTCAGGTACCGGCGGAATTGCGTGGGATGATGAAAGAGTATCTGATGGTGATATTTTCAGGTATCATTTTTACATTCCTGTATAATTACTTTGCATTTCTGCTGCGCGCAGTCGGAAACTCCGTGACACCGCTGATATTTCTTGCGGTTTCTGCAATACTCAATATAGGACTTGACCTGCTGCTGGTAGTGATATTCTCCCGCGGAGTGGCGGGAGCAGCGGAAGCTACTGTGATCTCGCAGGCGATATCCGGCATCGGTCTGGCTGTGTACACGCTGCTGAGAGAGCCCTCTCTTCGCGTCGGAAGAGAGCAGATGCGCGTTTCCGGTGTCGGAATGGAGGAGACAGCAAAGTACTACGTGCTTACCTGTATTCAGCAATCCGTCATGAATTTCGGAATACTGATGGTGCAGGGACTTGTCAACAGTTTTGGCACTACGGTTATGGCGGCCTTTGCGGCGGCTGTGAAGATTGACACGTTTGCTTATATGCCGGCACAGGAATTTGGAAACGCCTTTTCCCTGTTCACGGCACAGAACTACGGCGCGCGTCAGAATGAGAGAATCAGGCGCGGTGTGCGAAGTGCCGTGAGAACGGCTGTGATTTTCTGTCTTGTGATCTCAGCTGCAGTTTTTGCGGGCGCAGAGCTTCTCATGAAGATTTTTATTGACGCCGGTGAGACCGGAGTTATTGCGGCAGGTGCGCAGTACCTTCGGATTGATGGCGCATTTTACTGCGGAATCGGCATTCTGTTCCTGATGTATGGTTACTTCCGTGCAGTTAATCGGCCTCTGATGTCGGTGATTCTGACTGTGATTTCTCTAGGCACCCGTGTAGGGTTTGCGTATCTTCTTGCCGCAATTCCGGCGATCGGCGTTCTCGGAATCTGGTGGTCAATTCCGATTGGCTGGTTTCTTGCGGATCTGGCAGGAGCGATTGCATACCGCAGATATCTGCCTGCTGAAAAATCATAATATCTGTTTGAGGGATAAAAAAGGCTCTGGAGCTGCAGCTCCAGAGCCTTGTCTATGTGTGCCCGGCGGGCACACGTTCTAACGGGTGAAAGTCCCTGACCCGCCCGGCAGTGGGAAGGGTGCAGCCAATGGCAAGGGCGTCATCGTGAGGTGGGGTCTGAAGGAAGCCGGAGACAAACC
>CALWBA010000023.1 GCA_944375815.1 uncultured Lachnospiraceae bacterium | reverse complement strand
AATGTCACCTCAGCAGTTCCTTTCTCGTGGCTTACAATTGCCTCGTCTACCTGCGGTAAGGCCTCCAGAACCTTCTTTACCCGCGCCTCGCAGTGTCCGCACATCATTCCTTCGATTTTCATGATTTTCTTCATTTCAGTTACCTCCTGTTTTCTGTGTCTTTTATTTATTTTTTTATCCCTGCTCGCGTCATACATTTTAAACATATTGAGACGCAGGGCATTGGTCACTACGCAGAAGCTCGACAGACTCATTGCTGCGGCTCCGAACATCGGATTTAGCTTCCATCCAAAAAGAGGAATCCATACACCGGCTGCCAGAGGAATACCAATCGCATTGTAAAAGAAGGCCCAGAACAGATTCTCATGAATATTCCGCAGCGTGGCGCGGCTCATACGGATTGCAGCCGGTACATCGCTCAGCCTGCTCTTCATCAGAACTACGTCCGCAGCATCAATCGCAATATCCGTGCCTGCACCGATTGCAATGCCGATATCTGCTCTCGTAAGCGCCGGTGCATCGTTGATTCCGTCTCCCACCATGGCCACTTTTCCCTTCTTTTTCAGCGAACGGATTACACTTTCTTTTCCCTCAGGCATAACCCCGGCTATAACCTCATCCACACCTGCCTGCTTTCCGATTGCATTTGCCGTTCGTTCATTATCTCCTGTGAGCATCACTACGCGGATGCCCATATCCCGCAGTTCTTTCACCGCCTGCGGGCTGTCTTCCTTAATAACGTCTGCCACAGCTATAATTCCAAGAAGCTTTCCATTTCTGCTGAAAAACAGCGGTGTCCTGCCGTCATCGGCAAGCTTTTTCGCTCTTTCCTCTACGTCAGAGGATACCTCAGTACTTTTGCTGATAAACTTCAGATTTCCGCCATTTATGACATCCTTGCCAATTCTTCCTGAAAGCCCGTTGCCTGGTACAGCTGTGAAATCAGATACCTCCATCTCCTGTCCGATGCCGCATTCCTCTGCACGCACCAGCACTGCGCGCGCCAGCGGGTGTTCACTCTTTTTTTCAAGTGCGCATGCAAGTGAAAGAAGCTCCTGCTCGCTTACTCCCGGAGCCGGTATCATATCCGTCACACGAGGCTCTCCGCGTGTGATTGTGCCAGTCTTGTCGAGCGCCACTATTTCTGTCTTTCCTGCCTCTTCAAGAGATACTGCTGTCTTAAACATGATTCCATGCTTTGCTCCCATGCCGTTTCCAACCATTATGGCAACCGGAGTGGCAAGTCCCAGCGCGCACGGGCAGCTGATAACAAGTACCGATATCCCCCGGGCCAGGGCAAATCCTATACTCTGTCCCGCGATCAGCCATACCGCAATCGTCACGATGGAGATAGCGATAACCGCCGGAACAAATACGCCGGATACCCTGTCCGCAACCTTGGCAATCGGCGCTTTCGTCGCTGCCGCATCGCTGACCATCTGGATGATCTGGGAAAGTGTTGTATCCTCACCGACTCTCGTTGCCTCACATTTGATGAATCCTGAGTGGTTCAGCGTTGCCGCTGACACAGGATCGCCGGGCTTTTTATCCACCGGAATACTCTCACCGGTCAGAGCAGACTCATTGACTGCACTGCTTCCTTCCAGCACAATACCATCCACGGGTATATTTTCCCCAGGGCGCACAATAAAAATGTCCCCGATGCGCACCTGATCAATGGAAACCTCTGTCTCTTTGCCGTTTCTCACTACAGTAGCTGCTTTGGGCGCAAGCTTCATAAGACTTTTCAGCGCATCGGTTGTTCGTCCTTTTGAGCGTGCTTCCAGCATCTTTCCCACCGTTATAAGCGTCAGAATCATTGCGGCAGACTCAAAGTAGAATTCATGCATATACGTCATTACGGCATCCATGTTTTGGTGCATCTGCGCATCGGTCATTGCAAAAAGCGCATATGTGCTGTATACATATGACGCGCCGGCGCCGAGTGCAACAAGTGTGTCCATATTTGGTGCCCGGTGCAGAAGGCTCTTAAAACCGCTGATAAAAAACTTCTGATTGATAACCATAACAATGGTTGTCAGCAGCAGCTGAACAAGACCGACTGCCACATGATTTTCCGAAAGTACCGGCGGAAGCCACCACCCCCACATCATATGCCCCATAGAAACATACATCAGGGGAACCAGAAAACACAGAGAAGCGATCAGCCGGCGCTTCATCCTGGGAGTCTCTTTATCTTTAAGCAACTCTTCCTGTTCCGCTATGGATGAGGATGTCTTTTTCGTATCTGCTGTGCCCTTTTCTGATGCTCCATAACCGGCTTCTTCGACCGCCGCAATAATATCTGCTGCGCTCGCTGTGCCTTCCACTCCCATTGAATTTGTCAGCAGGCTCACTGAGCAGGACGTCACACCCGGCACCTTTGAAACTGCCTTCTCTACGCGGGCGCTGCACGCAGCACAGCTCATTCCCGTAACAGAATACTGTTCCATTTTATTTCCTCCTATCGCATCAGCTTCTGCAGCGTAACCACCAGTTCGTCTATTGTCTCCTCCTTGCCGTCGCGAATATCCTTTGCCACGCAGGTACGGATGTGGTTTGCGAGAAGCACTTTATTAAAACTGTTCAGAGCGGCATTTACTGCAGACACCTGTATCAGAATGTCCGTACAGTAGGTGTCATTTTCAACCATCCTGCGAATTCCCCGCACCTGTCCCTCAATCCGGTTCAGTCGGTTGATCAGATCACGGTACTCCTTCGCCGAACGCTCCTTGGTTTTCCGGCAGCATTCCTTCTTTATTTCTGTTCCATGTTCACTCATCATCAGCACCTCACTTTCTGAGGTCATTATATACCCTCATGGGGTATTTTGCAAGTAAAAAAATAAAAAAATGCCTACGGCATCTCAACTCCCCTGCCCCTCAATCTTGAGGGGTAAGGGCTTGTTTTTTGCCTTTCTTTGCTTCATAATAGTCTCATGAATGTAATACAGCAAATGCTCAAAGACTATTATGAAATCCTTAAATACGATGTAAATCCCAGACCTGTCGTTATGGAAAACATTGATAAGGTCATCCATTGCGGTGATCCCTCTTATGGGGGTGCCTTTTACGGCTGCCCACATTGCGGAACACTTAAGTTTGTACCTTTTCGATGCCACTCCAAGTTCTGCCCTACCTGTGGGGCCAAATATTCCAATGACAGGTCTACTGCTATGTCCTTTAAACTAATTAACTGCACCCACAGGCATCTGGTCTTCACCATCGACGATTCCCTCCGCCATTTTTTCCTTGAAGACCGCTCCCTGCTTAACTGCCTCTTTGAGGCTGTTTCTGATGTTATTAAAGAACTTTTTTTCTCCCTGAACAAATCGAGAAATTTTGTCCCCGGCTTTCTTTGTGTCCTTCATACCTTTGGCCGCCCCCTTGAATGGAACCCGCACATCCACTGCCTTCTTACCGAGGGCGGATTCTCGGATGACGGCTTCTGGCGTCCCGTTAAATACTTCAATTACTCTTACCTCCGTAAATCTTTCCAGACTGTCCTGTTAAATAAACTTGAAAAGCGCATTGGCCCTTCTTTCAAACACACAAAATCTCAAATATACCTCAAGGACAAAAACGGCTTTTATGTTTACGCAAAGCCAAACCTCTGCGACCCTAATTCTATTATCAAATATGTCAGCCGTTACCTGGGCCGTCCTGTAATTGCCCTTTCCAGAATTGATTCTTACGATGGGGATACGGTTACCTTTCATTACAACAAACATGAAGACAATTCTTTTGTCAGGAAAACCCTTCCGGCGATTGATTTTATTAAGCTGCTCATCCAGCACATCCCCGAAAAAAATTTCAAGATGACACGCTACTATGGCCTGTATGCAAGGCACCGTGAAATCGACCAGAAGCTTCACAAGGCTGTCCATAAATCAAAGCACAGGATTATTCTTGATTTTAACACCTGGCGCAATCGTTTCCTGCTTACCATGGGCTATGACCCTCTGCAATGTCCCAACTGCAAAAAAGAAATGCTCTTTCTTGAGCTGTACTATAAACATGAACGGGTTCCTCTGGAAGAATTATATAGAAAGGCAATGAGAAAGCATGGGCTTTATCCCCGTTCCCGCTCTGCTTGACTTCTTCTCCCATCTGTTCCATACTGTACTTAATTACAGATGGGAGGCTGCTACTATGGATCAAAAATACATCGATGAACTCAGGCAAAAATACATCAAAAACCCGCCAGAAGGAATGACACCCAAACTGGTCAGAAACATGACCGACTCCGATTTATTGGATATGCATTACTTTCTAACCGAAGATGACGACCTTGATGATGGATTTGAAGAAGGCTTCTATATCGACTTCTTCTAACCACCGTCTGCCTCATCATGCCCGCTGATAGCGGGCATTTTTCAACCCTAAGGGCTCCAGACGGAGAACTTTCCTTTAATATAAAAAGGCACGGATTTCCACCGTGCCTAAGTTTCTTATTTATTAATCTATCTTATTTATTTCCCTTCTGATCGCTTTTCAATATTATTTCTTTGGTGATAAATTAAGAAGTTCCGTATTAGTATTCTAATTCTATATTTTTCATATCTTACCTTCCTAACAAAAAATATTGCAGCAAGACTAATCAACAAAGGGATTTCCCTTAACAAAAACACATTACTGCCATCAGAAATATGTATCAGAAAAATATTTATAAAAATGGTTGCTATACATCCCCAAAAAATTGATCTGCTCATCTCTGAAGTCGCACCCATTTTATCTGATTTTTCTGTTATATGCTGCATTTCAGATATATTCAGACAATATGCAAACATAGTAGAACTCGCCTTCTTTTTATCTGTAAATGAAGAAAAAGAAACTCCATAATATTCTTGTATTATTTGTTCAACTTTTTCTATATCATTGCTAGCAATCTTATCTTCAAATAGTATATCACTCGAACGTTGCAATGTTAATAATTCTCTTGGTGTTCCTCCATATATCAGCTTACAAAG
>CALWBA010000022.1 GCA_944375815.1 uncultured Lachnospiraceae bacterium | reverse complement strand
GTCCCGGTGCAGTGCGGTACTTCTTTATGAGAAGCGAGCTGTCAGATATGGTCATTCTGATTCTCAGTCTTTGCGCATTCGGACTGGTGGTGATACCTGAGCTTGTATATGTGCGCGATATCTATGAGAACGGGTACGCCCGTTCCAACACGATGTTTAAGCTGACGTATCAGGCGTTTGTAATGTTCGGAATCAGTATGGGATATATTCTTGTGCGTTTCCTTGCACTGAAGCGGTCGGCAGCTCTCAAAATTTTTGCAGGAATCGGATTTCTATGTCTGGCGGGTACATGCTGTTACACCGTGACTGCCGTGCATTCCTGGTTTGGAAATGTGTTCGATTTATCGGGATATCAGGGGCTGGATGCAACTGCGTTTCTCGAAAATGCCTATCCGGAGGATGCCCCTGCAATCCGGGCGCTTGAAGAGGATGCCGCAAAACATCCGGAGTACGGGACCAATCCCGTAATTATCGAAGCAAACGGTGACAGCTACAGTGATTCCTGCCGTGTTTCAGCAATGACAGGTCTGCCGACTGTGCTGGGATGGTATGTACACGAATGGCTGTGGCGGGGCGACCCCTCAGATCTGAATGAGAAGTCAGACGAGATCACAGAATTTTATACGACAGGAGATATTAAGACAAAGCAGGAATTCCTTGAAAAATATCAGGTGCGTTATATCTTTATCGGAAGCTGTGAAAGAGAAAAGTACGGCAGTGCTCTGGATGAATCAGATCTGAGAACACTTGGAAGCGTGATTTATGACGGGGATGCGGTGGTAATTCGGGTGGAATTGTAAAGCAACCCGGTTGCAATCCGCAAAAACATCTGCTATACTAAGACGTTGAAAAAAACAGAAAGGCAGGAATTATCATGCTGAGAGGAAAATGTATACTGCTGGGTGTGACCGGAAGTATTGCTGCGTATAAGGCTGCATCGCTTGCAAGCAGGCTTATGAAGCTTCATGCTGAGGTACATGTGCTGATGACGAGAAACGCGGCAGAGTTTATCAATCCTATAACCTTCGAGACACTGACAGGAAATAAATGTCTCATTGATACCTTTGATCGGAATTTTCAGTTCAGCGTGGAGCATGTCTCTATTGCAAAGAAGGCAGATCTGCTGCTTATCGCGCCTGCATCCGCGAATGTGATCGGTAAGCTGGCGTGCGGTATCGCAGATGATATGCTGACTACTACAGCCATGGCGTGCACCTGCCCGAAGATTATTTCACCTGCTATGAATACGCGGATGTTCGAGAACCCTGTGGTTCAGGACAATCTGAAAAAACTTGCCCATTACGGCTGGGAAATTGTACAGCCTGCGGTAGGAATGCTGGCGTGCAAAGACGTGGGTGCAGGTAAGATGCCGGAGCCGGAGACGCTCGTGGAGTATGTGCTGCGTGCAGCGGCGTATGAGAAGGATCTTAAAGGGAAAAAGCTTCTTGTGACCGCAGGACCGACACAGGAACCTCTTGATCCGGTAAGATACCTGACGAATCATTCCACGGGGAAAATGGGATATGCAATCGCAAAAATGGCGATGCTGCGCGGTGCGGATGTGACACTTGTAACCGGAAAGACAGCGCTTGAGCCCCCGATGTTTGTCCGGGTGGTATCGGTGACGACAGCACGCGAGATGTTTGAGGCTGTGACCTCAAGAGCACCGGAGCAGGATATTATTATTAAAGCCGCTGCTGTGGCGGATTACCGCCCGAAATATGTGAGCGGTGAAAAAATAAAGAAGAGCGGAGAAACTTCCGTTCTGGAGCTGGAGAAGACGGATGACATTTTGAAGTATCTGGGCGAGCACAGACGTGACGGTCAGTTCTTATGCGGATTCTCCATGGAGACTGAGCATATGGTGGAAAATTCCAGGCAAAAGCTGAAGAAAAAGCACCTGGATATGATCGCAGCGAATAACCTGAAAATGGCGGGCGCTGGATTTGGCACGGATACCAACATCATCACCCTCATCACGGAGGAGGAAGAAAAGGAGCTGGAGCTGATGTCAAAGGAAGCTGCCGCGCTTGCGATACTGGACGCCATTGCTGATAGAATCCTGGCATAGCGTCAGGAGGAAAATTTTAGATTGAAGCTGTATCTTTGTTTGGGAAAGAACAGCAGCAAGGAGGAAAACATGAACAACGCAACAAAAAACACCGTATCTGTAAACAACAGGTCTGCCGGAAGAAAATCCGGGACAGGGGTCTGGGACACCACCAAACTGGTCGGTGTTGCACTCACGGCAGCAATCGTGATTCTGCTGGCAAATACGCCGCTTGGATTAATTCAGCTGCCGCTGATTAAGGCGACAACCGTACACATTCCCGTGATTCTGGGAGCAATTTTCTTCGGACCGCTTGCGGGAGCACTGCTTGGCGGCGTATTCGGCATCTGCTCTGTTGTCAGCAACACGATCGCACCTACGCTTCTGTCGTTTGCATTCTCACCGTTTCTGAGTCAGGATTTTGCGGGAATCTTCAAAGCTCTCTGGATATCTGTCGGATGCCGTATTCTGATCGGTGTCGCTGCCGGATGGCTGTGGATTCTGTTTAAGAAGCTGCACGTAAACTCTATGGCTGCACTTCCGATTACCGGTATTGTTGGCTCCCTTGTCAATACAGTGACAGTTATGGGAAGCATCTATGTGCTGTTTGCACAGCAGTATGCGGATGCTAAAAACGTAGGTATTACGGCAGTATTCGGACTGATTATGGGAACTGTGACTGCGTCAGGAATTCCGGAGGCTCTGGTAGCAGGAGTGCTTGTAGCCGTACTGGGGAAGGTTTTACTGAAACAGAGGTTCTTTTACGGCAGGTAAGCAGTGCTGAGAATTTATATGGTTGAGGAGATACTATGATACTGGCTGTAGATGTTGGAAATACAAATATTGTGCTGGGATGTCTTGACAAGGACAGGACGTATTTTGTAGAGCGTCTGTCCACAAACCGGCAGAAGACAGAACTGGAATACGCCATAGACATCAAGAATGTTCTGGAAATTTATAAGATCAATCCGGATGATCTTGAAGGAGGAATTATTTCTTCGGTAGTGCCGCAGGTAACGGGAATTCTGAGGAGATCCCTGCAGAAACTGCTGCATGGTTCGGTAAAGGTTGTGGGGCCGGGACTTAAGACAGGATTAAATATCCAGATGGATAATCCGGGACAGCTTGGAAGCGATCTTGTTGTGGGAGCTGTGGCGGCGATTGCCGAATATCCGGTGCCGCTGATCTTTGTGGATATGGGAACTGCCACTACCATTGCGGCGGTAGATGAGCACAAGAATTATATCGGCGGGGCAATTCTGCCGGGTGTCCGTACATCGCTTGATTCACTGGTGGCCCGTGCGGCGCAGCTTTCGCAGGTGAGTCTTGAACCGCCCAGGCGAAAGATCGGAAAGAATACGATGGAATGTCTGCGCAGCGGTATCATATATGGAAATGCCGCCTGTCTGGATGGTATGATCGACCGCTTCGAGGAGGAGCTTGGACAGAAGGCCACTGTCATTGCAACGGGAGGAATGGCCCGTGTAATTGTGCCGCAGTGGAGGAGAGAAATTATTCTGGATGATGATCTGCTGCTTAAAGGGCTTTTGGTAATATACGAAAAGAACAGAAAATAATATGAATATTATGCAGGGAGCTGTCCAAATTGTGGGCAGCTCCTTTTGTTTGCGCGCCATGGGCGCGCTCTAACGGGTGAAAGTCCCGAACACGCCTAGGCAACGAGGAAGTGTATAGCTGAACAGCAAGGGTGTCCACCGCGAGGTGGAATCTGAAGGAAGCTGTAAGC
>CALWBA010000021.1 GCA_944375815.1 uncultured Lachnospiraceae bacterium | reverse complement strand
AACCGCGGCAGTCAGCCCCTGTGATCCCGGCATCAGATATGTTCTCACCATCTCTACTGCCTCGGCAAGCAGAAATGAACCTGTGAGCACCAGATAGGAGAGATAAAACAGCCGCAGAATCGTCGCTCCGGCCCTTCCAAGCAGCAGCTCAGGGTCACGGTAGCACGATGATGTGCGTACAAGCACTGTCAGATATAGCAGTACTCCTGCAAATCCTCCAAGCAGTCCCAGCAGACCGCTTCTTCCAACCAGCGCTCCCTCCTTTGTGAGAATCAGAAGAAATGCTCCGGTAAGTCCTACAGCAATCTGACGGTTTAACTGTATTCCGGAAATCCGGTCATTATCAGAAAACATGACTACTCTCCTTTCCCGGTGTGCTTCTCATTACCCATGCGCAGGCGCACTCTCTCTCCACGTTGAGCAAATACCGGACGACGGCGCATACGCATCAGCGGTCCGCGGAAGATACCGTCCCTGTCCTTCGTGTATCCCTTGAGGCCGCTTCCGATAAACGGCATCAGATACGGAATCCGGAAACTCGTAAGTCCTGCCAGATGCCCCAGCACCAGATAGCATCCGCAGACAATTCCAAATATTCCGAACCAGCCGCCTAACAGAATAAATCCGTATTTCAGCAGGCGAAACGGAGCGGAAAATTCTTCATCCGGGATTGCAAACGAGCTTAAGGCACTTAAAGCGACCACGACAACGGCCATGGGGCTTACCAGATTTGCCCCCACAGCCGCATCTCCGATAATAAGGCCTCCGACAATTCCAATAGTCCCTCCCAAAGGTCCCGGCATACGCACGCCTGCCTCCCGAATAAGCTCAAATGCCAGTTCCATAAACAGCACTTCCAGAATGCTCGGAAACGGAACGCCCTGGCGGGCTTCTGCAAATGACAGGAGCAGATGCGTCGGCACAATCTGCGTGTGAAAGTTGATTACCGCGAGATAGATACCTGAAAACATCATTGCCAGAATCACTGCTGCATACCGTATCATCCGCTGAAATGTTACGATCTCAAACCGATTGTATCTGTCCTCCCCCGCCTGAATAAAGCTCGAAAACGTCGTGGGAAGAATGAGTGCGTTCGGCGCATTGTCGCACAGCAGTACAATCCTGCCGTTTAATATCTCCATCGCTGCCCGGTCAGGACGCTCGGTAGTCTCAAACTGAGGAAACGGAGAAAGCCATCTCTCCTCTGCCAGCTGCTCGATCATGCCTGTGTCAAATATGCCGTCGATTTCAAAATTCTGAAGTTTTTCCCGGATATCATTCAGCAGACTCTCATATGCCAGCCCTTCCATATATACAAGGGCCAGCATAGTCTGTGACCTTTTCCCCACAGTCAGCTCCTCTACTTTCAGATCTGTGCTTCGTATTCGTTTTCTTATAAGCGCCGCATTGATCTTTTCTGATTCTGCAAAACCTTCGTTTGATCCGCGCAGTGCTTTCTCCGATTCTGCCTTCGGCACGCCGCGCGACGGATATCCTTTGGAAGAGATCTTCACGGCGCGGTCGTATCTGTCAAGAAACATTACCGCATTTCCGGCGAGCATTGCCGCCATCGCTTCCTCCATGGTCGCAAGCTCTTTTACATCTGATACTCCAAGACTGTTTTCCTTTATACATTTTAAAATCTCTCTCTGCGGCATGTCCCAGAGCCGGTTGATCATCTGCCCTACAAGGGAGTCTCTCAGCATCATATTGCTGACTGCTGTCTCAATATAGACAACAAAGCAGGACAGCTGCCTGTCCCTTCCCAGCTTCATCGACCGTATCAGGATATCTGCGCATCCCTCACAGCGGCTGCGTACATACTGTTCATTTTCCTTTATGTTCAGCGAAATCTCCATAAGCCTCCTCCTCTGAGGAAAATATTTTCGGAAATATAAAAGAGACGCCGTACCAAGCGTCTCTCTTATCATTTCCAAATCCGGACAGATTATGCATCTGTCATCCTTCCTCGCGCATACGCAGAATGATGGTCTCCTCCTGCTGACGCACGTGGCTGCGGATCTCCCGCTTTGCCGTCTCAGTGTCGCGATGCCGGATCGCCTCATATATCGCGCGGTGCTCATCCGCGAGTTTCCGGCGCCGCTTTGTATCCTTCAGATACTCCATGCGGTAGCGATACATCTGCTCGCGCAGGTTATTAAGGATCTGATTCAGCCTCTGGTTTCCGGCCGCATCGTAAATCCTGTCATGGAAGCGCACATCCGCCTCTGCCACTGCCGTCAGATCTTCGCTGTCTGCAAGACTCTCGAAATGCTCCCCGGCCTCCCGGATCGCCTCCAGCTGCTCCAGTGTCACACGCTCACAGGCAAAACCTATTGCAAGCTCGTCCAGGCCGATGCGTACCTCCAGAACTTCCTTTAAATCCTTTTCCGTAATCTTGGCCACCTGTGCGCCGCGCCGCGGCACCATAAGCACCAGTCCCTCCAGCTCCAGCATCCGGATCGCCTCACGGATAGGGGTGCGGCTTACACCCAGTTCATTTGCCAGCCGTATCTCCATGAGACGCTCGCCGGGCTCTAACTCGCCCCGAAGAATTGCGCCTCGAAGTGTCTTAAATACCACATCTCTCAGCGGAAGATAATCGTCCGCGATTAATTGCAGCTTACCTGTCATCCATTGTTCCTCCGTTCTGGACCGGAACCGTCAGAAACACCTGGCGTGCCAGGTGACTCTTTCTGAGCTCCGACGCGGCTCTCTTTGCCCTGTCCAGATCGTCGAAGACTCCGAATACTGTCGGACCGCTTCCGCTCATCAGAGCGCCAAGGGCTCCGTGCTTCTTCATGTGCTTCTTAATCTCCTCAATTACAGGATATTCCGGTATGGTCACGCGCTCTAATACATTTTCCATCCTGGACACAATCCCGTGCAGATCGTTTTCCTTTATCGCTTTTATCATCCCATCGATATCCGGATGATCTGTAATCTCATTCGCCCGCAGGTTCGTATAAACAAACTTGGTGGAGACGTTGACGGCTGGTTTGCCGATCAACAAATGGCAGGCAGGCATGGGGGGAAGAGGAGTCAGTACCTCCCCGATACCCTCCGCAAGAGCCGTACCCCGCATGATGCAGTAAGGCACATCTGCTCCGATCCTGACACCCCGCTGCATCAGTTCCTGCCGGGTAAGCCCCAGGTGAAAGAGACGGTTGACGCCCACCAACACGGCAGCCGCATCCGTACTGCCTCCTGCCATACCCGCTGCCACAGGGATAAATTTCTTCAGATCAATAGAAACTCCCTGCTGTATCTTGAATTCATCCATCAGAAGCTTTGCCGCTTTATAGGTCAGGTTACTCTCATCGCACGGCAAAAACGGCAGGTTCGTCTGTACATGAATTCCAGGTTCCTTGCTGATTTCCAGATCAATCTGGTCATACATGCGGATGGTCTGCATAATCATTCGGACCTCATGATAACCGTCCTCTTTTTTGCGCACTACATCCAGTCCCAGATTGATTTTTGCCATTCCTCGTAATCTCATCTATATCTTCTCTCCAGTTCTTAGATTGTATACAATTTTATTGTACACGTTTTCCCGCAGCTGTGCAAGCATATTAAACCTTTTTTACGACCAGAAGGCGATCGCCGGACTTCGGTTCCCCTTCTCCGAGCTGATTCATACCGCGAATCTCCTCTGCCGTAGTATAAAATTCCTTTGCAATATCCCAGAGCGTATCCCCGGGCTGTACAATATAACAGACGATTCCCGGCATACTCTGAAACTTTTCCATATCGAGTTCCCGCTCCTCAACTGCACGGATAATCTCCGTCTGTTCTCTTCTTAAGACCATGGCATTTAAATTCACAACAGCCTTTGCCTCAATCTCATTGCTGTCCGCCATGGTTGTGGAGAGCTGCTCCAGTCCGGAGCGCAGATAAAATACACACTCCTCAGAGATTCCGGGTGCCTCAATCGTGTGACTGAACGGAATAGAACTCTCCATGGAATAGAATGGCATTTCATCGTTACTGATAATATATAGGATCCGCACCTGCACAACCCCCTGCACAAGGATGCCGTCCTCAACAATCTGCGCTTCGTCCAGCTTCACACTGCCGTCGCTGTGACAGATCTGCAGGATTTTTCCTTCCGGCTCCCGTGTCTTAAGCCGCTCAGACACGCGGCACTTTGCAAAGTTGCGCACAAGCAGCTGCTCCAGCGTCTCCGGCGTACGCTGCAGTACACACTCTTTTTTAGGAGTATAGACATCCAGAAGCTGCCGGTACTCCCGCTGGCAGTACAGCAGAATGTCCATATCCAGCACCACATCTGTCTGTACAATCCGCTCTTCGCCGTCTGAGTCCGGTTTTACCTCCAGATCTGTCTGCGCCACGGCCACCTCGATATTCGGAATCATCTCCGCCGTGCATCCCGAGCACTCGATTTCTCCGGTGAATGGAATCGCGTTTTCCAGCCATTGCAGCGGATTCGCCTCATCTTCACCTTCATACAATACGAATACAAACAGCTCGCCGCGCGCTGTCACTTTCCCCTCCTCAGCACGCAGCTCCAGCCCCCGGATTTCAGCATCTTTCCACAGAATCGTGTGTACATTCGGTTTATTTGACGCCACGAGAATCTCCTTGCGGATGCGCAGGGAGTCCTTTCTGCCTGCCGAAAGTTCCAGCACTGTGACGGGACGCGTCTTCACCGAAATTCCCTCTGACTCCTTTACCCCCACCGGCAGCGGCACCTCTATGCCCGCATCCACAGATGCCTGAAATGTTACTACCGCTTTTACATTCAGCTTACGGGTATTCATCAGATGGAGACTCAGGTCTTCGATCTCCCATTTCAGACGCACCTTGTCGCCGCTCTGCAGACCATCCAGACGCAGGATTTCATTAATCGGGAGACTGCCCTGCAGACTATGTACGCGCCGCTCTCCGCCGTCCTCGACATACAGCAGGAAAAACGCAAGTTTTCCCATAACACGCGCCTGCCCCTCGGCAATCTGCACTTCCTCAACAGTTACCTCTCCCTTTTTCTGAATCATTCTGCCCACATCCGGCTTGCTGTCAGGCACATTCACATCCTCATCGAACGTGATCTGACTCACTGCGCTGCTCTTTGTCTTAACCATATGCAAAATATTTTTTAAGATATCCATATTAACCCCTCTCCCTGATCTGCAAACATTTTTGTCAACTGTCCTCAAAGAGTACCGGAAGGTCCAGATATTCGGTTCTGACCACGATATACGGACAGGATCCTTCCGACTTCTGCTCGTCTCTTGACTGAGGCCCTATAAGCTTTGTGCTGAAAATGATGGTCTCACCGGATGAGGCAAGGCTCTCCACCTGAATGCTGTACCCGCCCGTCTCCTGCTTTCCGTAGCCCCGCATCAGATAAAGCTCTTTCCCGTCCTGATAGCAAAGCTGGTATGGCTCCTCCCCCTGCTCTTCCATCGTATCCAGCACCTCCTGGGGGATCTCCTCTGTCTTCATCACTGTATACTCAAGCTCCTGATCCGCGTCCCTGTCAATGCGCTCCGCACTGCATCCGACTGCCAAAAACAGCGCAAGCGCGAGGCACCATGATGCCGGGATTTTCCCCTTTTTCATCCTGGTTTCCTCCCGGAATATCACACAGCGGAAAACCCGCCGCTTTTTCACAAATATTTTATGATAAGGATACGCAAATATGCTTGCATTAGGTGTATTTTTTCCGTATAATATCTTTACAGCGCGTCATTATACCGAACGGTATACTGATGCCATACATACAAAAAGAGACAGAGGGAGGTTTGTTATGATTCGATTTCTAATCGTCTGTGCGGAAGTTATCGGCTTTCTGATCGTGTTTCTTCCCGTCATGCTTGTGGAAATGGCGATAGGAAAATTCAATCCCCGGGCAAGAGATATCAGTAGCCTGCGCATCGTTCAGGGTGCATTCCGTCTTATTCTCTGGACTACCGGCGTAAGAATCACTGAAATCGGACATGAAAATGTACCGACAGACCAAGCCGTTCTCTACATTGGGAATCATCGCAGCTTTTTCGACATCCTGCTTACGTACACCCGCTGCCCTGATCTGACCGGCTACGTTGCAAAGAAATCCATGGAGAAGGTTCCTCTTCTGAGTATCTGGATGAAGCTTCTGCACTGCCTGTTCATGGACAGAGAGAACTTAAAAGAAGGACTCAAGACCATTCTTGCCGGAGTGGACCTTATCAAATCCGGCATCTCTGTGTGTATCTTCCCCGAGGGAACGAGAAGTCACCGCGCCAGCGACCTCGACATGCTCCCGTTCCACGAAGGAAGTTTCAAACTCGCGACAAAGACCGACTGCCCCATCATCCCGATCTCCATTAATAACAGCTCCGATATCTGGGAAGCTCATTTCCCAAAAATAAAACGCACACATGTAATCGTGGAGTACGGAAAGCCTATCATCCCATCGGAACTCTCCAAAGAGGACAAAAAGCACATCGGGACATATGTACAGAACGTGATACTGGAAACACTGAAAAAGAATGAAAAGCTGCTTTAAACTGGACTGCTTAAAAAAATAGAAATTGGCACTTTCAATCATGACAGTTTTGCGTATAATAAAGTTCATACAAAGGTAAGACACAGAGAGGAGTTCTTATTATGAATAATGAAAAGACGCAAAAGCTGGTTCTGACAGGCGTATTTGCCGCCCTGTCATATGTAATTTTTACATTTCTGCAGTTCAAGATTCCGCTTCCGGGAGGCGATGCAACTTCCATTCATCTCGGCAACGCGGTCTGCGTTCTGGGCGCGCTTATTCTCGGCGGCATCTACGGCGGCATCGGAGGCGCAATCGGTATGACGATCGGTGATCTGTTTGATCCCGTATATGTGATCTATGCACCGAAGACCTTTGTGCTGAAGCTGTGCATCGGTCTGATTACAGGTCTTATTGCTCACCGCATGGGTAAGATTACCGAGTCAGGGGACAGATCACATGTACTCAAATGGGTATCCCTGGCAGCGGCAGGCGGACTTATCTTCAACATGATTGCTGACCCGCTTGTAGGCTACTTATATAAACTGGCCATTCTGGGAAAACCGGCTGCAGAGATCACCCTTGCATGGAACATCGCTTCCACTTCGATCAACGCAGTGATTTCCGCAGTTGTATCTGTAGTTGTTTACATGGCGCTTCGCCCGGCACTTAAGAGAGCTGGAATGTTCTATAAGATTGGATTATCAAGGAAAACCATAGCGCATTAATTTTTCAGGAATTTAAAAATGGGGCTGTCGCACTAAGAAATTAGTGCGCAGCTCCTTTTCGTATTATTTATCAAGAATCACGTATGGAATCCCCAGCAGATCCGCCACTTTTTCATAAAGGCCTGCGTTATGTCCCACACTCATGGCAAAATGATGCGTTGGAGCCTCTGCAAACCATTCATCCATATAAGTATCCGGATCATGCCGGAATTTTACAGGCGTCTGCGTATTCCCAATTGTCATGATTTCTCCGTCTGTAGACTCTGCTTCTGTGATAATAAATTTCAGTTTTCCGTCCGCTGTCTGTGTGCATGCCAGATTGGTGATCTCTCCGGTACGCACTTTCGCTTCTACAGAAACTCCGGTACCCTGTTTGCCGTGATACAGCCCCATTCCTCTCAGAATCGGTTTTCCTTTTGCGATTTCCAGATGGAACGGTCCGTCGTGTCCCAGGAGAATGGTTCCGTCCTCATAATCCACAGTAACGATTTCGCAGAAGCTTCCGCCTTTTCCAAGAATATCACAGATTTTCATTGCCAGACATGTCTTGAGATCTCCTTCCCCTGCGCACGGAATACCTTCCGCAGTCAGCAGTGAATGTCCGACAATAAATCCTCCCTGCAGTTCTTCATAGTGATTGCCCGGAGCTCCATGATAATAATAGGTGAGGGCATCCAGATCAAATTCTTCCACCAGTTTCTCCTGAGCGACTGCAACTTTTGCCGACCAGTTCAGCTGCTCTTCTGTCGGTTTCTGCGCCAGCGGATCTGCTGCCGCATCCTCACTGATGAGGAAAAATTCTTCTATCTCTTTCCTTTTTTCTGCTACTTCTTCCTCTGTAACATTCTGCAAATGTCTGTCCAGATCACACATTTCCAGCACCTGAAGATGTGCGCCTGTCTGTCCCTGGAACATGGTAAAATCACTGTACATATCCAGCATACCGCTGTATGTATTTCCAAGAAAGCCAAACCTTGCCCCGCTTAAATTTCTCTTTACCTTAGCCGCAAGTACCCATTCTTCTATCTTTTTCCAGGCCCGTATCGCCTCGTAACGGTCTTTTGTCACTTCATTGGTCATGGAAATCTCAGGTGTATAATCCAGCCCCAGTAATCCATTTACCACGCGATAGGGAATTTCAGCTCTGTTGAACGCATTGGAAATTTCCGGTACCGGGCAGGCGCCGCAGTGAGCAAGCCATTCTCCGGTTGTTGTTTTTTCATAATTAATTCTTGCTGTCGGCTGTAAATTCAATACCACTGCAGGCGCCTTACAGATCTGATGAACCGGTAAGATGGAGGCACTGGTCACATAAGTTGCCGAATGCGCAAAAATCAAGTCTACATTATTTGCGTTAAAATACTCCCCGGCTTTTCTTCCTTCCTGCTCACAATCTACGAGACCATAAAAAAACACTTCGACACCAAATGTCTCCACTTTTCTGGAAATAAAAGTTCCATATTCGATCAGGCGCTCCCGCAGCCCCGGAAACTGTCCCCAGTAATGCTTCAGTCCCATGGAATAAATACCGATTCTCGGTTTTTTATCTTCTTTTCTTGTTCTCATGAAAAAGCCCCCTTTGATTCTTTTTTCTCTTGATAAATGCATTATAATCTTTTATGATAAAAAAAACATCAAAGCAACTTGCCCAAAAATAACAGAATCTTGTGGTGCTATTATGAAAAGACAGACTCTATTAGAACGCGGCAGCCATACCTGGAGTGACGATTCTGTCCGCCTGATTCTCACTCCCAGTATTACCGCCAAAAATTTATACTTTTATACGCAGGAGGTCGGATATTTTAAGACAAAGTATCCGTACTTTTCCGAACGTGAAAATCTGGACTCTTTCCTGATTGTCTTCACGGTTTCCGGAAAAGGCTATCTGGAATACAGAAATCAGACCTATACCCTCACTGCCGGAAAATGCTTCTACATCCACTGCGAAGAACATCATTTATACCGTGCCTCCCGCGAAGAGGACTGGGAAATACTCTGGATTCATTTTAATGGAGCAAATTCGCTGGGATATTACAGAGAGTTTGTAAAAAATGGTTTTCAGATTACGGACTGTCAGGCTTCCACTTATATCCGCGATACGATCCGGCAGATTATTGCCCATTATCAGAATAAAGATTCTTCTACGGAGCCTCTGGTTTCCCATCTGATCAGCGGCTTATTAACTGACCTTCTGCTGCATACTTCTGCAGTAACTTCTGATGATTTTATACTGCCTGACTATCTGCGGGAAATCATCCGCGAAATCGATCGGAATTTTCAGGCTCATCTTTGTCTTGCTCATTTTGAAAACAAATATCACCGAAGCCGGTTTCACATTGCAAAAGAATTTAAAAAATATATGGGAATATCTCTGAATGAATATCTGATTAATACACGGATTTCCTATGCAAAAGAATTATTAAAGTACACAGAACTTTCTGTCAGTGAAATTACTTTTGAAATCGGAATGAATAATGTTACTCACTTTATCAATCTGTTCAAAAACAGAGAAGAGATAACCCCTCTCAGATACCGAAAGATCTGGAGGGGTTAATTCCGGATATTATACTGCTGATAAGTAAATTATCCTAAAGTATCTATTCTGATTTTTACATCACCATGAACTTCCAATTCAGTACCAAGATGGTATACTATATTTGAAATTACTGCTTCTCCATCATTCACAAAGACTTCAACTGCATTCTCATCTACATAAACTTCCAGATTGAACCCATCTGTCAGTTCCGGTGTCGAAAAAGAAGTTCGCATTTCCGGAAATGCTTCATATAATTTTTCTCGATTCGTACAGATTTTTTTTCCTTCTCGGTAAATCAGGTAACCGCCTATATTTACTCTTTCTCCATCCTCGAGTGAAAAGCGCAGTCTGTATCCGGATTTATCCGCCTGCATTGGATCTTCAATTTGTTTTCCATATGCATTTCGTATATTTGGGTGAACACGAAAATATATATGATCGTTCTTTACTTCCACCACTCGCGGAATGCACATCATACCTTGCCATTTGTCTTCCACACTTTCCGGCATGCGAAGCCATCCGATCATTATCCGTCTTCTATTTTCATCTAAAGTTGTCTGCGGAGCATATAAATCCATTCCAAAGTCCACAAACTGATAATGATCCGGTATTTCCATATGACAGGATTCCTTTTCAAAAGTAACCAGCGTACAAATCGATTGGTTTTTCTCCTTATATCCGTCTCTCATAATGCCCATAGGAGAAAACAGAAGAATCTGCTTTTCATCCAGTTCAAAATAATCCGGGCACTCCCACATCCAGCCAAATTCATCTCCTTTTGAGACTGAGCCCGCATATTCCCACGTTTCTTTATTTTTACTGCGATAAATAAGTAACCTTCCGAACTTATCGTCAATTGTACTCCCCAGTATCATATACCACTCGTCATTCTCTTTCCACACTTTGGGGTCTCTTGTATGTCTGGGATCACCGACTGAAAGATCTCTTATCACCGGTATGACTGTTTTTTTATCGCGAATATTATCAAAGTGTATCCCATCGTCAGAAGTGATCATCATCTGTGAAGAAATATATTGTTCATCCAGGCACAAATTAATATCTTCAGGATCTTCTTTAAGATAGTTTACCCCTGTATAATACAGATACATCCTGCCATTCTCTTCTATTGCACTTCCTGAAAAGCATCCGCTTCTGTCATCAGTTTTACTCGGATAGAGTGCAATTCCAAGGTCTTCCCAATTTACGAGGTCTTTGCTGATCAAATGTTTCCAGTGCATTCTTCCCCATCTTGCATCATAAGGAAAGCATTGATAAAACAAATGATACCGCCCTTTATAATAAATAAAACCATTGGGGTCATTCATCCAGCCATTTTCCGGTTTTGCGTGTATTCTCTGCATAGAAACTTCTGCCCATCCTTTTGAATTATTTTAAAGCGAAACAGCCCCATTGCTGTTTACTTCACTGCCCCTGCAACTACACCGCTGATAATCTGTTTCTGAAGAATCACATAAAGTATCAGAATAGGAATAACGCAGAGTAATAATCCTGCCATAATCGTTCCGTAATCTGCCGAATAGGTTCCATAAAAGCTATATGTAGAAAGCGGTAAAGTCAGCAGTTTCTTATCCGTCAAAACGAGTGACGGAAGAAGGAAATCATTCCAGAAAGCAAGTGCATTCAGAATTACCATCGTGGAAATAATAGGTTTCAGCAGCGGAAGTACTATTTTAAAGAACGTACGGGTATGCGTACAACCGTCAATATATGCTGCCTCTTCCAATGCAATGGGCACACTTCCTTTAATAAATCCGTGAAACATAAACACTGACATTGCCATAGAAAATCCTGTATGCATAAAGATCAGAGTAATCCTGTGATTCAGGATATTCAGATTACCGCCGTAAATACTAACCAGAGGAATCATAATTGCCTGAAACGGAATGATCATGGATGCGATCATCAGGGCAAAGATAATTTTACTGATTGCATTATTATGTCTGACAATGTAGTAAGCAAACATAGCAGCTAACAGAGTAACAAGAATGGTTGCGCTTGCTGTTACAATCAGAGAGTTTTTAAAAGCATTTAAAAAATCCATCTGAGTAAAAGCTTTCACAAAGTTATCAAATGATAAACCTTTAATAGTAAACAGCCAGGAAAACGGGCTTTTGATAATATCCCTTTTCTGTTTCAGCGAATTAATAACAACCATTAAAAAGGGAAACATGTAAGCCGCAAAAATTACTACCAGAATTGCTACCGAAATTCCATTTTTTACTTTTTTTCCTGTACCACCAATTGCTGTACTTTTCATTAAGCCTCAACCTCCCTTTTCTTTGTCAGATAAACCTGCAGTCCGCTGATACATGCAACAATAATAAACAAAATCACGGCCTCAGCCTGGCCTACACCAAACTGTCTGGATGTAAATGCTTTTTCATACACATGCATTGCCGCCATTTCCGTTGTTCCATATGGCGCACCTGCAGTTAAAGATAAGTTCACATCATATACCATAAAAGCACGTGAAAGGGTTAAGAATAAACAAATCGTGATGGAAGACATCATCAATGGAAGGACAATTTTTCTCATTTTAATCCATCCATTTGCTCCATCAATACTTGCGGCTTCCATCACATCCTCATTCAGTCCTGTAAAGCCTGCAACATAGATTAAGATCATATACCCTGATAACTGCCACACAGATACCATTACAAGAGCAGCAAAAGCTTTATTCAGATCAGAGAGCCAAGATACCCCGAACAATTCCCAGCCTGTGTATTCACCGATGCTTACAAATACTCTGGAAAAAACAAATTGCCATATATATCCAAGAACGATTCCGCCGATCAGGTTAGGAGTAAAGAAACCTGCCCGGAAGAAATTCTGTCCTTTAATTCCTCTCGTAAGAAGATAGGCCAGAAAAAATGCAACTACATTTACCAGAATCACTACTGCAATAACATATTTGAATGTTAACAGCAATGAACTCCAAAACTGTGTGTCATGAAACACTTTCGTAAAATTACTCAATCCAACAAAATTTTTTACTGCGGAAACGCCGTTCCAATCGGTTAATGTCAGATATAATCCATACACAAACGGAATAATTACAACCGCAATAAAGCAGAACATTCCCGGAAGCGCAAAGATAAAAAAGTCTTTTCCATTATTTTTTTTCTTCATAATGATTCCCTTCTTTCTTATTCCTGTTCAGCCCAGTAATCTTTAATTTCTCCAATCAAATCTTCTCTGTCACAACGATCGGCCAGATACTTCTGCATAGCAGCTCCCAACACGGCCCAATGGTCGTTTGGTACAATCGCCGAAGCATTAAATGTCGTTCCATTATGTATCTGATTATAAATATCCCTGCTTAACGGATCTACAGGTTCATTTGGGTTATTGGCAAATGGAGGAATCAGATTACAGGTCTTTACCAGCATTTGCTGTCCGATTTCGCTGTACACAATCCAGTTAAAGAACTCTTTGGCTGCAGCCTGTTCTTTTTCTGTCGCTACCTCTCCATCAATCATAACCTGTTTCGATGGTGATGCCTGAATCTTTCTATTTGCGAAATCGTCCGGATCATTATTTAAGAAATAGGGAAGGAATCCATATTCATCTGTAGTCTCCGCTCCTGCTTCCTCAAGATTTGGCCATGCCCAGTTTCCATTGAACCAGATGGCTGTTTTCCCGTCAGCCAGATCAATTGCCATCTCGTCATAATCTGCTCCCAGAGGATCTCCCTCTGCCACATTATACTCTTTCAAAACATCAAACATATCCAGGAACTCAGATAAGCGGTCATAAGTTTCCAGATCCATTTTTCCATCCTTAATTTCCTCAATTACAGTCTGAGCGCCTTCCGACGTTCCATCGTAAGTTTCATAAATATACTGCAAATGATGAGCACCCAGGGACCAATCCTCTTTTGCCACAGAAATGGGTTTCTCTATTCCTCCATCCACCAGTTGATCCAGAAATTCTGTGAACTGATCCAGAGTTTGTATAGAAGTCGGATCAAATTCTTTTCCCAGCGCATCCTCAATCGCTTTTTTATTATAAATTAATCCTCTTCCTTCAATACATAAGGGCAGACTGTATACTTTATCATTGATTCTTGTCACATATTGTTCTGCTTCCTCTATCCATTTTTCACCCGATAAATCCAATGCCTTTTCTTCTGCCAGAGCAACAACATCTGTAGTATCCAGAATTGCCATTGTAGGCGGATTACCCGAATTATAGAGGCTTACGACTTTCGTATACGGGGAATCCCCATCCGTTACAGGCATTACCTCAATATGAACTCCGGACTTTTCCTCAAAAACTTCTGCCATTTCCGTCAACGCAACCTGTATTTCCGCCTTAGAATTTAACAGCGTAATTTTGGTCCCTTCTAAAGAACTGTCATAAGAAAAAGTATCCACAGACATATCGATCGGTATCTCTTTCTCTTCTTCATTTGGGTCATCGGGATCGCTGGCAAACCCAAAAGTACATCCCGAAAGCATTCCCACAGCTAAAATGCCAGCCATACCCGTCGCCAAATATCTTGTAATATTTTTTTTCTTCATGATCCTCTTCCTCCTTGTTATATTTTTGTAAGTAACCGGTTACTTTTTATTTGATTATATCAATACGTTGGGTGATATACAACAAAAATCCCGCATTTTACTTATGTTTATCAGTATTTACCAATTTTCCATTGGCGTATTAGTGAGTATTTTACAAAATCGGTTACTCTCTTGTCGCTATGTTGTGTTTTTCTTATTATGCTGTTATAATTAATGCGATATATTTTCTTACTGCAAACACTCTATGAAAGAAAAAGGAAAAGTAGATATGAATAAAAAGAAAAATATTACTTTTAACGATATTGCAAAATATACCAATTTTTCTAAAACAACTATTTCCAGATATTTTAACAACCCGGACTCCCTGACTCCGGAAAATCAGAAAATAATCGCTGAAGCCTTAGAAAAATTGAATTATAAAGAAAATAAGGTCGCCAGAATTTTAGCCAATGGAAAAACAGAATTTGTTGGGATTATTATACCAACACTTTATTATCAATACTATTCTGAAATACTCACACAGATTTTAAGTACATATGAGCAGTATGGCTACAAATTTCTGGTGTTTATAGGAAATGAAAACGCTGAAACTGAGGAACGATACATTCGGGAACTGCTTGCTTATAAAATCGAAGGTCTGATTGTTCTGAGCCACACTTTGCCTTCCCGGCAGCTGGCTGATTTGAAAATCCCTGTTGTCACGATTGAACGTGAAGATAAATATGTCTCCAGTGTTAATACTGATAATTATATGGGCGGGGTACAGGCATCGTGCCTTTTGGCAAAACATAACTGTGATATTCTGGTTCATATTAATTCCCCTTCTTCAGAAGACGTTCCGGCTCATGGACGTATTACCGGATTTTTGGACTTCTGTCAGGAACACGGGTTAAAACACGAAATGCTGTATCGAGAACTGGGCAGTACCTATGAATCTGCGCGGCTGCAGCTTGCTGACATTCTGGAATATCTGGATGCTAAATATGCCGGTATGAGAAAGGGAATTTTTATTTCAAATGATACTCATGCAAATGTCTTTTTAAATTTGCTCTTTCGTAAGTATGGGCGATTGCCGGATGACTATTATATCGTCGGATTTGATAATGCTCCCATTTCACGGGAAGCTGTAATATCTATTTCCACCATAGGCCAGCAGATGGAGAAACTGGCTTCCGAAGCAGTTTCTCTTCTGGTCGAACAACTTAATGAACGAAAAAATATGAATTCTGCTCCTTTTAAAGAACCTGTTCACAAAGTTATAACCCCTATTCTTTATCGACGGGAAACTACCGAAAAGGATTTATGATTAAAACTGTATACGTGACAAATATACAAAAGGATCTACGCTAAGTTTTGGGGGCCGGAGTGACTTGAACAAGTCACTCCGGCCCCTGTTTGGTATTATCTTTCGAATATTATTCCATGGTTATCTTAAGGCATACGGGATAATCGGTCTTAATAGTGCCTTCTGCCTGAATTTCCAATGATTCCTCTTCATGTCTGAAGGAGACCGGATTATCGTATCCCAGCACAGATACGCTTTTAATTACGCCGTCAAACTTTTTGCTGCCCAGGCTTTTTATAGAAACTTTACCGTCCTGCGGCCATACCAGAACGTTGGCATAGATGCAGGGTGCCTTATAGGTAAATCGGATATCTTCGCTTGTAAACGGCATGCGGTTTACATCTGTGAACGCTCCGTCAGCAATCTGCGTAGGTCCTTCGCCGTATACCTGCCAGTATGTAGTATCGTAAATGGACTCGCCATTTACCTTAAGCCAGCTTCCGATATTCCTCAGCACTTCCTGTTCTTCCTCTGTAATGGTTCCATCCGCCTTCGGACCGATGTTCAGAAGCATACAGCCATTTTTGCTGACTATGTCAATAATATCGCACACCAGATCAACCGGGCTCTTAAATAAGTTATTTTCCGTATATCCCCAAGAATTTTCCGCTACAGATGTATCCGTCTGCCACAGTCTGGGCCGGATTCCGGAAAGCTGTCCTCTCTCTATGTCAAGAATAGCAGTAGAGTATGCGAACGCCTCATACTTATAGTTAATAGCCACCTGTACACCCCACTGTGCCGCACGGTTGTAATAATATGCCGCGAATTTCTTCAGGTATGGTTTAAAACACTTATTCTGAATCCACCAGTCAAAAAAGATTATTTTCGGCTGATATTTATCCACCAGTTCACAGGTACGTACGAGCCAGTCCTCCAGATGCTCCTTGGAAGCCGGTTCAGAATGTACACCTGTATCAGCCTCTCGTTTTATGTATGCCGGATCACGATATCCATACGGTTCGATCATTCCCTCTCCTTCAATACCGGAATCGAAGGTTCTGGATCCTGCAAAAAACCAGTAATTTTCTGCTCTGTGACTGGAAACGCTGAATACAATCCCTTCCTTATCTGCTTCCTCTTTCAGTTCACCGATAATATCCCTATGAGGTCCCATCTTTGCCGCACACCACTCTGAGAGTTCGCTGTCATACATCTGGAATCCATCATGGTGTTCCGCAACCGGCATAATATATTTCGCTCCGCTTTCTTTAAAAAGTTTCATCCACTCACCGGCATCAAATTTTTCGGCCTTAAACATAGGAATAAAATCCTTATAGCCAAACTCCTTATGCGGACCATACGTCTTCACATGGTGATCATATTCTTTGGTTCCTTCCAGGTACATCAGACGCGGATACCATTCGCTGCCGAACGCCGGCACACTGTAAACACCCCAATGGATAAAAATTCCGAATTTTGCCTTCTTATACCATTCCGGTTCGGTATACTTACTTAAAGATTCCCAGTCATCCTTATAAGGTCCCTCTGCAATTACCTCATCAATTTTTTTCAGATACTCTTGTACTTTGCTGTTCATAAACTCCTTCTCCTTAACAGTTTATATGCTTAGTTTCACAAAAAAAATCGTATCTGTCAATCCTATTTTTCTATCGTACAGATGCTATTATAAAATCGATATGCGGCAATACAAAGAACAATCTGTGCAGCAGAGGAAACAGGTGTGCCCAATCCAATATGAAATAAGGATGCATCCTCTATTTGACTCATTAAAAACACTGTCGGAATCCTGACGCAAAAAGCTCCAAATACACCTTGCACCATAACAAATACCGTTTTGCCGCAGCCATTAAAATATCCTATGAAGCAAAACAGTATTGCCGTCAGCAGGCAGTCTATGGAATATGCTTTCAGATATTCGTGTGCAGATGCAATAACACTGCTCTCATTTGAAAAAGCAGAAGACAGCATGGCGCCCCCGAAAAATGAAAGAATACTCATCAGTAGCCCGGCAAGCAATGCTGTTTTTATGCCATAAAAAAGTGCTTTTTTTGAACGATTATAGGCACCCGCTCCATTATTCTGCGCTACAAAAGCAGATATAGACTGCATATAGGCCGAAGCAACCAGCATCAAAAACACACATACCTTTTCCGCAACCCCTACAGCTGCCGATTCTACAACCCCCATTCTGTTTACTACGACCTGAATAAACAGGAAAGAAAATTGGACAAGCATTTCCTGAAGACCAATCGGAACACCAACGGCCAAAATTCTTTTTACATAGTTTTTCTCAAAACGGATATATTCCTTTGAAAATGAAAACGGAAGTGTTTTTTTGCTGATAAAATGCAGAGAAAATAATACGCTGACTGCCTGTGCTGATACTGTAGCTATAGCTGCACCGGAAGCTCCCATCCCAAATCCTGCTACTAATAATAAATCTCCCAGAATATTTATCAGACAGGCAACGGCTACTGTCAGTAACGGTGTTTTTGCGTCACCAACACCGCGAAAAACGGCACCAATTACATTATAGGCGATAATGAAAACGGTTCCTATACCGCAGATCTTTATATAATTGCTTGTTTGCGTAAATGCTTCTGCAGGTGCATGCATAAGCTCTGACAGCAAATCACTGGAAGGTACCAGTAAAGCGGTTAACAAAAGAGCAAGAGCGGAAAAGAGAACAATACCTGAGCCAATACCTTGTCCTGCTTTCTCTCTGTTCCCTCTGCCTATACAATCGCCTACAAATACTGTTACTCCCATCGTAAGTCCTGTTATGATCATAGTGATCATATTGAAAAGCTGACTTCCTGATGCCACTCCGGACTGTTCATAGGTTCCTGCAAACTTTCCGACAATAATTAAATCCGCGGCACCATACATTGCCTGCAGAAAAAGCGCCAGCAGTACTGGAAATGCAAATGAAATAAGGGATTTCAGTATATTCCCCTGTGTTAATTTGTTCTGTGTGCTTTGTTTCATAATGCTCTCTCCTTATATAAATTTCAAAAATATGCAGGAAGTTCTTACAAAAAAAAGCCGGATAAGAAAGCAGGAGTTTCACCTGCCATCTTATCCAGCTCGCAACTTCCAATGTTACTCACCCTCCGATGAACGATACACTTATAACATATAATATATTTTTTGTCAATAACGCACAGCATGAGTTTTATAAATCTGTTGCTTCGGAGGCATAGAGTTCTATATTAAAAAGGGTATTTTCCCAATTATCTCAGAAAAATACCCTATAACCATATCTTCTTTTAAATTATCTAATTGCCATAGCAAGTATATTAATACAACTTCGCTCCTGCCGGAATCTTGTCGTCTACCATAAGCAGGTTCAGCGTTTCCTGACCGTCATACTCATGTACGGCACTGATCAGCATACCGCAGGAATCAATGCCCATCATCTTTCTCGGCGGCAGATTTACAATAGCGATGCAGGTCTTTCCAACCAGCTCTTCCGGCTCGTAATACTCATGGATTCCGCTTAAAATAATGCGGTCTGTTCCGCTTCCGTCATCCAGAGTGAACTTTAAGAGCTTTTTGCTCTTCGGAACTGCCTCACATGCTTTCACTTTTACTGCGCGGAAATCGGATTTGCTGAATGTATCAAAGTCTACCATCTCCTCAAAAAGAGGCACTACTTTTACTTTAGACAGATCGATCTTCTCCGCCTGTGCAGCCTGCGCTGCATTGTTTGCTTCGTTCTTTGCACCGCCCTGTGACTTCATTGTCGGGAACAGCAGTACGTCACGGATTGCTGCAGAATTTGTCAGCAGCATTACCATTCTGTCGATTCCGAATCCGATTCCTCCTGTCGGCGGCATACCGATGGAAAGAGCATTTAAGAAGTCCTCATCTGTGTGGTTGGCCTCTTCGTCACCCTGCGCAAGCAGTGCTTCCTGAGCCTCGAAACGTGCTCTCTGGTCGATCGGATCGTTTAACTCAGAGTAAGCGTTTGCCATCTCTCTTCCTGTAATAAACAGCTCAAAACGCTCCGTGTACTCCGGATCATCCGGTTTCTTCTTGGTCAGCGGGGAGATCTCAACCGGATGGTCAATGACAAATGTCGGCTGTACAAGATGCTCCTCAACAAACTCCTCGAAGAACAAGCTTAAGATATCACCCTTCTTATGTCTCGGCTCATATTCTACGTGGTGAGCGTCAGCAACGGCTTTTGCCTCCTCATCGCTCTTGATTTCACGGAAATCCACACCAGCATACTTCTTCACGGCGTCTACCATGGAGAGGCGCTCAAACGGCTTGGAAAGATCAATCATCACATCGCCGTACGGTACGACTGCGGTTCCGCAGACCTTCTCGGCAACTGTACGGTACAGATTCTCTGTCAGATCCATCATTCCGTTGTAATCCGTATACGCCTGGTACAGTTCCATCAGGGTGAATTCCGGATTATGTCTTGCGTCAGTTCCCTCATTTCTGAATACACGTCCGATCTCGTATACCCGCTCAAGTCCTCCGACAATCAGTCTCTTTAAGTACAGCTCCAGAGAAATACGCAGTTTTACGTCCTCGTCCAGCGCGTTGTAATGAGTCTCAAACGGTCTGGCTGCAGCTCCTCCTGCATTTGCCACAAGCATCGGAGTCTCTACCTCCATGAATCCCTGCGCGTCAAGGAAGTTGCGGATCTCCCTGATAATCTGAGAGCGCTTCACAAATGTATCCTTAACTTCCGGATTCATAATCAGGTCCACATATCTCTGGCGGTAGCGCATATCTGTGTTTGTCAGTCCATGGAACTTCTCCGGAAGAATCTGCAGACTCTTGGAGAGAAGCTGCACAGATGCTGCATGAATTGAAATCTCTCCGGTCTTTGTGCGGAATACTTCACCTTTGATTCCCACGATATCTCCGATATCCATTTTCTTAAAGTCCTTGTAGGCTTCCTCTCCGACACTGTCTCTTGCCACATAGGACTGGATATTGCCCGGCAGATCCTGAATGTTGCAGAAAGAAGCTTTACCCATCACACGTTTGGACATTACACGTCCAGCTATGGACACTGTCTGTCCTTCCAGCTCGTCAAAATGATCCTTGATTTCCTGGCTGTGATGTGTAACGTCGTATTTTGTAATAATGAACGGATCCTTTCCATTCTCCTGAAGCTCCTTTAATTTATCACGGCGCACCTTCAGAAGCTGGTTAATGTCCTGTTCCTGTGCTTGCTTTTTCTGTTCAGCCATTTGTTTTCTCTCTCCTCTTTTCCAGTATTCTTACAAAAAATCCCGCCGCCGAACAGGCGGCATGCGTCCAGGGACGCTAAATGCGCCCGCCGGACTTCTTGCACTGATGGTGCATCCGGCTATAGGCGCATGAAGGCTTAGATATTTCTCTGGATGTTCAATACCTTATACTGCATAATTCCGGTGGGCATTTCCACATCCACTACGTCGCCGGTCTTAGCACCGATCAGAGCTTTGCCTACCGGGGACTCATTGGAAATCTTGCCCTGCAGGCTGTTAGCCTCTGTAGAGCCTACGATCTGAAGCTCCATCTCCTCGTCGAACTCCATATCAAATACGGTTACCTTACATCCAATGCTGATCTTGTCGAAGTCAACCTCATCCTCGACTACAACCTCAGCATTCTTTAAGATCTTCTCGATCTCCTCGATGCGGGCCTCAATATCGCGCTGCTCGTCCTTCGCTGCATCGTACTCCGCATTCTCGGACAGGTCACCCTGCTCTCTCGCCTCTTTTATTTTAGCTGCAACCTCTTTTCTTCTCACAACCTTTAAGTCATGCAGCTCATCCTCCAGTTTCTTTAAACCAGCATATGTCAGTATATTTTTCTTCTCATCCATGATTTACTACACCCTTTCTGAATTTCCTGCTAATTATCTAACGATATGATTCAGGAACCCCCTGAACCTTCTCTTTGAATCAATGTATTATACGAAATCTGCCGTCAAATGTCAAGACCTGTACATCCCCAAAACCCGCTGTTTCAGCAGGGTTGCGGCTTACTCCGCCCCTCTTTTCTCTTTACAGTTATATGAACAAAGTGTCCGGATTATTTCTTCATATCTGACTCCTTGCTGCCGGAAAATATAAAGGAGGTACTGCCCACCGGCAGCCCCCCGTCTGTGGCCTTTACGCCCTTAGTATAACCGGAAATTTCTTCTTAACCGAGCCGCTCCAGCAGATGTTCCAGCTCCTCCAGAGTCTGTACCTCATTGACATCCGCGCGCAGCTTTGCGGAATGCGGATAGCCCGCCGTATACCACGCGACATGCTTTCGCATCTCTCTCATACCGATATATTCACCCTTAAACTCTACCTGAAGTTTTGCGTGGCGGAGAATCATGCTGCGCACTTCATGTATCTCAGGCTTCGGCGGCACCTTACCTGTCTCAAAGTATGCAAGGATCTGCGAAAACAGCCAGGGATTTCCCTGCACGCCTCTGCCGATCATAATACCATCACAGCCTGTCTCTTTTACGAGGGCCTCAGCGCTTTCCGGAGAAACCACATCTCCGTTTCCGATTACCGGAATGGAAACAGCCTCCTTGACGCGGCGGATAATGTCCCAATCCGCCTTTCCGGAGTAATACTGTGCCCGCGTTCTTCCATGGACAGCGACTGCTGCAGCTCCGCAGTCCTCAATAATTTTTGCTATTTCTACAGCATTCACGTGATCGTCGTCAAATCCTTTGCGGATCTTGACTGTCACCGGCTTTTTTACTGCTTTTACAAGTGAGGAAACAATCTCCCGCACCAGCTTCGGATCCTTCATCAAAGCAGATCCCTCATTGTTGTTTACGACCTTCGGCACCGGACACCCCATATTGAAATCCAGGATTTCAAACGGACGCTCCTCGATCTGCGATGCAATCCTCCCGAGCAGTTCGGGGTCAGAACCGAAGAGCTGCAGCGACACCGGATGCTCCTTCTCATGAATTGCCATCAACGGCTCCGTGTTTTTATTTTTATAATAAATCGCTTTGGCGCTTACCATTTCCGTACATAAAAGTCCTGCTCCCTGTTCCCGGCACAGCAGACGAAACGGCAGATCGGTTACACCGGCCATAGGCGCAAGGACGAGCGGATTTTCCAAAGCAACATTTCCGATCTTCAGTTCTCTCATCTTCATTCCGGAACGTCCTCACCCAGAAAGAATACTTTATAATACAGCTCCAGAGATTCCAAAAGCTCATGCTTGGATCGCTGGAGTTCCTTGATCTTAAGTGCACTTCCGATCTCATCAAAACGGGCATCTGCATCCAATGCCTCAACTTTAAATTCCAGGCTGCCCTCTTCGTTAAACTCCAGGGTCAGAATTCCTCCCACGTCCTCTGTAAAGAGTACGCACATAATATGAAGTTCATCCTGCACTTCCTTGGGAAGTGCAGAAAAATCTCTGTTAAAATAGTATTTCTGCTCATATGCGCTGGCGCCGCATAATACAATTCTGTCCGAATACATGCTTACCTCCAATTTTTTCTATACATACCCGTACAGCCCGCGGACGGATACCTCTCCGGCATAAATAACCTCCTCTTTTCCGTCCGGACGCGTCACGCGCAGTTCACCCCGAGGTGTGATGCCTCCTGCTGTTCCGGTATATTCACCTCTGGGATCGAGCACCTTCACCTGGCGCCCAAGATTAATTAATGCACCGTTATATTCCTCCAGAAGTCCGCTCATATCCTGAGTCTTCAAAAACGTGTGATAGTTTTCCAGGAAACGTCGGCATAGCAGTGCCGCAGTCTCTGCACGGTCATACTTTTTCCCCGTCTTAAGATACAGAGATGTAGCTCTGTCTTTCAGCTCCTCAGGGAACTCACCCGCATTCAGGTTTACCCCCACGCCGAGCACAACATGGCGAATGCCGTCCTCGTCGACACGCATCTCTGTCAGTATACCGCAGATCTTTTTATCGCCTATGACAGCGTCATTCGGCCATTTAATCTGAGCGCTGCACTCGGTGAGCTCCCTGACGCACTGCACTGCTGAAAGTCCGATAACAAGCGTAAGCATAGATGCATTTTCCGGCTTAATCGGCGGGCGCTTCAGCAGCAGAGACATATAGAGCGACTGCCCCATCGGAGAACTCCAGCTTCTTCCTCTTCTCCCTCTGCCCTGTGTCTGCTCATCCGCAATGGCAAGCACCATTTGGGCGTCCGTCTGTTGTGCCAGCCGCACTGCAGACAGGTTTGTGGAGTCCACACTTGTCTCCCAGAATGCTTTGATTTCTTTAGGTAAAATTCCGTCGAGGCGGCTTATCATCATGCTGTTTTCCATACAGTTATGCTCCCAGTGTCACCGCAATTACAGCCTTGATGGTGTGCATACGGTTCTCAGCCTCATCAAAGACTACGGACTGCTCAGATTCAAAAACTTCATCTGTCACCTCAAGCTCAGAAAGTCCGTACTTTTCTCCCATCTCTTTTCCGATCTCCGTGTCCAGATCATGGAACGCCGGCAGACAGTGCAGGAAGATTGCCTGCTCGCCCGCATTTGTCATAACTTCTTTTGTTACTTTATACGGAGACAGGTCACGGATGCGCTCCTCCCATACCTCTTCCGGCTCGCCCATGGATACCCAGACATCCGTATAGATAACATCTGCACCCTTTGTTCCCGCTTTGACATCCTCTGTCAGTGTGATGGTTGCACCGCTCTCCTTGGCATATTCACGGCACTGTGCAACAAGCTCCTCATTCGGAAAATACTTCTTCGGCGCACACGCTACAAAATGCATGCCCATCTTTGCACACAGGATCATCAGAGAATTACCCATGTTGTAACGGGCATCACCCATGTATACAAGCTTCACGCCTTTTACGCGTCCCAGATGCTCACGAATTGTCAGCATATCTGCCAGCATCTGTGTCGGATGGTATTCATTCGTCAGACCGTTCCATACCGGAACTCCGGCATACTTTGCCAGCTCCTCCACGATCTCCTGACCATATCCGCGGTATTCAATGCCCTGGAACATTCTTCCTAGAACTCTCGCAGTATCCTTAATGCTCTCCTTCTTTCCGATCTGAGATGCCTTGGGATCCAGATAGGTCACACCCATACCTAAATCGTGTGCTGCCACCTCAAAGGCACATCTCGTTCTCGTACTTGTCTTCTCAAAAACCAGAGCGATATTTTTTCCTCTCAGTGTATCCACCGGAATTCCGTTTTTCTTTTTTTCCTTAAGTTCAGCTGCAAGATCTACCAGATAAGTGATTTCCTCCGGTGTAAAATCTTTCAGTGTCAGAAAATGTCTTCCTTTTAAGTCCATAATAATTATCCTCCTCTTTTTCGGATTGCTCCGTGTACTTTGAGCCGGGCAGACACAGTCAGACAGAAGTCTCACCTTTTACAATCAGCCTTACAAATGCGGGAAGTTCGCCCGCATCTGCCGGTGCCGCCCTGCTTATAATACGGTCCCTCAGTTCATCTGCCGTATATATCTGGTATTTGGGAATTCGGTAGATCTTAGCTGCCGCCTCCAGTATGGCCAGATAAAGATCCCGATAGTTCCATCCGGCAGAAAGCTTCAGCTCCAGCGCTGCAGCCGGCGCAATGATCTCCGTAAAGCGCCGTATCCATCTGGAAACTTCTGATCCCGTATGGTATGCTTCCATCACCGCTGCCTTCACCGTATCCGGTACATTTACCAGTTGATTTAAATAATAACACTCTTCCCGATTTTCTTCAATATAATATATTTTCCCTTTCAGGCCGTAGATCATTCTCATAGCATCGTAATACCCTATCTTCATGTTGCGCACACTCTTTCTCTTATCAAAGTCTACAAACTTTCCAAGCTGTACCCGCGGCTCAACAATCAGCACCGTTGCATCTTCGGGCAGTTTTACCCTCTTTTCCCTTCCGGGACCGAATATTCTTATCATAATGATATCCTTATATCCCCGATCGATCAATGTTCCAAGAGGGACATTATTAATCGCCCCGCCGTCAATGTATTTTCTGCCGTTGATTCTCTCATTTTTAAACAGAGGAAAAATATATGCGCTCGCCAGCAGATAATCTTTTATCATGCCGGGTTCTATATCTCTGATATTCAGCTCCAGTTCCTGAAACGCATCCATATTGAATGTCAGAATGTAAAGGGGAATCGGAGAACTGCGCAAAGCCTCTTCATCCACATATTTTGCAAGCAGTTCCTTTAAAGGTGTGACATCCACGCCGCCGTTTCCAAGCTGGCGCAGAATACCGGCAACCGCTTCTTTCAATGGCAGCTCTCCGTCAAAAAGTCTTCGCATCTGAATATCATCTACATCCATAATACTGGAAAAAGAGATATTCTTCCAGATCTCTTCTGCCTGCTCCAGGCGGTCCATGCAGATAAACGCTCCGTTAAGTGCGCCAACACTTGTGCCGGCCACTGCACTGATACGCACTCCTGCTTCCCGCAGTGCCTTCCACGCTCCGATCTGATACGCTCCGCGTGCGCCTCCTCCTTCTAATACAATTCCGTATTCTCTGTTTAAGTCAATCACCGGTTTCATATATTCACACTCCTCTCAAAAAAGTCCCGAAAACCAGAAAGAAACCGCCGCACATTATAGTGCGGCAGTTTCTCCCCCCTCATCTGTATTCCGGATATTATTCTGCGTTTTTATCTTCCACAATCGCTTTCAGCGAGGTGGCAAGACTTGCAAGTCCCTGGATATCCGACGGCACAACAATCTTCGTGGCTCTGCCGTTTGCAAGAACTCCAAGCGCTTCCAGACTCTTCAGTGTCAGAACCGACTCATCGGCTCCTGCCTCCTTCAGGAAGCGGATACCGTCGGCATTTGCCTGCTGTACCTTCAGAATAGCCTCTGCCTGACCTTCTGCCTCGCGGATCCTTCTCTCCTTCTCAGCCTCTGCTTTCAGGATAGCCGACTGCTTCTCAGCCTCAGCGTCAAGAATTGCGGATTCTTTCTTACCTTCTGCAATCAGAATTGTAGACTTCTTCTCGCCCTCTGCTATCAGGATAGCTTCTCTTCGTTCACGTTCAGCCTTCATCTGCTTCTCCATCGCTCCCTGAATTGCTTTGGGCGGCATGATGTTCTTAAGTTCCACACGGTTGACCTTGATGCCCCATGGGTCAGTTGCAACATCGAGTGCGGAGCGCATCTTTGTATTGATGACCTCGCGGGAAGTCAGTGTCTCATCCAGCTCCATCTCACCGAGAATATTTCGCAGGGTAGTCGCCGTCAGGTTCTCAATCGCCATAATCGGATTCTCTACTCCATATGCGAACAGCTTCGGATCTGTAATCTGAAAGTACACTACCGTGTCAATCTGCATCGTAACATTGTCTTTTGTGATTACCGGCTGCGGCGGGAAATCCACTACCTGTTCCTTTAAGTTTACGCGCTTTGCAATACGCTCGATGAACGGTATCTTAAAGTGAAGTCCCGTATTCCAGGTGTCGCGGTATGCACCAAGACGCTCCAGAACCATCGCTTTTGCCTGGGGAACAATCTTAACACAGGATGCCAGGATGCAGAGAACCACAATGATAAATACTATAACGGCAATAATAATTCCCATATTTTCCATACTTTTTACCTTTTCCTTTCCACTATCAGCTTCACGCCTTCTACGCGCAGTACTGTTACCTCTTCCCCTCTTAGGATCTTGTCCTCCGAATGCTGTGTTCTCGCTGACCACTCCATCCCGTCAATCTGTACTCTTCCCTTTGCGGCAAGATTATCGATTTCTTCCGTGACAATTCCTGTCTTACCGGGAATACTGTCCACGTTTGTCTGAGTCTTAGGACGGTTCATCAGCCGGACCGCAGCCGGTCGTGTAAAGATCAAAAGCACAAGAGAGATTACAACAAACAGCGCTATCTGAATCCATAACGGTATACCCAGTAAAGCTGCAAGAAACGCGATAAGCGCACCGCCGGCAAACCAGATTGTAGTAAGCCCCATTGTAGCGGCTTCAATAATCAGCAGCACTACCAGTATACTTAGCCAGATTACAGCTACCATAAGCATCTCTCCTTTCTCTGCTGATGTTTGTTGTTATCATACTATATTTTTTCTGAAAATACAACGTATTTGTTAAAAATATATCTTTCATTTTTCTTACATTATATAATTATCTAACAAGAGTGACTATATGGCAAAAGCCCCCATAAAGCGGGGGCTTATATCTGAATAATCAATAGAAATGCTGGTTTCCGATCTGGATTCCCCTGCCATATCCGCTGTTGAAATACAGCGAATCGCCGACGGGATTCTGGCCGTTTAAGGCGTCTCGTGCAGCCTCATAGCAGTCACTTCTGGCTCCTGATGCCAGCACGCCGGATAGAATTCCGCTTGCTACCGGTGAGAACTGTCCGCTCTGGTACACGACATCGGTGATCGTATTCGGGAAACTGCTGCTTCGCACACGGTTTAAGACCACAGCTCCCACTGCCACCTTACCCTCACGGCTCTCGCCGCCTGCCTCACATTGAATAATCGCTGCAAGCAGATCCAGTTCCTCCGCGCTTACTGCCGCTGCAGCCGTCTGCTGTGACTGCCCCAGATGCTCTGCGATCGGTGTAGCTGTCTGAAGTTCTTCACCTGTATCGTATTTTGCACTGTACAGCTCATACGCCTCACTGGAAAAAACAAGCAGATCACTTCTTATGTATCCTTCTACCTCTCCGGATCGTATCTTTGTCCAGCCGTTCTCTTCCCCAAGAACTTCGGCGGCACGGCCGCTGCCTAGCACACCTGTCCGTTCTGCTTCAACAGACGGGGCTGTGCGGATATTTGCACAGGTCTGTACATCCGCTGCCGCCATGTTTTCCCATGTATTAACATCTGTATAATCACTCTCATTTGTAAGCTCTGCATCCGTTGCCTCTGCCCTGACCGGCACTGCCGTCAGCACCAAAAGCATAAGCGCTCCTCCCAGGATCTTAGTGATTGTTTTTAGTTTCATACTTACCTCCTGTTTGTTTTCGCCTGTAATTATTACAAACTTGTTAAGAATTTATTGCGAAGTGATTCTAACATTGTTAAGTTTTTTTGTCAACATAAATCGTATGTGTTTTTTTGACATGGTTTTTCTCAAGATGCATAAAAATAAATTTTTCTGAATAGTTTTATCAGAAATCATCCGGCGGGTTTTTCCTGATACCCTGCGGCTTTACAGCGTTTTTTCACCCGTGCGCAAAGGCAGAAAAAGCCGGGAGATTATGCACGAATTATGCCATAATCTCCCGGCTTTTTTTACTCAGTTTTTTTATAAGTCCGGCACATCTGTCCTTCGCGGATCCAGTACCTCTTTTGCGTCAAACAGATCACTTGTTTTGCTTTCTGTTCCATGCGCATCCTGCCACAGACGATAACCATCGAGATTTCTTCTGCCCATGCGCAGGTAATTGTCCTCGATCTTCAGCCAGTACTGCGTGGAATCCACATTACAGTAGAAATTAAATCCCTGACTCTTTAAGTAGGTAAATTTCTCATTATCAGGCGTATAGTCCTGTCCGGATGTCAGATCCTGTCCATGAGCAAAAATAATTGTATCTGTGCCTCCTACAAGCGGTGCTACGTATTTTGCCCAGCGCTCTGTATCGCGGACAAGCTTATCGTAGGAAATATCCGCTATATGCTGATGTCCCCAGGTATGGCTTGCAAATTCCCATCCGTCAGCTTTCATCGCATCCGCCACTTTCTTTGCCTCGGCGCACTCCTGATCCCAGTTGAAATCCGGATGTTCGTCCAGCCATTTCTGCTGATCTTTGCTCAGAAAGAAGTGTTCCGGATCTTCCTCCGGTACCGCTGTGTTATACACACCGTCTGTGCGATATCCGAGAATTCCGTCATAGCCGGTCAGAGCGATAATACCCTTTGCCCCGCGGTAAGAAGCGTCAGGATGCTGCTCTACAAATGCATCCATCAGCGGTACACAGTCATATGCGCCGGTTACCACAGTACCGTCATCCTGAATATACTCGCACGTGGGCTTTCCATTTTCATCAAGCACGATCTTCGAAGCAATACCCCGGTTGTCATAAGAATGATAATAACACAGATCGTCAAGCGAAAGTACATATGCCTTCTTTCCGGGCGGCAGCATAATTGTCGCCGGCTTAAAGTGTACAGTTCCGTCAGCGTCCACTGTCTGTTCTACCAGATCGTGAAGACTTACCATCACATATCCCTTATCATACATGGACTGTGTGATTTTATTAAACTCATCCACTGTCGTCATCCACTGCTTGAATCCGGCTGCAACACTGTCATTTCCCGCAAAGCCCTTCTCAGGGTCAACTACCAGTGAATGATAGAAGATATGCGTAACTTCATTCATATTTACAGGTACGCAGCTGTCCTTCGTCTGCTGGATCTGTGTGAGCTTCTCCTGGATTTCCGTGTCCTCAGCAGCGCCTTCGATCGAATTCAGAGTAGCCATGGCCGCATCATAATCATACTGTGCTGCCTGCAGGTCTGCCTGCGCCATAAGAAGCTGGCGCTGCTGCTCTTTCTGATCTTTCTGCTCTTCCTCTTGCGTCACGTTGTCTTCTGTCTGCTGCTCCTGCTTTTTATCGGAGTCTTTGTCCGCAGTCTGATCCTTATCTTTTCCAACTCTGAAGGCAAGAACCAAAATCACTGCCAGTATTATCAGGAGCACTCCAACGAGAGATGCCTTTAAGATCAGCTCTCGCTGTTTGCGTCGTCTGCCGCGTTTTTTCTTTTTATTGGAACTCTTTTTTTCCTCCATTTTTTCCTCCTTGCTGCGGTATTAGCCTTATCTTATCACGCCTTTGCTGCCTGAACAACAGTATTTCCCTTTTCCCGGAAATCTTAAGCATTTCGTAAGGATTTTATCTTCCGATGCCTCTCTGTCGATTCGCCTCATACATCATGACGGCTGAAGCTATAGCCGCATTTAAGGACTCCACCTTTCCTTCCATCGGAATGCGCACCAGACAATCCGCACGCCCGGAGAGGCTTTCACTTAGCCCGTTACCCTCATTTCCAATAAGAATCGCACACGGCTTACAGTAATCCTCCTGCGTATAAGAATGCTCTCCTCTAAGATGCGCCGCACAGGTGCGGATACCGCGCTGGCTGAGCATGTCCATCACAAGCCCCAGATCGTCTGCACAGTAAAACGGCATCCGATATATGGATCCCATCGTAGAACGGATTGTCTTTGGGTTAAAAAGATCCACGGTATTTCTGCTCAGAATCACTCCCGTAACACCCGCACCCTCACCGGTTCGCAGAATGGTTCCGACATTTCCGGGATCCTGCAGGTCCTCCAGCACTAACAGCAGAGGGCGGTCACCCGTAAGCACTTCCTCAATGGTATAGTCAGGAATTTTCACCACACAGAGTATTCCCTGCGGTGTCTGCGTATCCGACATCTGCGCAAAAATCCGATCTTCCACCGTTTCATAGGATATGTCTGCAAGCAGGGGCGCATGATCAGCGTCTGCGGCAAAACTCTCCGAAATATAGATCTTCTCAATCCATTCCCGTGGTGCTTCCTGAAACATTTTTATCCCTTCAGCGATGAAAACGCCCTGCTGACGTCTCGCTCTCGCCTTCTTATTTAATAGTATTACATTTTTCACCTGCGCATTACTGCTGCTTGTTATCATACTTACTCCTCTCACGCAAAAAGGCTGCCATATGCGGCAGCCTTCTGTAAATGCTTTTTATCAGTCATTCTTGCTGTAGTTATGGGAAAGTGCTTTCGCGATCTCATACTGATATTCCGGAATACTCTTCGTCATTGCAAGAGCTTCGTTGATATCAAAGTCCACGTATTCGCCGTTCTTATATCCGACAACGCGCTTTGTCTTGCCGGCGATCAGCAGATCTACCGCATAGGCTCCCATAATAGAAGCGTATACTCTGTCCTTGCAGGTCGGGCTTCCGCCGCGCTGCATATGGCCGAGAATCGTCGCACGTGTCTCGATGCCGGTAGCTGCCTCGATACGCTTTGCCATGCTGGTGGAATGTCCGATACCCTCAGCGTTAATGATGATATGGTGCTTTTTGCCCTTCTTACGGTTCTCTATGATATTGTTGATGATCTTCTGCTCATCATAGTCATATTTCTCCGGAAGCAGAATATCCTCTGCACCGTTGGCAATACCGCACCACAGAGCAATATATCCCGCATTTCTTCCCATAACCTCAATGATGCTGCATCGCTCATGAGAAGTGGATGTATCGCGTACTTTATCGATAGCCTCCATAGCGGTATTTACCGCAGTATCGAATCCGATCGTATACTCTGTACATGCAATATCCAAATCGATTGTACCCGGAACTCCGACGGTATTGATTCCCAGGTTTGCCAGCTTCTGAGCTCCTGCAAAGGAACCGTCTCCTCCAATTACGACAAGACCATCTATCCCATGCTTTCTGCAGACCTCTGCTGCTCTCTTCTGGCCCTCTTCGGTGCGCATCTCCGCACAGCGTGCTGTGTACAGAATTGTACCTCCGCGCTCGATTGTATCAGATACATCTCTTGCGGACATATCAATGATCTCTTCGTTCATAAGTCCGTCGTAGCCCTTCAGGATACCCTTCATTCTTACTCCGCAGCCCAGACCTCTTCTTACTGCCGCACGAATTGCCGCGTTCATTCCGGGGGCGTCACCACCGCTTGTCAGAACACCAATGGTTTTGATTTTACTTGCTGTAGACATATTCTTCCCTCCATTAATGGTTACACTATTCCTAAAATATCTGATCTTATACCAACCTTCATAACTCCGGTTCTATACCGGATATTATTCCAAATCCATCCTTATTCTAATTCATTCCAGCAAGATTTTCAATACTCTTTTCTACAACTTTCACGTTCTCCTCACCGTAAAGTGCCCTTAAACGCCCTAAAAGCGCCTCATCTGCGCTCACGCTGCGGCTTGCCGGAAGCCGTTTTAAAGCCTTTTCCCGGCGCAGATAGATCACTACCTGATCCTTTCCATCCGACTCTTTTAAATTTTCGTAAAGTCCATGAACCTGTCTCTCGTAGGACGCCTTATCCTGGAACTGAATCCATACTTCCCTGGGAGAATCGTCAAAAGATATGATCTTTTCGCAGATCAGCTTGCTTGCCTTTTCATCCTCCGCTGAAACCCGTCCTCGGATAAATACCTTTGCATCTGCCTCTATCAGCCCCATATTTCGCTCATAGTCTCTGGGAAATACCACGACTTCCACCGTGCCTACAAGATCCTCAAGAGTGAGAAATGCCATAACCTTATTCGTCTTCGTATACTTGATTGTCTTATCCGTTATCATACCGCCGCAGATAACCTTTTCCCCATCTCTGACATGTGGGAAGCCCGTGTCCTCATCGGGCTGAAAATCTGCAGTCGTAGCAGTTATATTCTTTCTCCAGCGCTCTTCGTACTCCTCCAGCGGGTGTCCGCTGATGTATACGCCCAGCACTTCTTTCTCAAAGGCGAGCTTCATCTCCTTCGTATATTCTCCCACATTGGGAAGCTGAACCTGAAATACCTTCTTTTCTTCCTCTCCGACGAGGTCAAAAAGGCTCATCTGCCCTGTAATAGAATTTTTATGCTCTCTTGAGACATCCTCCATAACCTGCAGATAAATCATCATAAACTGTCGTCTGGTGCCTCCCAGGCCATCCAGCGCTCCCGACTTGATAAGGTTCTCAACGTTGCGCTTGTTGATGTCCCTTCCGCTGATGCGCTCCAGAAAATCCTGCAGAGACAGGAACGGGCCATCCTTTCTGGCCTCTTCAATAGCCTCCATAACCGGCTTTCCTATTCCCTTGATTGCTGTCAGGCCGTAGCGAATGGAAGATCCCTCCACTGAGAAGTAGCCGATGCTCTTGTTCACATCGGGAGGAAGAATCTCGATTCCCATCTGACGGCAGTTCATGATATACTCTGAAACCTTACTGGGATTTTCAATACAGGATGTCATCAGAGCTGCCATAAACTCCACCGGATAATAGTACTTCAGATATGCGGTCTGATATGACACAACCGCATATGCCGCTGCATGAGACTTATTAAAAGCATATTTCGCGAAGTCGATCATCTCATCATAAATCTTATTTGCCACCTTCTCGTCAATACCGTTGGCAATGCAGCCCGGCACACCCTCTTCAGGATTGCCGTAAACGAAATTTCTTCGCTCCTTTTCCATCACAGCTGCCTTCTTCTTGGACATCGCACGCCGCACCAGATCGCTCCTGCCCAGCGTATATCCTCCAAGCTCACGGACAATCTGCATAACCTGCTATAGTGATAGGTAACTCTTTGATGTAATCTCCAAGTTTTCCCCCACTCCACACCGTGCGTGCGCCTTTCACCGCACACGGCGTTCCATCGTTGTAATTCTCATTCGTTCTAATCAAATAACCTAAAAGGGTTCAGCTACAACTTCCTCTCATTTTTCCGATGCTATTATACAGGTCACAGAGTCAATGATTAGGATGCTGACGCCATGTTTTCGTTATAACTAAGCATTAGGCTCTTTTTCTTTTTCACAATCATCGATAAGCCTAAGTACTGTCTTAGACTATTAAGCTTTTCTAGTTGTTTAGCTTTAAGTTTTAGCACTTCAATATAGTATTTTATAACTTCAATATCTGTTGCGTGTATTAATTTATGAACATCTTTATCCACCAGAACTAGATTGGAATATTCGTCTGTACCGCCCTTGCTTTTTGCAATTTTATGGTGACAATGAATATCCTCAAGACTCAAAAATTCTTTGCTTGTAATATAGCATTTTCCCTGCTGGGCACTGTATAGCGATATTCTGTTATCATAAAATTCAATACTACCATCAGTAAGTTTTTGATTCATCAGTTGGTACAGCAGATTGCAGTTAATTCCCAGCCTGTCGTGTACAATAGCTCTGCCCTCACTTGTATAAGGACATATCCTACGATTAAACGCCATCGGGTTTTTGCACTGTATGTAATAAATTGGATATATAGGTTCTCGTGTTCCTGCTATATATCTGAGAGACTTCGATTTTCCAAATCGGTGTACCTCTAACGGGGTTAGCTTTCTGCCTTCCTTTCGCAGGGCGTTTCCGCTTTGTGTGTTCAATCTATTATACATAATCCTGTAGGTTCGCTGTTGAATTACATTCAAGTCGCTTGCTACATTGGTTGCAATTCTGTAATAGTTCTGTATTCCCAAAACCATTGAATTATAAATTACAACCTCTTTTGCACCTTGGTCTGAATCTTTGAACTTACAAAATACTTTAACTTGATTTGCTAGTTTATCACTTTTATCCTTGAGAGCTTTGGGACTAATATGTGAATCTACAACATACTTAGTATCTTTTTTCTTTTTACGAACTTTAATGCTAAATCCTAAAAATTCCATTGGTTTTTGCCTTGTATTTACAATGCGAATTTTTTCAGATGATATGTCTAACCTCAGTCTGTCCTTTAACCATTTTTCGATGGCTATCTTAGTCTTTTCTGCATCACTTCTTGTTTTACAGAAAATTCTGAAGTCGTCCGCATACCTTACAATCCACATCTCTTTGAGTTTTGTGGATTCTCGCATTGCTCTGTAGCCATGACTTCTATCTACAGTTCCATTGCTTTGTGGGCGTTGTCTGTAATTATCTGTCACTTTACTGTACTGCCATTGACTTTCAACCCAGTGGTCTAGTTCATTGAGTACAATGTTAGCTAATAGAGGTGATAAAATACCACCTTGCGGCGTGCCTTTTTCTGGACTAATCAGGCTACCGTCTGACATCTTAATTGGAGCTTTTAGTATTCTTTTGATTATATAGATTAACTCTTTATCTCGTATACCTAGTGCCCATATCTGCTTTATCAGCTTGCTATGGTCTACATTATCAAAAAATCCTTTAATGTCAAATTCAATAACATAGTGTAGGTTGGACATCTGCAACAGTCTGTAGCTTCGTGCAATTGCGTGTTCTACAGAGCGGTTAGGACGGAATCCATAGCTATTTTCAGAGAATTTAGCTTCACAGATTGGTTCCATAACCTGTTTGATACATTGCTGAATCAGTCTATCCCAAATACACGGTATTCCAAGTGGCCTTGTTTTCCCGTTTGGTTTTGGAATTTCCTTTCTTCTAACAGCTTTTGGTCTGTATCCATGTTGGCTTCCTCTCAGTATAAATCTTACTTTTTCAACCACTTTTTGCGGTTCCATTCTCGCAATATCTTTGATGGATAAGCCATCTGTACCTGGGGTATTGCTACCACCGTTAGTTTTAATATTGCGATATGCAAGTAGTATGTTATCTTCTTCAAGGATTTTGTCCATTAATTCGTGAAATACTGAGCCCTGTATGCTTTCGTTATAAAGTTCGTCAAAAACACTTTGCATATTATAGTATTCATTATGTCTCAAACTATCAATGCATTTCGTCTTTTTAGGCATAGGGTTCTCACTTCCTTTCTTCAGAATTGAAAGTGAGCCTTTTTAGTCATACACGAAATCCCTATTAAAATTTGAATGAACAAATTAATTATACTGCCGTACTATAAAAAGAATTACAACGACTTGTGGCCATTCCTCCATTCCCATTACAGGAACTTCTTAGGTTCGACCACTGCTTTTCAGCACTGGTTCGGTTGCTTATTGTCTTCGACAACCTGCGATTAATACGATTCGCCCAGTACCTTTCCTCGTTCCACAACTTCTATCTGTACATATACCCTTAGGTGCTCAATATAGACCTGTTAGCTTGAATATGCCCGCCATCCGAAGATTTCGCATATTATGGTATTTCATAACCAAGATTCTTACTTTACCACACTAACACCGTCGTAAGCGGCCCTGTATGTTTCCATACAGTCGTATATAGGTCCTTTAATTTCTCGAGTTTGTCAGTCGTTATGACATACTCACCATAGGTATTTTATAGACTTCCGACATATCACTGACCATATCTCATACTTTAATCTTTCTTGACAGGTGGGCTCTAGCCACTTTTGAACCAATCATACTCAATTATTTCTTTGACTTAGGTCAGCTTCTGCCGACTTCACCGAGCTTCTAACATATCAACTTTCGTTTACATATGCTAGTCGGAGTATTAAAGAGTATGTTTCTAGGCGTTACCCTATCATTCCATACTTCAAAGTTGTAGTTCACAATATTTCATTTCGGTGCTTTCGCACTTAATCTGAACATCGTGCCTAACCTTGTGAATTTCGGTTAGGAACGAGTCGCACCCTGATATACAATACACCCGTATGTCGACTCCAGAATAGGTTTAAGCTGCGGACAGTCGTAAACAATTTCCTCCGGATGATTTTTTCCCTTAATATACTGCGGAATAAAATCCATAGGACCAGGCCGGTACAGAGAAATTCCGGCAATGATATCCTCCAGATTCTGCGGCTTAAGTTCCTTCATGAAGCTCTTAAAACCAGCACTTTCGAGCTGGAATACGCCCTCAGTTCTGCCCGCTCCGATCATCTGCATAACTTTAGGATCATTGTAATCCACATGATCCAGATCAAGAGTAATCCCGTTATTCTTCTGCGCCATCTTAACTGCGTTCTGAATCACAGTCAGCGTACGAAGCCCAAGGAAATCCATCTTCAGAAGTCCGAGCTCCTCCAGCGTTGTCATCGTAAACTGCGTGGTAATCGATCCGTCCGATGCTCTTGACAGCGGTACATACTCATCTACCGCTTTCTGACTGATCACAACTCCGGCTGCATGCATGGAAGTATGGCGCGGCAGTCCCTCCAGACGCTTGGCCATATCGATGAGATAATGAACCTGATCGTCCTCCTCATACGTCTTTCTCAGCTGCGGATTCATCTGCAGTGCCTTGTCGATCGTCATGTTAAGTTCTGTAGGAACCATCTTTGCGATCGCGTCAACTGCAGAATACGGCATATCCAGCACTCTTCCCACATCGCGGATCACGCCGCGGGCCGCCAGCGTACCGAAGGTCACAATCTGAACTACGCGGTCTTTTCCATACTTTCGAACCACATAGTCAATAACCTCCTGTCTGCGCTCGAAGCAGAAATCAATATCAATATCAGGCATGGAGACGCGCTCCGGATTCAGGAACCGCTCAAACAGCAGATTATAGCGAATCGGATCCAGCTTTGTAATGCCCAGCGTATACGACACAAGACTTCCTGCTGCCGATCCTCTTCCGGGTCCCACCATGATGTCATGGTCCCGGGCATAGCGGATAAAGTCCCACACAATCAGGAAATAGTCCACATATCCCATTTCACGAATCGTATTCAGCTCATAATTCAGGCGTTCCTCAAGTTCAGCTGTCACAGGCTGATACCGCTCCTTCAATCCCTCAAAGCACAGCTTATTCAGATATTCCCATGCAGTATATCCGTCCGGCACATCAAACTTTGGCAGCTTCGTCACACCGAATTCAATCTCCACATGGCAGCGGTCAGCGATCTTCTGCGTATTCTCAAGCGCTTCCGGAGCGTATGAGAACAATTCCTCCATCTCCTCAGGAGATTTCACGAAATACTGCCCGCCTTCGTAGCGCATTCTGTCCTCATCATCGATCTTCTTTCCGGTCTGCAGACACAGCAGAATATCGTGTGGCACCACATCTTCCTTATACGTGTAATGCACGTCGTTTGTAGCAACAAGCGGAATGCCTGTCTCGCGGCTCATCCGCAGAAGCAGCGGATTTACCATCCGCTGCTCCGGAATTCCGTGATCCTGAAGCTCAAGGAAGAAATTCCCCTCTCCGAAGATGTCAAGATACCGCAGTGCGGCCTTCTTCCCTTCCTCATATAAACCGCGCACAAGATTTCGGGATACTTCGCCCGCCAGGCAGGCAGACAGCCCGATGATGCCTTCATGATATCTGCGCAGAAGATCAAGATCCACTCTGGGTTTATAATAAAATCCTTCGGTAAAACCACGGGATACGATCTTCATAAGATTACCGTATCCCGTATTATTCTCAGCCAGCAGGACCAGATGGTAGTACCGCTCCGAAGCATTTCCCTGCTCTTTATCAAAGCGGGAGCCGGGCGCCACATAGACCTCACAGCCTATAATGGGGTTAATGCCCGCCTCCTTTGCGGCACGGTAAAAATCAATGCATCCAAACATGACGCCGTGGTCCGTAATGGCTGCACTGTTCATTCCCAGTTCCTTAACTCTGGCTACATATTCTTTAATTTTATTGGAGCCGTCCAGCAGACTGTACTCCGTATGCACATGCAAATGGGCAAAATTCACACTCATACCTTCTTCACCAATACGTTCAGCCATTTCCGGTCGCCCTTTTCCTGGCGCACGTCCTGAGTCCGCCAGATATCAAGCACTTCGATATGCTCGAATTCTTCCAGAAGTTCCCTCAGTTCTGCCTTGGTGTAATCATGGTAATATCTTCCTCTGTAGACACCGTCGCGACTGCCTTCATAGACGGAGAAGTATAAAATTCCTCCCGGCTTGAGCGCATTAAAGATCTTTTTTAAAATGATCGGCATATTGTCCGGGTGTACATGTACCAGGGATGCACATGCCCAGATACCGTCAAACACCTCGTCAAAATCCATCTCCTCAAAGGTGAGATGAAGAACCTCTTTATCCAGATAAATGCTTGCCAGCTTACACATTTCCTCAGAGCCGTCCATAGAGCTTACATAGAATCCATGCTCCTCCAGCGCAAGGGAATCTCTTCCCGATCCGCATCCCAGATCCAGAACCTCTGCGTCCTCAGGCAGCAGGTCAATAAACGGCTGCATAATTTCTGACATATCTAAATCGACAGTTGCTTCATAATAAGGCGCAGCGTACCGATTATAATAGTCAATCGAATCCACTAAAAAAACCCTCCTTTAATATTCGTCCATCATTTCTGATTTTTTACTGCATACACAAAAAGTATAGCATAAGTGCCCGTCAAAATCTATTGTTTAGCGCACAAAAATTCTTCCGTCCCGGATCTCTATCTTCTTATTCTTGAGCAGATGACCGACTGCTCTCTTGAATGCTGCCTTACTCAGGCCGAACTCCCGCTTAATAACCTCCGGTGAGGCCTTATCGTCAAACGGAAGCACACCGGCGAACTCTTTGATTGCCATCAGCACCGCCTCAGCATCCTCCTCAATCTGAAGATATGCCTTCTGTTTTGCAGAGAGATTCAGCTTTCCGTCCTCTTTCACTGCAGTCACGCGAAACTCCATTTCCGCTCCGATCTCATATCTGCCCTGTGCCTCCTGCTTGGGAATCAGACCCGTATACTGATTGTCTACAGCTACGAACACGCCAAAATTGTCACTGATCTCATAGATTGTTCCCTTAACCATATCTCCAATGATGTACGGAGAGTTCGTCTTCAGATAGTGGTACACTTTCATTGTCGCACAGAGCCGTCCGCTTTTATCCACGTACATTGCGACGAGACAGCGCTCACCTTTTCTCACCCTGCGGGTCTGCTCGTGATACGGCAGCAGAAGATCCTTTTCCAGTCCCCAGTCAAGGAATGCGCCAATCTTTCCTACCTCCAGCACCTCAAGAACAGCCGTCTGTCCTACAGAAAGCTTTGGCTCCCTTGTTGTGGCAATCATTCTGTCTCTCGAATCCTTATAGAGAAATACTTCCAGCCGGTCTCCGATTTTTGTTCCTTCCGGCACCTGCTTGGCCGGAAGCAGCACACGTTCCTTCTCCTGGGCATCCAGTTTCTCTCCCAGGTAAATACCAAAATCCACTTTCTTTACTGCCAGCAATTTCTGCTTTTGTCCTAATTTCAACATACTTTTCCCTTTCCCGGTTTATCCGTCCTGTCTGTCACTGTCTTTCGCGGCAGAATTCCATATTTGCATAAGCTGCGCCCTGTTTGTTTTTTAAAGATACATAGACGGCATTGTCCTTTTCCACAATCTCGGGGATACAGATATCCCCCAGTTTTGCCTGTGCTTTATACTCTGCCCGCAGCCTTTTCACTGAGAAATCCGCCGGGAGGCAAAGCTGTCCCAGGCGCACATACTGCCCGTTGTTCATGTGATGATTCGTATCCAGATATTCTCTGCGAATGGTGATCGGCTCTTTGACACTTCCTCCTTCAGGCATACGCACACGGCGGTCCTGATAGTCCATATCCAGCTTCTCCGCAAGCTCATAACCCGCAAGCTCCTCTTCCGATACGCGTGATGGTCTGCCCGTGGCCGGATCCATAAAAACCCACACGGAATTCGCCCAGGCAACGTGCTCGCCATTCTCATCTGCCATGACAAAATTTCTGTCCCCGAAAAATCCCTTGAATGCATATGGCCAGGTAAATACACGGACGTGCTCTCCCATCCGGGGATATCGCGCGATATCGATCTGCCAGCTCTGAAGCACCCATATTTTCTTCGCCTGCTCCAGATGATCGACGCCAAGACCTATGGATTCGGAGTGGAAAATGGTACAGTCCTGAAAATAATTCAGCAGCCCGAAAAGTGTCAGCTTTCCGTCCTCTCCGACTTCGCTGTATCGTATTCTGCTCTCAAACGAATACTTCATTTGAACATCTGCCTCCCATTATTATTTACAAAAATAAGTCCTAAGCTTCTGCTTAGGACTTTCCAAACTGGGCTACAAGGATTCGAACCTTGAAATGACGGAGTCAGAGTCCGTTGCCTTACCATTTGGCGATAGCCCACTATATTGACGAATATATTAGAAAAAAGAACTGGGCTACAAGGATTCGAACCTTGAAATGACGGAGTCAGAGTCCGTTGCCTTACCGTTTGGCGATAGCCCATCGTGTCAACGCTATGTATAATACCAGATTCTCACAGAAAAATCAAGAGGTTTTTTTAATTTTTTTAAATTTCATTTAAAGAGTGTCTGCCGCCTGTTCATCGGCAGACACTCACGGTTATTCTCCCATAAAATTCCGGTCAATTGTCATCACGCATCGATACGTCTTCCCGGGATATTTGGACTGTTTTTCCATTCCTTCTTCAATGCGTTTCTTAAGTTCATCAATATCCTTCTCGGCGTAATCGAACGGAACCACAAGATCAAAGATCAGATTTGCCGACTCTTTACCGTTTACCATGCGGAAATCGTGAAAGCTCAGCTTGGGATCCAGATCAGATAAAAAGATGGTCAGCTGATTTTTCAGGTAAGTCAGTTCCTGATTATTCACCTCTGCCGGATCCATATGAATTACAAGAAAAATTCCCAGTTTTCTGCTCACTTCCCGCTCTATGCGGTCAATAATTTCATGGGATGCTTCAATATCCACATCTTTGGGAACCTCAGCGTGAATCGAAGCCATGCTTCTTCCCGGTCCGTAATTGTGCACAATCAGATCATGTGATCCCAGGACTCCGTCATACCCCTCTACGCAGTCGGTAATTTCCTGATAAAGTTCCGGATCCACAGGCTCTCCGATCAGCGGTTCCAGCGTATCCTTCGCAATGCTCACGCCCGACCATATGACAACGAGAGATACTGCAATACCGGCGATCGCATCGATGTTTACTCCCGCAAACGCACAGATCAGAATAGAAAGAACTGTTGCACTGGTTGTAATAACATCTCCCATGGAGTCCGCCGCAGTTGCGAGCATTACCTTAGAGTCTATCCTTTTGCCAAGCTTTCTGTTAAATGCCGCCATCCACAGCTTGACGCCGATAGAAAGAAGCAGGATCAGAAACGGAACCAATTCAAAAGTAATCTCTTCCGGATTACGGAGCTTGTCAACGCCGCTCTTAAAGAAGGAAAATCCCACCTGGATTACAAGAAATGCTACAATAAGCGCAGCGATGTATTCAATTCGTCCATGCCCGAACGGATGATCCTTGTCCGCCGGTTTCCCCGCCATCTTTACTCCTATAAAGCTGATGATGGAAGATGCGGCGTCCGAGAGGTTGTTGAACGCATCTGCCATAACCGCTATACTTCCCATCACAAATCCAATAAGGAACTTTGCAGCAAACAGCAGCACGTTGCAGAAGATCCCCACGAAGCTCGAGAGGATACCGTAATCTGTGCGTACTCGGATGCTGTCTGTCTGCGTATAATCCTTTACAAATCTTCTCACAAGAAATTCTGTCATATCATCTTGCCCCCTATTTTTCATTCCCTATATCTTATCCCGTGCATCACCGGGGAGTCAATGCTAACTTTTTCGGTGAATCGTTGTATTTTTAACAGGCGGGTGGTATAATAAGAAAAATTTGGAACCTTTTTTATTTTCAGAAGGAGAAAAAGTTTATGAGAGCGACAAACCTTACATTATTAACAGACCTCTACGAGCTGACAATGATGCAGGGGTATTTTAAAAACCCTACGGATCAGATCGTGGTCTTTGACGCATTTTACCGTCATAATCCCTGTGACGGCGGATATGCTATTGCTGCAGGACTGGAGCAGATTATTGAGTATGTACGTGATCTTCATTTCCATCCCGACGATATTGACTATCTGCGGACACTTGGAATCTTTGACACAGATTTTCTGGAGTATCTGCGCGGTTTCCATTTTACCGGGGACATTTATGCAATTCCTGAGGGAACGGTTGTTTTCCCGCGGGAACCTCTTTTGAAGGTCGTGGCTCCGGTCATGGAAGCTCAGCTTCTGGAGACGGCAATATTAAATATTTTAAATCATCAGAGCCTGATTGCGACGAAAGCTTCCCGCGTAGTCTATGCTGCAAAGGGTGACGGCATCATGGAGTTCGGACTTCGCCGCGCACAGGGTCCCGACGCAGGCATCTACGGTGCCCGCGCTGCAATGATCGGCGGCTGTATCGGAACCTCCAACGTGCTGACCGGACAGATGTTTGACGTTCCGGTCAAGGGCACGCATGCGCACAGCTGGATCATGAGCTTTCCGGATGAATATACCGCCTTTAAGACGTATGCCAAGCTTTATCCCGATTCCTGTATCCTGTTGGTGGATACATACGATGTGCTGGATTCCGGCATTCCCAATGCTATCCGCGTTTTCCAGGAGATGCGCGATGCGGGCATAGAGCTGAAAGGCTACGGAATCCGCATTGACAGCGGAGACCTCGCCTACCTCTCCAAGAAAGCGTATAAAATGCTCTCAGATGCCGGATTCGAAGACGCTATCATCTCTGCTTCCAGCGATCTGGATGAGTACCTGATTGACAGTTTAAAGACACAGGGAGCAAAGATCAACTCCTGGGGTGTAGGAACAAACCTGATCACATCCAAGGACTGTCCTGCATTCGGAGGCGTGTATAAGCTGGCTGCAATTAAAAACAAAGAAGATGAAGAGTTTATCCCGAAGATCAAACTCTCTGAGAACTCCGAGAAGGTCACAAACCCCGGCAACAAAACAATTTTCCGCATTTATGACAAGGAAACCGGAAAGATCCGGGCCGACCTGATCTGTCTTGCAGACGAGACATTTGATACTTCAAAAGATATGATTATTTTCGATCCGATTGAGACATGGAAAAAGACCAAAATCAAGAGCGGCACGTATACTCTGCGCGAACTGCTTGTTCCTGTCTTCGAAAAGGGCCGCTGCGTCTATACATCTCCTTCCGTGATGGAGATCCGTGATATATGCGCCAGAGAAAAGGAAACACTCTGGGACGAGACACTGCGCCTTGTCAATCCTCATGAGGTCTATGTGGATCTCTCTGATAAGCTTTACCGAATCAAGAGTGATCTGCTGGAAAAGATGAGTCTTGAGAACCTGAAATATCAATGATTTTTTAATCATGGCATAAAAATCCTCCTTTTCCATATGATAAATGGGAAAGGGGGATTTTCTTTATGACGTGTACATATCTGGTTAACAGGGAGCATCCGCTTGCCCCGGACTTTATCCCGCAGTTTCTTGTACAGGCGGATATTCCTTTCCACCTCTGCGAACCCAGATCCCGCCGGATGCTCTGTCAGCCCGCAGCGGAGGCAGCACATCAGCTTTTCTGCTACAGCCGCACTTTCCACATATCTCTGTATGGCGTTTCCGGCTACCGCCCTTATGACCGGCAGAAAGAAATTTACAATTCCAGCCTTCAGTCCCAGGGCAGAGAACATACCGAGCGTTTCATTGCCGCACCGGGCTGCAGTGAACATCAGACCGGTCTGGCTCTGGATGTGTCCTGCCCGGACGTGGGTTTTGAACTCACGGAAAAATTTGAGGATACCCGTGAGGGGAAATGGCTTCAGACGTATGCACCCATGTATGGATTTATCCTGCGATACCCTAAAAACAAGGAAGAAATTACAGGGTATGCTTATGAACCGTGGCATATACGGTATGTCACCAAACCGCTGGCGCTGTATCTCTCTCTTACAGGGCTTTCGCTGGAAGAATATCATCACATCTGACAAAAAAACCGCACAGGCAGCGGTAAAACCAGCTGTCTGTGCGGTAAATCATTGATCACTCTAAAATTATTTTAAAGTAACTTTAGCTCCCTCAGCCTCTAATTTAGCTTTCAGGTCCTCAGCCTCTGCCTTGGAAACGCCCTCTTTCATTACCTTCGGAGCGCCGTCAACTACTGCCTTAGCCTCTTTTAAGCCTAAGCCTGTAGCTTCACGAACTACCTTGATAACTTTAACTTTGTTCGGGCCAACATCTGTCAGCTCTACGTCGAACTCGTCTTTCTCCTCAGCTGCCTCAGCTACTCCGCCTGCTGCTGCTACTACTACGCCTGCTGCTGCAGATACGCCGAACTCTTCCTCACATGCTTTTACTAATTCATTTAACTCTAATACGGATAACTCTTTGATAGCTTCGATAAATTCAGCTGTTGTTAACTTTGCCATTCTTCTTTACCTCCAAAATTTTTATTTTCTGTAATTCTTACTTCGCCTGATTAAGCCTCTGCTCCGCCGTTCTGCTCAGCAATCTGTTTAATAACACGAGCAAAGTTGGAAATCGGAGACTGGATAGAACCAAGCAGTTTTCCGAGAAGTTCTTCTCTGGACGGGATCTCAGCCATAGACTCAATGCCCGCTTTATCGTAGTATGTGTCCTCAACAACACCTGCTACTAACTCCAGCTTCGGAGCTGTCTTTGCGAACTTCGCGATGATTCTTGCCGGTGCTGTAGCGTCTGTAGCGGATACAGCCAGAGCGTTTGTTCCGTCTAAGTGCTTGCACAGCTCTTCACACGGTGTTCCCTGGAATGCAAAGTTCATCATAGTGTTCTTGTATACCTTGTATACAACACCTGCTTCTCTTAACTGCTTACGAAGCTGTGTATCCTGCTCTACAGTTAAACCGCTGTAGTTTACCAGAACTACGGATGCAGCGCCTTTGATGTTTCCAGCAATCTCTTCTACGATAGGTTTCTTCAGTTCTACTTTTGCCATGAATGGTGCACCTCCTTATAGTATAGTTAGTGTACCGCCGATACTAAAAAACCTCCCTGCGCTTAAAACAGGAAGGTATTGTGATTCTTCATTACAAAGAATGTACTTCCTCGGCAGGCGTTTTCTCCTTATGCCTTGCGGCACCTGCTGTCTTCGGCGTGATACGAATGTATGTTACCACCTTACCGGAAGGTTGTCAATAGTTTTTTTAATTTTATATTTCAAACAGACTCATCTGATGATACTCTCCGCTTTTTTTCCTTCTGTCTGCCCGTTCTCTTTTCATCAGATCTTCCGGAACACCAGACAGGAATTCAGATTCATCTCCTGAACCGGTCAGAATCAGTTCTTCTTTGGCTCTTGTCATTCCCACATAGAGCAGGCGGCGTTCTTCCTCCTTATCCGCAGGGTGTTTTGCATTTTCCAGGGGAATTGTTCCTTTACGGGCACCGAAAATGATTACGGCGGGAAATTCCAGTCCCTTGGAACCATGAAGTGTCATCAGCGTAACTGCGCCGGACGCATAATTTTTTCCTCCGCAGCGTTTTAAATCGCTCTCCACACCCAGACTTATCCCTTCCAGAAGCTCTTCCATGCTTTTATAAAACACCGTCATGTTCAGAAGTTTCTGCATGGCACTGTTCTTTTCAATGTTCAGCTCCTCGCTCCACTGCTTTATCACTTTCCCCGGTCTTCCTTTCGAACACAGAGGGACATACTTCTTTGCCCACTCTTTATATACGGCATCTGCTACGGGATTTATGCACTCCTCCCCCTCCAGCTTGAGACTGCCATCCGCAAGATCCGGTATCAGCAGAGGCAGACATTCTTCCCGCGATATAATATCCTGCGGATTGACTATGCTTCGGAAAAACGCGAGACTTCGCGCAACCGTCTCATCCTCCAGAAAAGACTCTCTTCCGGCCACAATATACGGAATTCCCTCCTGACGCAGGCACTTTTCCACCAGTTCTATCTGGCGGTGCGTGCGGCACAGGACTGCAATTTCATCAAAGCTTCTGATCTTTTCTCTGTTCTGCTGTTCTGCAGCGTCGTGCGCCTCCAGCATACCTATGCCTCCGGCCAGCCGGCTGATTTCTTTTGCTGTGAAGATGGCTTCGCCCATTTCCGTTCCCGCCTTCGCAAAGCGCACAGATACGGACGGCGGGCAGTTTGCGTGCAGAACCCGGTCACCTCCCGGATTGTCAGAGATTACCTTCAGCGCAGCGTCCAGTATCTGCGGCGCACACCGGTAATTCTCTTTGAGTCCTATCACTTCCATCTCCTCATAATCTTCTCTGAGACGGTCAAAACATCCTGCATCGGCACCGCGAAATCCGTAAATCGACTGATCCGGGTCTCCGATCACAAACATTTCCCTTCCCTTTGTATTCCACGCACACATCAGGCGGTACTGCAGAGGATTAATGTCCTGGAATTCATCGACAAGCAGATAAGAGAAGGCTTTCTCCCATCCCTTTTGTGCTTTTCCGTCCTCGATCAGGCGGACAGTCTCCAGCAGCAGATCATCAAAGTCAAAAAGTTTTCTTTCTCTCAGGGATTCTGTATAAACGCAGACTGCCTCATTCATCTGTCCGTTATCCTCTTCAGACAGTATTGCACCGGACTTTTCTGCAGAAACAGCCTCCAGAAATTTCTTCACAGGCATCTTTAACCCGGCTGACTTTACGGCGCGGTCAGCAAGTGCTGACAGTGCTGTATCATCAGCAAGTGTAAATTCTATGCCCTGCGCCTTCAGAAAGTTCAGGCAGATTGCATGAAACGTTCCAATCTGCATTGCGCTGATTCTCTTTTTTCTCCCTATCTCTTTTCGAATCCTCTCCCTCAGCTCCGATGCTGCCTGGTTTGTAAATGTAACCGCTGTAATCTCAGACGCTTTTACTTTTCTCGCCTCCAGCAGATATATGATATGGGAAACCAGAGTCTTCGTTTTCCCTGTCCCCGGTCCGGCAATAACAGCAATTCGCCTTTGGTTTGCGCACACCGCCCGCTGCTGTCCCTCGTTAAGACCGCCGTCTGCAGCCGCACTGATCTGCGGTGCTGCTTTCTCCGTCTGCGGTTTTTCCTGCTGCATTTTCCCGCTTTCTGCAGCATCTGCCCCTGCGTCTTCCCGTGACACCGCACTCTCTTTGTCCGCATGCAGCAATGAAAAGAAATCCATCTGGCCGTCTGTATCTTCCAGCTCCGATTGCCTGAAAAGGCGGATGGTACCATATTCTCCATCAAAACCCGGAATCCGTTCCACTTGCCCATGACGCAGTCTCGAAATACCCTCGGCAATCATGCGTCCGGAAACACTGCGGATTTCCTCAGCCGGTATCTGACGCAGGATCTCAAATTCAGATCCCAGTTTCTGCAGCATATGGAAATATTCCCTTTGCACCTTCTGCCCCGCCGCAGCATGTCCTGTCGCGGCTGCTATCACCTCTGGCAGAGGTACAAGGCTCTCAAATACCTTTGCTCCAGGCTTCTGATATCCCTCCGGTCGATCTGAAAGCTGCTCAACACGGTGAGATACACC
>CALWBA010000020.1 GCA_944375815.1 uncultured Lachnospiraceae bacterium | reverse complement strand
GAAACCTGTGAACTTGGAAAAATAAAACAGCTTATTTTCTGAGATTCAAAAACCAAGTTCTTTAATTTCATGGGGATACTTTGGGCTCTTACAGGTTTTCAATAAATTCAAATTGAACTAACACAACGGGTTAAATTAAGTGTCTGGCTTTGCCAGATCGCAAAAAACATATTTTATACAGAGGCTAAACGCCGGCAAAGACACATTGATTTTCCATTAGATACTATCCAGGTTACGGAAAGTATAGAACAGAAATTACTCACGAAAGAAACAGCGTTGGAACTTCACAAATTGCTTCATCGGCTGGATGACCCTTATAAAGAGGTCTTCTGGATGCGTACTTTTGGTGAACTTTCCTTTGCGGAGATCGGAAATATCTGGGGAAAATCTGAAAGCTGGGCGAGAGTAACTTATCATAGAGCAAAATTAAAGATTAAGGAGGGCATAAAATGAAATATCCTTGTAGTTTGATACAGGACTTGCTGCCTCTGTACCATGACGGGGTTTGCAGTGAAGAAAGCAGAAACATTATTGAAAATCATCTGGCGGAGTGTTCTTCCTGTAAGAACTATTATCATTCTCTTTGTGAGCCCGATGAGATTTTTGCAGTTCCGCAAAATGTCGAGCTGGAGATGAAAAAAGCCGCCTCTTTTCGCTCGATAAAAAGGAGAATACGAACAAAACAGATATTAGCCATTCTGTTTGCATTTATTATATTTGCGGCTACAGGTTTTTCAATTGTTGGATTTTTGAAAAAATCCGATCAGGTAATTTCTTATGATGACAATATCTCTGTATCAATGACAGACGGCAGTTTAACCGTCCGATTGCAGGGCAGTCAGGCAAATTACCTTAAAATAAAGAAAGTGGAGTCGGAACATAACGGGAAGATGAATACCTATCTGTTTTTCTATATGTCGGGAACAAAATGGGACGATATCGTTACGAATGATGATGTATTTTCTGAGTATGTCTTATGTGCGGATGATAAGGGCGCAGAATACATTGACTGCGTATTTTACTATACAGGAGATTATACCGGGATAGAAAGTATGGATATAGACAATTTACAGAAAGTAATCGACAATTCCGTTTTGCTTTGGAGCAAATAGCGGCTGATATAAAAGATGGAACAGGCTGCCCGCCAATGATTTTCTAAGCATTGACAGGCAGCCTGCTTTGAATTTTCTTATTCTTCTGCTGCACGATTTACGCATGTCACGGCATTTAAGCTTCTTGGATAACCAATATAGGGAAGGCACTGAGAAATTACTCTGAGAAGGAAATTTTTGCTGTTGCCGAGATTCATATTTCCCTTTGCGTGTGCGATAAGCTGCGGTTCGCAGCCACCCTGTGCAAAGAGGAAACAGAATGTAATAAGTTCTCTCTGCTTCAGATCAAGTCCTGTGCGAGTATAATAGTCACCGAAGCAGTTTGCGGCAAGCCAGCGGTTGATATGACCGGCCTTCCAGGCCTCTTTCATGTGTTCACCGAAAATGGCAGCCTGAGCCTCTATCCCTTTTTCCAGTCGATTATCCAACGTGGTTGTAGCCTGTCCCTCCAGAGGAAGCTTTATGCCGCGGGATTCCAGGATCTCATTGGCGGCGTCAAGAAACGGAAGCACCCTGCCGATTCCGAGATAATCTACAGCCTGGTAGATGATCTCTTTTGCCATCACCGGTGTAAGCCCGGCATCAAGTGCACGCGGCAGTTCCATCCGAAAGACATCGATTGCCTGACAGCCAAGCAGTACAGATATAATTGCCATATGGCGCGTCACATCATCAAGCTGCTGTCCCTCTTCATTCACAACCTCATCAAAAGTAAAATATTCCAAGCGTTCCGTAAACTCCGGATCCGTCCTGCGATAGTTTTTCATATAGCGTATCCTCCTTTATCTCTTCTTATTGTATTCTTTTTAGCCAGGTGTGTCCAATGCCTATCATCAATGACACTGTATGCTTAAAATGCATGGAAACAGCATGAAGCGTTATTCTTAAAATCAGATCGGAAGGGGGAATAGTAGTATAACTGGTCTGGTTAAATTTGCTGTTTCTGGCTGTTTTCAAACAAGCCATTTGCTGCTATACTGCCGGTATACTACAAATCAGGAGGTTAGGCATCATGAAACGAATTCTTACAATTCAGGATATTTCCTGCGTGGGACGCTGTTCACTTACCGTGGCTCTGCCGGTTATTTCTGCTATGGGAGTTGAGTGTGCGGTACTGCCTACTGCAGTGCTTTCCAATCATACACTGTTTAAAAATTTTACATGTAAGGATCTCTCCGGAGAGATTCATCCGATTATGGATGTCTGGGAAAAGGAAGGTATCACTTTTGATGGCATTTATACAGGCTATCTGGCATCAGCAGATCAGTGCCGCCAGATCTGCGGCCTTTTTGATCGATTTGCGGGGGAAGACACTCTGGTTCTTGCAGACCCCGCTATGGCGGATAACGGAAAGCTTTATGCGGGCTTTGACGATTCGTTTCCGGCGGAAATGGCAAAAGTCTGTGCAAAAGCGGATATTATTCTTCCGAATATCACAGAAGCATGTCTGATGACAGGGATGAAATATCGCACAGAATATGATGAGAGTTATATCAGCGAGATGCTGGAACGTCTTCTTAAACTTGGATGTAAAACAGCGGTTGTCACTGGTGTGAGCTTCTCCCCGGAATTGCTGGGTGCAGCTTATCTGCCGCACGGCGGTAATCCGTCTTATGTGTTTACTCGACGATGCAGCCAGTGCTACCACGGAACGGGTGATCTTTACGCATCTGCCGTTATGGGCGGAATCATGCGCGGCATGGAGCTTAACAGTGCACTGGAATTGGCCGGAGAGTTTACAGCTTCGTGTATTGAGGCGACCGCTTCCTCAACGACTCCCCGTTGGTACGGCGTGGAATTTGAATCCCAGATCGGAAATCTGACACAGATGGTGCAGAAGCGTATCTGAGTTGAGATAAAAGTACTTGCCCTTCGTGTCCTTGCTATCGTATAATTTCCTTAGTAATTTCTCATACATAACGAGGAGGTATCGAAATGTACGCAGTGATTTTTGATGTGGATGATACACTATATGATCTGGCAGCTCCGTTTTTTGAGGCATATGCGTCCTTTTTCGCACCAAAGTACGATATACCTGCAGAGAAGCTTTATCCGATCAGCCGCAAATACAGCAATGCGGCTTATTCGCAGGCACTCTCAGGACAGATTTCGATGCGTGAAGTATATCTCAGCCGGATCTGCGATGCGTTTGGAGAGTTCGGTGTGAAAATCTCTGAACAGGAAGCACTTGATTTTCAGGAACTATATTCTTCCCTTCAGCACAAAATATCGCTTTCTGAAACGATGCAGAAGCTTCTGGAATACTGCTCGTCCCGTGCCAGGCTTGGAATCATCACAAATGGAATGCCGGCAATACAATGGGGAAAGATAAATAGTCTGCAGGTGGAACGCTATATTCCGCGAGAATATATTTTTGTTTCCCGGGAAGTGGGAGCAGAGAAGCCGGATCCGCATATTTTCCGGTACGCACAGCAGAAAATGGGCCTTTCTGACCAAGATACGATCTTCTATGTAGGTGATTCCTACGACTGCGATGTTGCAGGCGCTCATGCTGCGGGGTGGAAATCTATCTGGATGAACCGGCGCAGCCGCATTAAACCTGCGGGAGCACCTGAGCCGGATTATACTGTTGAATCAGAGACAGAACTTGCGCATATTCTGAAAGTCCTCGTTTAGAATCTTAAGGCTATAATAATGCAGTACAAAAATCTGACAAACAGGGTAAGCATATGAACAGAAGAGAAACCATAAAACAACAGGACAGTCCTGATGCGGCGTTTTTGCAGAAACGCTGTGAGGCGGAGTACGCCCTGCGGGAATGTGTGGCACAATTTATAAGCGGCAGCAAAGAGATGGATCTTTCAAGTATGCTGTGGGAAACACTGCTGCTTTTTCAGAACCATGTGTTCTATACGGTTAAGAAGCTGGACTTTTATTATACGATTCGCGGAAACGAGATGTTTGTTAACCGTAAGGATAAGTCCATCACAAGAGCGAGCATTGATGTGACGCTCTTTAAGGCACTTTCCCTTCAGCAAAATGGGGGAATTATAGCAGGTCCGAAAAAGCTGGGTACTTTCGGCGCCAGTTATCTGTACCCGATTTTTATCAGGATTGGGGTAATACAAAATACAGGTGAAGAGTCTGAATGCAAATAAAGCGCACTGAAAAGTGCGTTTTTTGTTTTTAAATAAAAAACCAATTGACAGAACTGTGCTTTATGTATATACTGTACTTATACAGCAAGTACAGTATATACATAAAGAAATACAAAGGTAACGAGGTGAACACATGGAGATTATTCTCAGCAACAGCGCGAACAAACCCATTTACGAACAGATTACCGACCAGATCAAAGCAATGATTCTGCGGAAGGAGTTAAAAGAAGGTGAAGCGCTGCCTTCGATGCGGGGACTGGCAAGAGATCTGCATATCAGCGTGATCACAGCTCAACATGCTTACGAAGATCTGCAGAGGGATGGATTTATTGAGACAGTTGCGGGAAAGGGGACATTTGTGGCTGCGCAGAATCGGGAATTCATCCGGGAGGAGCGGCTGCGCGCGGCGGAGGAAAAGCTGCAGGAGGCAGCTGAAATCGGAAGGGCAATGGACATCCCCCTGGATCAGCTGATAAATATTCTGAAATTATTTTATGAGGAACCGCAGTAGGAAACTCAAAGGAGGCTAAGTATGGAAAATATTTTAGAAGTCAATGATATATCCAAATCATATAAGAATTTTTCTCTGGAACATATTACGTTTTCCGTTCCCTGCGGAATGATCTGCGGGATGATTGGAGAAAACGGTGCGGGTAAAACGACAACCATCAGCTGCATTATGGATATGCTTAAGCCAGACAGCGGAAATGTACACGTTTTCGGAATGGACTATGAACACGCAGCACGCAAGATCAAATCGCGGATCGGGCTTGTGATGGACGGACTGGATCAGAATCCGTTTCTTTATGTTCGCGATATAGATAAGATCATGCGAAGGCTGTATCAGAACTGGGACAGCGATTGTTTTTCCTCATTTTTGGATCGTTTTGAACTTCCACTGGACAAAAGGGTAAAGGATCTTTCCAAAGGAATGAGCGTTAAATTAAACTTTGCAATCGCGCTCTCACACGGCGCAGAGCTGCTTATACTGGACGAGGCGACAAGCGGGCTTGATCCGGTGATGCGTGATGAGATTTTGGCGCTATTGCAGGAGTTTGTCATGGATGAAAATCATTCGGTGCTGATCCCCTCACATATTACAAGTGACCTTGACAAAATTGCGGACTATATATTATTTATTCATGAAGGAAAAGTTTCCTTTTACAAATCCAGAAACGAAATTGAAGAGAATTACGGGGTGCTCCGCTGCGGAAAAGAGCTGTTTGAGGCTCTTTCTCCGGATGATTACGACGCATATATCCAGGAAACATATTCCGTTCATGTGCTGCTGAATAACCGCCAAGCAGTGGAACACTGTTTTCGGGACATTCTGGTAGATCCTGCAACTATTGAAGATATTATGTTGTTTTACGTAAAGGGGGTAGTACGATGACATTTGGACTTGCATATCGTGATGTATTGATTTTCTGGAGGAGGAATTCCAAGAAGAACTATATCTATAATGCCGTACTTTTTCTGGTACTTGCCCTGGCAGTAGGCAGATTCGGTGCGGCAACGTATATATTTCTGATGGCGATGGCGCAGATGACAACCGCCCCGGTTATGCTCAAAGAAGCTGATGTTAATCACAACGGCTGGCTGTTTTCACTGTCTCTGCCGTGCAGTGAGCGGGAAATTGTCCGGGGCAGGTTTCTTGCAGCATATCTGATTCAGCTGCCGTATCTGATTTCGATGCCTGTATTCAGCGTAATACACTCCCTGGTGCATCGATGCTACACGCCTGAATATTACATGAAATTAATGCTCGCAGCATGGATCTGTGCAATCATTATTACAGCAGTCAACCTGACTGTCAGTTTTGCGGCAGGCATGGACGTTGTGGCGGTTTTGTATATGTTTTTGATCTGCTTGTTTGTATTAGGGTATCTGATTGTGATGCTTGCGGATATTGATCTGACCTTCCTGTTCTTCCTGAACGAATGGCTGCTGATTGCGGCCGGTTTTGCTCTTGCATTTCTTGTGACAGGAATTTGTTACCTTCTGGCAGTAAACATATACAAAAAACAGAAAAGATAAAATTTTTTCAGGAAACCCGTTCCCAGTGATCGGGTTTCTTTTTTTATGAAAAGCGAAGAAAAGTAAAATAACTGTCTTGTCATATGTAAAAAAATAGTGTATAATCGCTTCTGTTAAATTCTTAACCAACCAAAGAGAGGAGCAATTTGGAATGGATTCCGTAAAAGAACAAATAGAGAAGCTGAAAAAAGAGAAAAATGCCGTTATTCTGGCGCATTACTATGTTCCGGGCGAGGTACAGGAAATCGCAGATGAGATTGGAGATTCCTTTTACCTGAGCAAAAAAGCAAAGGAGTCAGATGCGGACATCCTTGTGTTCGCAGGCGTTTCCTTCATGGGTGAGAGCGCAAAGATCTTAAACCCTGCCAAAAAAGTTCTTCTGCCGGTTCCGGAGGCAGACTGCCCGATGGCTCATATGGCAGATGCAGAACGGATTGCCCGGATGCGGGAGCAGTACGATGATCTCGCTGTTGTCTGCTATATTAATTCCACGGCAAGTTTAAAGACACTTGCAGATGTCTGTGTGACTTCCTCGAACGCTGTGAAGATCGTAAAGGCACTTCCAAATCAAAATATTTATTTCCTGCCGGACGGCAACCTTGCCGCATACGTTGCCGAGCAGGTACCTCAGAAGAATGTGATCTGCAATGACGGTTTCTGCCCTGTACATAAAAAGATTACCCCGAATGACGTGCTGAAGGCGAAAGAATTTCATCCGAATGCGCTGTTTCTTGTACATCCGGAGTGTACAAAAGATGTCCTGGCACTGGCAGATTTCATCGGAAGCACATCAGAGATTATATCTTTTGCAGAGAGGTCAACGGCAGAGGAATTCCTTATCGGTACAGAGACAGGTGTCTTCCGTGAGATACACCTTCGCTGCCCCGGACGCGCGCTGTATCCGGTTATGGAAGGGCAGTGCTGTGAGGGCATGAAGATGATTACAGCGGAATCCGTTTTAAGCTGTCTGCAGCAGGAGAGCGGAGAGGTTACTCTTGAGGAGAACATAAGATGCAGCGCCGCTCATGCGCTTGACGAGATGCTGCGGCTGGCCAGAGCATAAAAGAAAAGGGGAGATTATTATGGAAAAACTGAAGACAGACGTGCTGATTGTCGGCACAGGGGCAAGCGGACTGTTTGCCGCCCTGCATATGCCGGCGAACCGCAGTGTATTGATGATCACAAAGGATGAAGTGACACACAGCGATTCCTTTCTTGCGCAGGGCGGGATCTGCGTGCTGCGTGATGAGAGCGATTACGACAGCTTCATGGAGGATACACTGCGCGCCGGACACTATGAGAACCGCAGGGAATCGGTGGATATTATGATCCGTTCCTCCAGAAAGGTAATAAACGAGCTTATCGGCTGGGGCGTTGATTTTGCACAGAAAGACGGAGAACTTCTCTATACCCGTGAGGGCTGCCACTCAAAGCCCCGCATATTATTTCACGAGGATATTACGGGAAAAGAAATCACGCAGAAACTGCTTGCTGCTGCAGAGGATCTTCCGAATGTGGAGATCCTTGAAAATGTGACAATGCTGGATCTGATTGAGAAGGATAACTGCTGTTTCGGTGTAATCGCCTCTGACGCAGCAGGGCGCCGTTTTGCCATTGAATCAGGACACACCATTCTCGCCAGCGGCGGCATCGGCGGTCTGTATGAGCATTCTACAAATTATCCTCATCTGACAGG
>CALWBA010000019.1 GCA_944375815.1 uncultured Lachnospiraceae bacterium | reverse complement strand
TCGGGACTTTCACCCGTTAGAGCGCGCCCATGGCGCGCAAACAAAAAGAGAAGACTATGCTTTTATACATAATCTTCTCTAAAGAGCCATTCCCTTTCAATGCCTTAACTTAATGACATTGGGATTTCCCCTCTTTTTTCTCAGCAGTTGCCTGCGCAGCCCTGCTTGTCCTCACCGCAGTGATGAGAACCGCAGGAGCCCTCCTCATGGTGATGACTGCACATAGTATTCGGATCGAACATCAGATTGCCCTTAACAAATGACTCCGCTGCCATGGAAGCGCTTCCCGTTACGCCCGGATACAGTTCGATGCCGGCATCAGCAAGCGCGTTTCTTGCACCGGCTCCAATTCCGCCGCAGATCAGAACATTGGTACCGTGCTCCTTTAAAAATCCGGCCAAAGCACCGTGACCGCTGCCTTCTGTACTTACTACCTCACCGGAAAGCACTTTGCCGTCCTCCACTTCATAGAAAGCAAACTGCCGGCAATGTCCGAAATGCTGGAACACTTCTCCATTCTCATATGTTACTGCTATCTTCATTCTGAAATACCTCCTGTTCTTTTACATTTATTCTTATTATACCACTAAAAAATACTTCTGCAACCGCATTCGCAATTGACATCTGACCGGCCTGTGTGCTACGCTCTTATACGCAATGCCAAAATCAGATCGTTGGAGGATTTCAGAATGTATTTAATTCCTGTTATGTGTCTGGGAGTAATCATAGGCAGATGGATTTTCCCGGAAAAATATAAGAAACTGAATGAGCGTCTTCAGACCATCTGCACCATTATACTTATCTTCTGCATGGGTGTCACACTCGGCAGCAGAGACAATTTTCTAAGTGAACTGAAATCACTCGGTGTACAGAGCTTTCTTTTCTTTTTTATACCCACAGCTCTGTCTGTAATCCTTGTTTTTGTCTTCACACGCCGTCTGATGGATAAACACAGGGAGGTGAAAAAATAATGGTTATATTAGCTCTTCTTGCTCTCTTTGCTGGAATCGCATGCGGACTTTCAGGAGCCGGGGCTTCTGTCCTGTCTTTTCTCACCTCACATGTAGATATAATTCTCTGCCTGCTGATGTTTCTTGTAGGCATCAGTGTAGGTCTGCACCGCGGACTTCTTGCCAACTTACGAAAGTATCATATTCGGATCTTCATAATCCCTGCCGGAGTCGTTGCAGGTTCTCTTGCCGGCGGTATGCTGTGCGGGCTTGTTACTCCGTTTACGATGGGAGAGAGTACGGCGGTAGCATGCGGTCTCGGCTGGTACAGTCTCACAGGTGTTACTCTTGGAAATCTGGCGGGAGCTCAGGTCGGAAGCATCGCGTTTCTGAGTAATCTCATGAGGGAGATTTTTTCTTTCTTTTGTATTCCCATCCTCTCTCGCAGATTAAATTCCTATAGCTGCATTGCCTCTGCCGGAGCGACCAGTGAGGATACTACACTTCCCATGATGATCAAATACACAGATGAGGAGACAGTCGTTCTCTCAGTGATCAACGGCGTCATCTGTTCAGCGCTTGTGCCTGTACTGATTTCAGTGTGCTATCAGATCTTCTGAGCGCAGTTGGGGCGGATATCTCAAAACGGATATCCGCCCTCTTTCTTATTGCTCCATTGCCAGATCCAGTACTTCCTCTATGCTCTTTACCGGAATGATCTCCAGCTCCTGCTTAACTTCCTCGGCAACATCCTCAAGATCCTCGCGGTTAGCCCAGGGGATCAGAACTTTCTGAACTCCGGCCCGCTGTGCTGCCATCAGCTTTTCAGGAAGCCCGCCGATCGGCATAACACCTCCGCGCAGAGAAATCTCTCCGGTCATCGCAAGTTTTGTATTCACACATCTGCCTGTCAGAAGAGATGAGAGCGCTGTCACCAGAGTGATACCTGCGGACGGACCGTCCTTGGGCACTGCTCCGGAAGGCACGTGGATATGCAGATCGCTCTCCTTTAGCTTTTCGGCTTCTTTTGGAAACATTCTTTTCGCAAGCGTAATTGCAATCTGCGCCGATTCCTGCATTACATCTCCCAGCTGACCGGTAATCTGCACATTTCCGCTTCCTTTCGTAAGAGCAGTCTCGATGAACAGAATCTCACCGCCTGCCTGTGTCCATGCAAGTCCTGTCACCACACCCGGCACACTCTTCTCAAGCACCTGATCATGGTGTATCCTGTTTCTGCCCAGGAATTCAGGCAGCCTCTTGGCACTTACCGTAATGCTCTTCTGCTCTCCCTTAACCAGCATAACCGCTGCATACCGGCACAGCGTCGACAGCTGCTTTTTCAGCCCTCTCACTCCGGCTTCAGCTGTGTATTCCTCGATAATCCTGAGAATCGCCTCATCTGTGACTTTCAGATTCTGCGCTTTGATCCCCATACTTTTCATTTCTCTTGGCAGCAGATGTTTTCTCGCAATAGAAGCCTTCTCCACTGCTGTATAGCCTGGAAACTGAATGACCTCCATACGGTTTAAAAGCGGCTCCGGAATGGTATCTGTTGTATTTGCCGTACAGACGAAAAGAACATTCGAAAGGTCATAGGGAACATTCATATAGTGGTCTGTAAATGTATGATTCTGCTCCGGATCAAGCACCTCCAGGAGAGCACTTCCCGGATCTCCGCTGTAATCTTTCGCAAGTTTATCCACTTCATCGAGAACCATCACGGGGTTCATTACACCGCTTCTCTTCATACCCTCCATGATTCTTCCGGGCATTGCTCCCACGTATGTCCTTCTGTGTCCGCGGATCTCCGCCTCGTCGCGAATACCGCCCAGACTGATCCGAACGTATTCTCTGTGAAGTGCGCGGGCAATACTCTGTCCAATGCTTGTCTTTCCTGTTCCGGGCGCACCGACGAACAGAAGAATGGAACCCGTCTGCTTCTTATTGAGAATCATCACCGCAATCTGCTGAATGATACGCTCTTTCACTTTCTTTAATCCATAATGATCTTCATCAAGAATCTTCTCCGCCTCTGAGAGATCAATCTTCGGACTCTCTGTATTCTTCCAGGAAAGACTTGTGACAAAGTCAATGTAGTCATATAATAACCCGTACTCATGGCTGTCTTTCCCCTCCTGTTTCATGCGGTTCAACACCTTCTCCGCCTCCTGACGGGCCTCCGCGTTCATACTGCTCTCATTGATCTTCGTCTCAAATTTGCGTACATCCGAAACATTCTCCGGATGCATATCGTCAAGCTGCTTTTGCAGAAATTCAATCTGTTTCTTCAGCGCTGACTCTCTGTAAGCCTGCTGGTTTGTCTCCTCCTGCGCATCCTGCGCCTCCTTGCCGACGCGGAATACCTCCATAAACTCATATACAGCCTGCTCCATGCGGTCACAGCGCTCCCGTTCTGAGTCTGTTTCCAAAATTTCATATTTCTCATCCCAGGACAGGCTCAGATAACCTGACAGAGCACAGGTGATCTCATTCATGTTTCTCCAATGCAGTATCATGCTGCGCGCCCACATCCCCCAGGAAAAGTTCCTGACAAACTTAAGCAGCGCATCTTTCATCTGCTCAAATCTCTGCTTTCTTTCCTCTTCCGGCAGATCAGCTACCTCCGGGCAAATCGCCGCCTCCACCGAAATCTTCTCCGGTGTCACCGTGATGCCTGAAAGTTCCACCCGCTCCTTTGTGCGGATTCTGACGTTCCCCTCGTCGTCCACTGCATCCACCTCACCAGCGATTCCGATCGGAAAAATATCCTCAGCCTCCAGAGCAGTGCGCTCCTTCTCCTCCTTCACCATCAGAAACAAAACGTCTTCCCCGACTTTTACTTCATCAGCCTGCAGGCCCCCAATCATATCCGCTTTAAATGAAAATGCCACATCAGGCAGCATCAGCATGTCATAAATCGGTATCGAAATCATAATACCCCTCCTTTATCAGCACTCAGCAGTATTGAGTGCCAGTTTGTATAGCACTATCATACACCTATTTTGTCGTTTTGAATAGAAAAATTTTTATAAATTTTTATGATGCCGTCTTCCTGTTCTTTTTGTGTCAGATGCAGTAAAATCAATGCAGAAATATCTCAAAAGAAAGGACTGATTTTTCTGATGTCTGCAAAATCTGCGCCAGAACTTCACACCATTCACAGAATGCTGCTCTCACTGGGCGCCACACCGGACTCCATGGGCTTTCACTATACCGCTCATGCCGTCTGGCTGTGCTGCCGGCAAAGCGGACAGCTCTACGTCACTAAAATGGTCTATCCGGAGGTAGCTGCATATTATCAGACAACCTGGATGGCCGTAGAACGGGGGATCCGGCGGCTGATCACCTCTATTTGGGAACAGAATGCCGAGAAGTTCCGTCTTCTGACCGGATGTCCCCTCTATAAGCGCCCCTCTCCGTCACAGTTTATCGCAGTGCTCTCACTGCACCTTTCCATCACAAAGTAGATTCCATAATTCAGACGTACAATACGAGCCATAATCTCCCGATTATTTTTGGGAAATTATGGCTCGTTTTGTTTTGTTCATGCGGCTCCCGAACCGCTGTGTCCATGGCCGCAGGACTGTTCAAATTCTCTTAGTTTCTGCTTTGCCTGGGAATTCAGATTCCGCGGGACCTGTATTTCAATTCTGGCATACTGGTCTCCGTATACGCCGGGCTGATTCATGGAAACGATTCCCTTGCCCTTCAGGCGCAGTTTCGTGCCGGACTGTGTTCCTTCCCGTATACGGCACATTACGTTTCCGTACAGCGTCGGCACACAGATTTCCCCTCCGAGTACTGCTGTTGAAAACGGAATAGACACTGTCGTATATACGTCCATACCCTTCCGCTCAAATCCCGGCTTTTCCTGTACCTGTACCTTTAAAAACAGATCACCTGCCTCGCCTCCGCCCGTTCCAGGCTCTCCTTTGCCCCGCAGCCGGATGCTTTTTCCGGATTCTATACCTGCCGGTATGCGAACCTGAAGCGACTGTGCAGCTTTGTTTCGGCCGCTTAAACGGATGATCTTTTCGCAGCCGAAGGCTGCTTCTTCGAAAGTGATTGAAACTTCTGCATGCAGATCAGCACCCTTCTCAGGATATCTTCCTCTAAAGCTTCTTCCTCCAAATCCATGAAACATTCCGCCGAAAATATCCTCAAACATGTCGTCCATATCAGCGTCATTTCCGTTGAAATGATATTCCTGATAGCCGCCGCTGTTTCCTCCCTGGCCTGCTCCGGCACTGCCGTCGAACGCAGCATGCCCAAACTGGTCGTACAGTTTTCTCTTCTCCTTATCGCTTAAAACATTGTAAGCCTCCGTAACTTCCTTAAATTTCTGCTCTGCCTGGGCATTTCCCGCATTCGTATCAGGATGATACTTCTTTGCCAGCTTCCGGTACGCCTTCTTGATTGCAGCATCATCAGCATCTCTCAAAACGCCCAGAACTTCATAGTAATCTCTCTTTGCTTCCAATTCCACTCACCTGCCTTACTAAAAGAGGAGGTCGAAACCGACCCCCTCCCGGGAAACCATTACTCAATGGAGATATATTTCTTCTCCTCAACCTGCTGTGCGCTCTTCTTAGGAACTGTCAGTTTCAGGATGCCATCTTCGAATTTTGCCTTAATTTCATCCTGGCGGATATGTTCTCCTACATAGAAGCTTCTGCTCATGGAGCCGGCATAGCGCTCGCGTCGGATGTACTTGCCGTTCTCTTCCTCATCCTTGTCTGCACTTTTTGCAGCAGAGATTGTCAGATAACCATTTTCCAGTTTTGCTGTTACTTCATCTTTCTTAAATCCTGGAAGATCGATATCCAGTTCATATGCGGAATCCGTCTCGCGCACATCTGTCTTCATCAGGTTCTTTTCCTTACTGGTATAAACCGGGGTTCTTTTTCTAAATACTTCTCTCTCAAATGGAAAATCCATAAAATCATCAAATAAATCTTCTCCAAAAATACTCGGCATCATCATAAGTCATTGCTCCTTTCCTTTGTTCTATATGAACTATAACACTTTCTGTTAGCCATGTCAATAGGTGAGTGCTAATTTTGTATATTTTTCTTCCACCGTATCGTAATCATCGGTATCTGGAATGCAAGCATTGCAATCCATCCGGCAAAATTTGCCCAGGCAAGACGATCGAAGCCGCCGTGGAGAATGTGGATCATAAACCATGCCGACAGAAAGCGGGCAGACATATTCAGGATCGTGCTGATCAGCGTAACTTTCAGGTCACCGAGTCCGCGGAAATATCCCTGTATGATATTGGTTGCGGACGGCATAAAATACATAAATGCGATCAGCTGAAGATACGAGGTTCCGAGGCGGATTACCTCCTCAGAGCCGTCGCTGACAAAAAGCTGCATAACAGGTTCTGCACAGAAAAATACCAGAAAAGCTATTGCCGTCGTATACAGCATCTGAAGAATAATCGAGGACAGGAATCCCTCTTTCATTCTTTTTATCTTTCCCGCTCCTCTGTTCTGCGACATAAACGTGGTAGCAGCGTGAGCTATGTTCTGCTGAGGCGTCATTGCAAAATCATCCACCCGGTTAATAGCGGTAAATGCCGCTATAAAAGATACTCCCTGAACATTTACAACAGTCTGTACACAGATTTTTCCAAGCTGAACACACATCTGCTGCAGAGCTCCTGTAATGCCGTAATTAAATGTCCGCCGGAGAATAGATCCGTCAAATACTTTCCATTTTTTTCCAAGGCAGAGAAGAGGGACTCTTTTTTTGATATAAATCAGACAGCAAAGGCAGCAAAGGACTTCACTGAGCACCGTGGCAGCAGCGCTTCCCGGCACACCCCAGCCCAGTTCGACAACAAAAATAAAATCCCACAATACATTGAGGCATGCGCTGACGATAAGAAAGTAAAGAGGAACTTTGCTGTCTCCCAGTGCTCTTAGTGTATTAGAAAAGAAGTTATAGACAAATGTAAAGATAAGTCCCACGAAAATGATCCGCAGATAGATTTTGGCATCTCCAAGGATATCGTTGGGAACCTGGAGCAGTTTCAGCAGCGGATGTGCGAATAAAATCAGAAAAATCGCAATCACTGCGGAAAACCCAAGTCCTCCCAGCAGAGATGTGCTGATCTGGCGCTCCAGAAGATTATATTTTTTAGCTCCGTAGTGCGTACTCATCAGGATACCGGCTCCCATACACATCCCGCTGATAAACAAAATTACCATGTTCATAATCGGCCCTGCCGTTCCCACAGCTGCAAGCGCATCATCACCCACAAATTTGCCTACAATCACGGAATCTGCGGCATTATATGTGAGCTGAAACAAATTTCCCAGTATCAGCGGGATGGTAAATTTTGTGAGCTGAGGGATAATAGGGCCCTCTGTCATGTCCTTAGTCATATTCCTATTCCTCCCAATTAAAGAATGAGACAATTCAGTAAAGATTCAAGGCTTTACATATGCCTGATATCTGCTGGATTGTCTCATTCTTTATTATCCATAAATTTTAATTTCTTTCATCATAACAGCATCTCTTGCCGCTGTAACCTGAACTTTCAGCTTAGAAATCTGTCCGTCTGAATCGTTAATCAGAGGATTCTGAAGCGCAAAGGGATCCTGAAGCTGGCAGATCTTTTTATGACCGATCGTAGTGCCCTGATAAAGCGGGTACTGACTGCCGCTGGCGAACTCCGCAGTGATTCGGAAGCTCTCGACACGCTGTCCCTCAGAGATGTCCTCGCTTAATACCACATATTTTAACTCTTTCGCCGGCTGGCTGAGCGCAATCGTGTAGACAGGCTGTGTCTCTGGAGCACTCTCTTCTGCCGTTACCAAAGCAGGAAGCTCATTCTGGAATTCTTTCTTTATCAGATCGCCGAATTCTTTTAAGCGTTTTACATCCCGTTCGTCTAAAAGACCTTCCTTTGTCGGAGGAATATTCAGATTCAGGCAGGCATTTCCTCCTACACTTGTCATGTAGATATTATACAGCCGTTTCAGCGAATGCGGCTCCTCCTTCTCGTGCCAGAACCATCCCCGACGAATGGATACATCAATCTCTGACGGAGTAAATACGAGTCCCTTGGAGTACAGAATATTCGGCATGGTTCCGATCTCCTGCTCTGTATTATACATCCATGCAAGGCTTCCCTGGCCTGAAAGCGGTCCCGCACCTGTCTGAACATCGCTGAAGTAACACAGTTCAGACGGAACAACGGCCCATTCCGCATGGCGAGCCACGCCTGCCTCATTTCCGCACCAGCGAATATCCGGACCAAAATCATTGAATATTACAGCATTCGGCTGATATTTGCGGATCAGTTCAAAGTAACGCGGGAAATCATATTCCTGTCTGACACCGTCCGGACCCTCTCCGCAGGCGTTGTCAAACCAGATATAGAATATCTCACCGTACTCCGTGAGCAGCTCTGTAAGCTGATTGCAGAAGTAATCATTATACTCGGGTGTTCCGTAATATTTTGAGTTTCTATCCCATGGCGAAAGGTAAAATCCAAACTTGATTCCTCCCCTTCTGCACGCTTCGGCTGCCTCTTTCACTACGTCACCTTTAAACGGACTGTTCTTCACGGAATGCTCTGTATATTTGGAAGGCCACAGACAGAAACCGTCGTGATGCTTTGCGGTAAGCACCATTCCTTTCATACCGGCTGCCTTGATCGCCTCCACCCACTGATCACAGTCCAGTTTCGTGGGATTGAATATCGCTTCATCTTCGGTACCCTGACCCCATTCTCTGTCTGTGTACGTATTCGGTCCAAAATGGATGAACGCATACATCTCCATGTCAAACCAGTTTTTCTGTCTCTCGGACGGCTTTACGTGCGCCGCCTCCTTTAAGAAATCTATCATAAAGACCTCCTCATCACAATATTTTTGTACTTATCCCCTGCCCTGCGTTTTAAGCACAAATTTTTCCACTGCATATGCAACGCCGTCTTCCTCATTCGACTTTGTCACAAAGTCGGCGAGTTTTTTCGTATCCTCGTCCGCGTTTCCCATTACTACCGCAAATCCGGCATCTCTCAGCATCGGCCAGTCATTTCTGGAGTCACCGCACGCCATAATCTCATCTCTGTCTATGCCAAGATATTCTGCAAGATCAAGGATTCCCCTTCCTTTGCTGCAGCTGATATCATTAATCTCCAGATTAAATGTCGATGCATAGCTGATATCTATATCAGGAAATGTCTGAAATTTCTCCATGCAGCGGTCTCTCAGATCGGTGCGCTCAAACATCATATGAAGTTTCTCTGTCCGTACTCCCTCTTTTTCCGCCCAGTCTCTTAAATTCTTCACCAGGTTTCTCGTTTTCCTGATATAATCAAGCATTGCCTGGTTTATATCCGGAGACTGGATAATCCGATAAGTGTCTGCGTCCGCATAGCATTTTCCATCTACATAAATCTCCCAGACACCTTCCGGACTTGCGATTGCAGCATCAATCAATTCCATCGTCTTTCTGTGAGACAAACAGTTTTCACGGATTGTCTCCCCGGTATCAAACTTTACGGTTCTTGCCCCATTTGAGGTCACGGCATATTTCATACCGCGGATTTTACGTATCTCCTCCGGTATTCCCGTCCACGGTCTTCCGGTGCACGGAAATACAACGATGCCGCGGCGGATTGCCTCTTCCAGAATTTCCTGTGTATGCTTTGTAACCTTCTTGTCCCCGTCAAACACGGTTCCGTCAAGATCAAGGGCAATCATTCTGATTCTCTTCATACCTATCTTTACTCCTCTGCTGTTCATTTCTCATTACGCTGAACATTCTATCCTTCTGCCGCATTTTTGTAAAGGACATTCGTAAAAAAGGGGCGGCCAGCATCTTAGGCAGCCCCATATCATGTAAAAATTTATCTGCAGTATTCCTTACCCTTGATAAATACTTTAACGATATTTAAATCTTTATCCAGAAGCACCAGATTCGCATACTTTCCTGCAGTGATACTTCCGTGCATATCATCAAGTCCCAGCGATTTTGCGGGATTTAAAGTACAAGCCTTAACCGCGCTTTCCAGCGGGATCTGCATCTCCTTAACAGCCACACGCAGACAGTCCATCAGATTCGATGCACTTCCGGCAATCGTGCCGTCTTCAAGAACCGCCTTTTTGCCTGTCACAAATACATCCTGTCCGCCAAGCGCGTACTTTCCGTCAGCCATTCCCGTAGCCATCATGCTGTCGCTGATCATACAGATGCGGTCATTTCCGAACATCTTAAACGTTGTGCGCACTGTTGCCGGATGAATGTGAACACCATCGCAGATCAGTTCTACAAATACGTTCTCATTATCGCATGCAGCGCCTACAACACCCGGTTCTCTGTGTGTGAATCCATTCATCGCGTTATACAGATGTGTTACGTGATTTGATCCGCGGCGAAATGCCTCTCTGGCTCTGCAGTAGTCGCAGCATGTGTGTGCCACAGACAATACCACCTCATCCTTTAATGCCTCAATGAATTCAAACTCATCATCCTCCTCCGGAGCCACAGCAACCTGTTTGATGAGTCCGCCGCAGAGATTCTGCAGCTTGCGGAACATCGCAACGTCCGGCTTACGGATATACTTTCCGTTCTGTGCGCCTTTCTTCTTCATTGCCACAAACGGTCCTTCCATATTGATTCCTGCAAGCACGGAACCCTGCGTATTCTTGTATGCGCCGGCTGCCTTGAAAATCCGCTCCAGCGTACCTTCGCCGAGTGTCATGGTTGCCGGGCAGATCGTCGTCACGCCATTCTCTGCCTCATAGTTGGCTATTGCATCGAATGCCTCCACAGTTCCATCGCAGAAATCATAGCCCATGCAGCCATGAAAATGAATATCCACCAGTCCCGGAATCGCATATAATCCGGATGCATCCAGAACCTCACCGTCTGAGCTGTCAGCAAAAAGTCCGTTCTCCATGCAGACATCTTTCTCTTCAAATCTGCCGTTCTCACCAAATACCTGTGCATTGATAATTTTCATCGTATCAACTTCCTTTCTTCGTATATTACGCTAAAACAGGGGCTAAGAGCTGCCGCACAGGGCAGCTCCGCCCCCTCTTTCATTTCATTTATTACAGATTTACCTTTGACAGTGCCGCCTCGTCAGCTACCAGAATGAAATCCGGATGGAACTGTAAGATAGATGCCGGTACCTGCGGTGTAACCGGTCCGAAGAATGCCTGTGCAATGATGTCTGCCTTGTCAGCTCCGCTAGCAACCATCAGAACTTTCTTTGCAGACATGATTGTCTGGATTCCCATGGTATAAGCCTGTGTCGGAACATCCTCTTTTGTTGCAAAAAATCTTGCATTTGCGTTAATTGTGGTCTCTGTCAGATCTACACAGTGTGTCTCTTTCGGGAAGTAATCTGCCGGCTCGTTAAATCCGATATGTCCGTCATGACCAATGCCCAGAAGCTGGAGGTCAATCTGTCCTACGCTGTGAATGATCTCGTTATAAGCCTCACATGCCTTTTCTGCATCCGGCTCCATTCCGTTTGGAACATTGGTATTGTTCATATCGATGTTCACATGCTTGAACAGATTCTCTCTCATAAAGTAGTAGTAGCTCTGATCATTCTCATGATCCAGTCCTTTGTACTCATCCAGATTTACTGTTGTAACCTGAGAGAAATCAATGTCTCCGTTTGCACAGCGTTCAATCAGATTTTTGTATGTACCGATCGGTGAAGAACCTGTAGCCAGTCCCAGTACACAATTCGGCTTCTCTGTCATAACTGCAGAAATCACATTTGCTGCTTTTCTGCTCATATCATCGTAGTCTTTGGTCTTTATAATTCTCATGGTTTCCTCCTGCTTTTCCTGCCGTCCGCTTCCGCCACGTTCCTGCGGACAGGGATATTTTCTATACCATCCATTATACGGGTACAGGACAGCTTTGTCCAGAATATTTTGTCACTCTCGGCAAAAAGCTCTCGCCGGGCGGTCATGACTTTTAGCCAAGATATAATTCCTTATAATATTCCAGTTCATTACCGATGATTTCGTCAAGCACCTTCATTCCGAGAAGCTCCACAGGCGCTTTATCATCAGTTAAAATAAGATCCCCGCCTTCGTACTCTTCCATGGCACCGTACACTTCATTCATGACGCTTCTGAGCTCCTCATCGGAAATCATACGGATATTTTCCGCAAAGTCCTCCGGCAGGCTTTCAGAATTTGTCGCATAAACCTCCATATTTGTAGTGCCAGGCACAGGGGCATAATATACATGGTTAAATACAGAAGCGATTGTATCCTGAAGATAGTCATTAATGGAATCCTCCTGCTCTGAACGCATGTTCATATTGACCACCATGACTCCTGTATCTTTTAAATGATCTTCCACCTCAGTAAAAAATTCCCGGGAAGACATCTGAAACGGAATTGTGATATCCTGGTAGGCATCGACCATGATAACATCAAACTGTTCCTGTGAACTTCTCAGATATGCTCTTCCATCCTCCACAGCGACTGTAACATCTTCGGGAAGATTAAAGTATTCCTCTGCAATGTCCACAATCTTCCTGTCTATCTCTGCTCCCTGAATCTTCACATCCGGAAAATATCTGTCACAGTATGAAGCAAATGTTCCGGACCCAAGCCCAAGTATCATTATGCTGCCGTCCGCGGATGCAGGAAGCTGGGCCATGACCGGTGCCGCCAGTGCGTAGTCATAATACATTCCGGTCAGTCCGCCCTGCTTCATCTGTATGGACTGAACGCCAAAAAGCACATTTGTGGAGAGCACTGTCCGCTCCTCATCGTCCTTTACCTGCAGATAGTTATAAATGGACTCATCCTCCAAAGTGATGTCATTTTCCCAAAACGCAAAACTGTACCTGGGCGTCATGACCGCAAGCACAAGAATCACGACAACAGAAATGATGCCCGCCGCGCTTTTTTCCCCCGCTGAAATAAAGTATGCGATTCCGATAACCGCAAGGACACTGGAAAAAATCAGAAATGTCGCTGCTGTTCCGACTGCCGGTATCGTTACAAACGTGGGAAGGAAGGTTCCGATAATGCTTCCGATTGTATTTAATGCACCCAGCTCGCCGACTGTCTTTCCGTTGTCATCAAGACTTGAAACCGTATACTTGACAAGTGACGGCGTCACAGTTCCCAGAAGTACGCAGGGAAAAGCGAAAATCACCAGACATGCTGAGAATGCAGCCCAAATCAGAAAATTACTTTTTACAAACATAGCCAGCAGCAGAGAGATCCCCAGCATCAGATATCTGCCCGCAAACGGAATGAGCGCAATCCAGACAGCCGCTATGATAAGTCTGCGGTAGAGTTTCGCCGGATTATGGTTCTTGTCCGCCGAACGGCCTCCCCACACATTTCCGATCGCCATTGCGATCATGATTACGCCAATGATGACTGTCCATACAATCTGCGAGGAGCTGAAATACGGAGCCATCAGCCGGCTCGCACCAAGCTCGACTGCCATCACGGACATACCGGAAAAGAATTCCGTGGCGTACAGATAATATTTATTTTTCAGAAGCTTTGCCTCCATGGTGTCTTTTACCTCCTGTCCGGGCCGTATTGCCCGGATTTATTATACTATTTGCCCTGCACGGGCGCCTCTTACGGATTTCTTCACAGTTCCAGAACACTTCCCGAGGACAGATATTCCACTTTGTCTCCGAGCTCTCTTCTCAGCACTTTATATGCTTCCAGACCTGTACAATGACAGGTATAGTACATGGCCTTTTTTTCTTTCATCCAGGCAGCAATTTCGCATATAAAACTCTCCGCCACCGGTTCACCGGTTCTGGGAATGCACAGATGGAATCCCGAAATAACCGCATCCATAGGGCGTCCTGTGATCTGCTCCGCACACTCCTGAATATTGACGATTCCGCGATGGGCGCAGCCGGCGATCAGAATCAGCTTTCCGTTTTCTTCTATAATCAGACTCTGCTCATGTGTGAAATCATCGCGGCACATCGAATCGCCCCATGCTTTCATCAGAACACGATTGGAATCCGGTATCAGGGTTTTGCCTGTTACATTCGAAAATACGGTCAGTCCCTCTGCTATTGTCTGCACCATATCCGTAAATACAAAGCGTTCAGTGTCCATGTCTTTTGGAATACTGATATCCCGGTAATGATTTCCTGCGCCTGAATAATGCTTCTCAAAAGCTTCCCTTCTAATATACACTTTAGCTGTATGGTTTTCTTTTAAAAAAACCGGAAGCCCTCCCCCATGGTCATTGTGTCCGTGAGAGAGTACTGCCAGATCAGCATCCTCCGGATGCACGCCCAGCTTTTTTGCATTCTCCCAAAACAGTCCATCCGGACCCATGTCAAACAGAATATTCTGTCCGTTAGCGTTTATATAGAAACTCAATCCGTGAACGCTGCCGAACCGCTCAGATTTTGACGTGTTTTCTGCCAGTGTATAGATACGCATCTTCTTATGCCTCCTTCCCATCACTCCATTTGGAAGGCGCTGCCCAAAAGCGGCAGGCCTGCTGCCTCTGCCAGACGGTACAATCCCTCCATGGCAATCGTAACCGTGCTCTCTACATGAATAAAATCCACAACATTTTTATCAAACAGAATATTCGCCTGTGCCGGGAACTCATCGTCTCCGTCCCAGAACAGATACTGTATCGGAATGCAGGCAAATGCGTCTATTTCAAATCCGACATCCGAGTGAGGAATCTGACGGCCTCCCAGTGCGCGGTACGCAGATCTCAGCTCCTCACAATGACCCGAAAATGTAGCAGCATATGCCTGAATCGTGCCCCTTTGAAAAGCGGGGGCAAACGGGCGGGCGTTCTTTAACTGCCCAAAGGTTACCCACTCTCCGCTTAAGGATGCCCCCGTTCTGGAATACCACAGCAATGTGTAAATGTTAAGCTTCGTATTTGAAAACACCGGCTGGCTGCCCTCGAGCGCCAGAATCGCCCCGTCCTTCATGCGAATACCGTATTTTCTTCCGAAATGGCGCAAAGTCAGATATTCACCCTCCCGCTGCAGCTCAGGAAGCTTTCTTTCCAGCTCCTGCATATCCATTGCGGCAATCTTCCGGGCCCAGTCTGCACAGCATTTTTCATAATTTGACTGTAAATTCTCACGTTCCATTCAGCCGCCTCCTGTTTACTGCCAGTGTTCTATCACATCAATGATCTCTTCCTCATAATTTCCCGTAAATTCCTCACTTCTGCCGCCGTTTCTCACATTGCTCTCAGCACCCCATCCATTATCCTCAAACTCCCAGATATGGTACGGTACCCCCCGATACATGAGTTCGATGCTTCCGCAGCCATCTTCCTCCACATAGGTATAATCCTGATTTCTTTTCTTTAAATAATTCTGTATTTTTTCCAAACGCATTTCCATGTCTCCTTCCTAAAAAACATAAGGCTGATGTCCAATCTGTCCATCAGCCTCTGTATTGCTTATATTATACCGCCTGCAGCGCCTGCTCCAGATCAGCTATGATATCGTCTGCATTCTCAATTCCGACAGAAAGGCGGATCAGATCCGGAAGTACGCCTGCTTCAATTAACTGTTCGTCATTTAACTGGCGGTGCGTATGGCTTGCCGGATGCAGAACGCAGGAGCGTGCGTCCGCCACATGCGTTACGATAGCGATCATCTTCAGGGCATTTGTAAAGCGCATTGCGCCCTCCTTACCTCCCTTTGGTCCGAACGACAATACACCGCAGACTCCATTCGGCATATACTTCTGTGCCAGATTGTAATACTTGCTGCTCTCAAGTCCAGCATATTCCACCCATGCAACTTTCTCATGGTTTTCAAGATATTTAGCAACCTTCAGCGCATTCTCACAGTGACGCGGTACTCTTAAATGCAGAGTCTCCAGTCCGATGTTGGTCAGAAACGCATTCTGCGGAGACTGGCATGCTCCCATATCACGCATGAGCTGTGCTGTCGCCTTGGTGATATATGCCTTCTTGCCAAAACGCTCTGTATAAATAACGCCGTGGTATGACTCATCCGGAGTAGTCAGTCCCGGATATTTGTCAGCGTGCGCGTTCCAGTCAAAGTTTCCGGAATCTACGATGCAGCCGCCGACTGCCATCGCATGACCATCCATATATTTTGTTGTGGA
>CALWBA010000018.1 GCA_944375815.1 uncultured Lachnospiraceae bacterium | reverse complement strand
TGTACGCAATCGGTCGGAACATCAACAAATACCACCGTTTTGTGCATGAAGAAATAAAAAAATACGAAGGAAAAAAGGAGCAGAAGACAGCTTAGACAGAAAAGAGGGTCGAAAAATACAGCCAGGGGATAAGTGCGCACTAAAATAAGAAATATGGAAAAGAGGAGACCCTCCTGCTTTGGGTCAAGGCTTTGAAAAAGCCTGAATCTTACAGGAGGGTCTCCTCTTGAAGTATTAGGGGTTCAAAATCGGATTTATCCGACACCCCCATATTTTTTGAAAAATCAGCGGTTGTTGATTGCTGTGACAAGTGCGTCAATGGAAGCACGGATAATATCGGAGTCCACACCGGCACCCCATGCGAGAGAGCCGTCCGGTTTGCGAATTCCAACATATGCAATCGCACGGGAGCTGGAACTCTGTTCCAGAGCATGCTCCTGATATGTCACAAGATCGTATTTTAAACCGTAAGCCTTCTTAAGTGCATTGCTCACAGCGTTCAGACGGCCGTTGCCGTTTGCCTCTGTAACAATCTTCCGGCCGTCACTGACACTGGAGGTAACGATCGCTGTAATTCCGTCAGAAGTCTGCTGGAAATGTACTTCATGGACTGAATACGGTCTGGTCACATTCTCGAAGGTCTTCTTGAACAGATCAAAGATCTCTTCAGGCAGCAGCTCCTTATGCAGATGATCGGAGACAGCTTTCGCTGCATATCCCATGGCCTCGCGCATCTTCGCCGGAAGATTCAGTCCGAACTTGGACTCCAGGATATAACCTACGCCGCCCTTGCCGGACTGACTGTTGATACGGATAACGTCTGCGTCGTAATTTCTTCCCACATCGGTAGGGTCGATCGGCAGATAAGGCACTGTCCAGTGATCCGGATCCTTTTCGTCGATCCACTTCATGCCCTTGGCAATAGCATCCTGATGCGATCCGGAAAATGCGGCAAATACAAGGGAACCGCTGTAAGGGCTTCTTTCGCTGATCTTCATACCTGTATACTCCTCATACTTCTCACAGATATACGGCATATTTGAGAAGTCGAGTTTTGGATCAACGCCCTGGGCATACATATTCATCGCAAGAGTAACAATATCAACATTTCCGGTACGCTCACCGTTTCCGAAAAGCGTACCTTCGATGCGGTCCGCACCGGCAAGGAGTCCCATCTCAGCGTCAGCTACGCCGCAGCCCCGGTCATTGTGCGGATGAAGAGACACTACAACGTTCTCTCTGTATTTTAAGTTTTCACACATATATTCAATCTGGCTTGCGTATACGTGCGGCATAGAATGCTCGACAGTAACCGGGAGATTGATGATTGCTTTTTTATCGGATGTGGGCTGCCATACATCAAGTACTGCATTGCACACCTCCAGTGCATACTCAGGTTCGGTGCCAGTAAAGCTTTCCGGGCTGTATTCGAAAAGGAAATTGCCTTCTGTCTCATCTGCGAGCTTCTTTAAGAGGGCTGCGCCGTCAACGGCAATCTGCAGAATTTCTTCTTTGGATTTTTTAAACACCTGTTCTCTCTGGGAGAGGGAGGTGGAGTTGTACACATGGATGATTGCTCTGGGAGCACCCTTTACTGCTTCAAAAGTTCTGCGTATGATATGCTCTCTTGCCTGTGTCAGTACCTGAATGGTTACGTCATCGGGAATCAGGTTCTGTTCAATCAGGGCGCGGAGAAATTCATATTCCGTTTCGGAAGCGGCAGGGAAACCGACCTCGATCTCTTTAAAACCGATGTTTACGAGCAGTTTGAAAAACTCGATTTTCTGCTCCAGACTCATTGGAATCACGAGAGCCTGATTGCCGTCACGCAGATCGACGCTGCACCATGCAGGAGCTTTGTCGATATACTCCTTTTCCACCCACTTCGTGCATTTCTGCGGCGGCATAAAATACTGCCTTACATATTTGTTATGGTTCATCATATCATTATCCTCCTTAAAATATAAAAAGCCTTTCGCCTCAGAACGCCTGTTTTCAGGACGTCCAGAGACGAAAGGCTGTTATTCCTTACGCGGTACCACTCTGATTCATGAATCTCTCATGCACTCGTCGGATACGGATGAAATTTCATCTTATATCCCTCCCCGGATAACGGTGGGGGTCCGTCTGCGCCTACTATCATATGATTTCGGACAGCTGCTAGAAGGTCAGTTCACCATTTCCCATCCGCTGCTTTCCACCAGCCAGCAGCTCTCTGTGCTCCGTTCCATGGTTACTATTCCTTTTCAACGCTTTTGCTTGTTTCATCTGGCTTTAACTTTACCATGGAAAAGCGCTTCTGTCAACAGAAAAATGATATTGACTTTCCCCAATAAGTTCTCTATAATTTTCCGTATAATATTTCAGAACGTGAAGAAGAGTATGAGGAGAGAGTATGAGAAAGGGAAGAAAGGTTATTGCAGGCATGGCTGCCGCTGCCGGAGTTCTTCTGCTGCTTACTGTGCCGCAGACAGCTGAAAACAGCGGCAGAACGCAGGACGCAGATCCTCTGACACAAGAAAAGAAGCTTGCCGGACTCAACGGTATCATCTCCGGCATGAGCGTGATACAGATGAATAATCAGAAGACAAACCTGTTGGGAAACTCTTTTGAGCGTGTGCTCGTAAGCCAGATCCGTTCCGAGACAAATGGTGCTTCAGAGTTGGATATGGGAGAGGAGGCGGCTGAGACACTCAGTCAGTTAGACGATATTTCCAGTCAGCTTGCAGGGGCTACAGGAATGTCTGATACGGACTATGAGACGCTGCTTGCCATTGTGGAAGCCGAGGCGGGCGGAGAGGATCTGAAGGGACGCATCATGGTCGCAAACGTGATTTTTAACCGTGTCAGAAGTGATCAGTTTCCTGATAATGTGACGGATGTCGTATGGCAGACGAGCGGCGGTTCTCCGCAGTTTTCCCCGACTGCAGACGGAAGAATTCATACTGTGGGAATCTCCGAGACGACAAGAGAGGCTGTAAACCGTGCGATAGACGGCGAAGATCTTTCACAGGGCGCTCTGTTTTTTATGGCTGAGGACCAGGCTGAAGAGAAGAATGCAGACTGGTTTAAGGAAAATCTGAAATTTCTGTTTCAGCACGGAGTGCATAGCTTCTATACATATGCCGGTTGATCCAAACCGGTAAATTTCTGCATTTTCAGACTTGCCACGGAAAAATCCGTATGCTATAATCGTGAATAAATATTTTTGTGTTTTACAACAGTAAAGCGAAAACAGAGGGAAAGGATGAAAGAATATGGAAGTATTATACAGAAGTACGCGCGGCGGCGAGGCGCAGGTGAAAGCATCCGAGGCGATCTTGAAAGGACTTTCTGAGGACGGAGGTCTGTTCGTACCGACTGTTATTCCGAAGCTGGACGTGCCGATGGAGCAGCTGGCCAAAATGAGCTATCAGGAGACGGCATACGAGGTAATGAGCCGTTTTCTTACAGACTTTACGGAGGAGGAATTAAAGTCCTGTATAGCAAAGGCATATGACTCCAAGTTTGACACTGAGGAAATTGCTCCGCTTGTAAAGGCGGACGGCGCGTATTATCTGGAGCTGTTTCATGGAGCAACGATTGCTTTTAAGGATATGGCGCTTTCCATTCTTCCGCATCTGATGACAACTTCCGCAAAGAAGAACCATGTGGAAAATGAGATCGTGATTCTGACTGCGACATCCGGCGATACCGGCAAGGCAGCTATGGCTGGATTCGCAGATGTTCCGGGAACAAGAATTATTGTTTTCTATCCGAAGGATGGAGTAAGCCCTGTACAGGAGCGCCAGATGGTGACTCAGAAAGGGGAGAACACAAATGTGGTGGCGATCCGCGGCAATTTCGACGATGCGCAGACCGGAGTAAAGAAGATGTTCAACGATCATGACCTCGCATCTGAGCTTAATGCCAAGGGATTCCAGTTCAGTTCAGCCAACTCTATCAATATCGGAAGACTTGTACCGCAGATCGTATATTATGTGTACGCATACGCAAACCTTGTACGAAACGGTGAGCTGACGGACAGCGAACCGATGAATGTAGTCGTTCCGACCGGAAACTTTGGAAATATTCTTGCAGCATATTATGCCAAACTGATGGGGCTTCCGATTGCCAGACTTATCTGTGCGTCAAATGAAAACCGCGTACTGTTTG
>CALWBA010000017.1 GCA_944375815.1 uncultured Lachnospiraceae bacterium | reverse complement strand
TCTTCCTGTTATGGATTTCATCAAACGCCTGATCCGTCACATTCCGGAAAAACATTTTAAAATGATCCGCTATGGCGGTCTGTATGCAAGACACCGCAAGATTGACTCAAAACTGCACCGTCTCATCTCAAGAGAAAAACACAGAATCTACCGCAGCTTCACACAATGGCGGACTGCTATTCTTCTCTCTTTCGGTTATGACCCTTTAGATTGTCCCAAATGTCATCATAAAATGGAGTTCCTGGAACTCTATTACAGCCACAAACGCGTATCCCTCGAAGAACTGTACGAGAAAGCAATGTCCAAATCTCGTGGAAAGCGTTCCTCTGCATAGCTCTTTTATGCTATAATCCTCTCAAAGGAGGATACTTGCAATGAAACCAGATATCGAGGAACTGCGCAAAAAGTACATGGAACACCCACCGGAAGGAATGACATCCGAGGACATTCGCCATATGAGCGGGGATGACCTTCTGGATATGGACTATTTTTTGAATGAAGACGATCCTTTTGACGATTTGTTTGGAGAAGAAGGTTTTTATATCTTCTAAATCCAACCATCGTCTTATCGTCATGTCCATTTCCCTGTTCATCTAACATATGTTCGATAAACAGGGATTTCTTTTTTACCCTTCATAAATCGGAATTTCCTATTATAATAAGAAATAAGCCGGCAGATTTGTGTCCTGCCGACTTATTCATATAGGTATGATCATTTCTCTGGCAATAAACCGCTCATGCTTCTCAGACTTATTGCAAGAGTAGACGTATTGTGCAGCAACGCTGATGTTGTTGGTTGGATCAGACCTGCCACGCCCAGAAATATCAGTGCTCCGTTGATGCTTACGATACCTCTGTAATTTCTCTGAATTCGTCGCATCATGGCATCAGACAACCGTTTCAGCATTACGATTCCCCGCAAATCTTCTGCAGCAATAGTAATGTCTGCGATCTCCCGGGCTAGCTCCGCTCCATCACTGATTGCAATTCCTGCATCTGCAGCTGAAAGCGCGGGCGAATCATTGATTCCGTCTCCGATCATCACGACTTTTCTTCCCGCAGCTTTCTCTTTTTCAATAAATCCTGCTTTGTCTTCGGGAAGTACCTCAGCATAATACTCATCCACACCTACGCGTCCTGCAATCGAAGCAGCAGTGCGTTCGCTGTCTCCGGTCATCATGACGATTTTAGAAATCCCTTCTTTCCGCAGCATATCCACCATATCTTTTGCTTCTTCCCTAAGCGGGTCTTCAATACAGATCACCGCCGTCAGTTCTCCATCAATGGCAAGGTACAGATGGGAATATTCCTCTGGAAGCGTATCAAACTTCTCTTGGTATACCTCACGGATTTTGCATTTTTCATCTTCAAATACAAAATGGCTGCTTCCGATCACAGCTTTCTTTCCGTCAATATATGAAGAAATTCCATGTGCCACGATATATTCCACTTTGGAGTGCATTTCTTCATGATACAGTTTTCTTCTTCTGGCCGCATCTACAACAGCCTTCGCCATGGAATGGGGGAAATGTTCTTCCAGACAGGCAGCAATGCGGAGAGCTTCCGGTTCCGGATAATCACCAAATACAACGATCTCCTTTACCGTTGGTCTTGCTTTTGTCAGCGTTCCGGTCTTATCAAATACAATCGTATCTGCTTCAGCCACTGCTTCCAGATATTTCCCGCCTTTCACGGTAATTCCCAGCTGTCCGGCCTGCCGGATTGCGGAAAGAACAGTAATCGGCATAGCCAGTTTCAGTGCGCAGGAAAAATCCACCATAAGAACTGAGAGTGCTTTTGTTACATTTCGTGTCAGCAGTCCGACAATACCGGTTCCAAGAAGTGTATAGGGAACAAGACGGTCTGCCAGATGCTCTGCCTTGCTTTCCAGTGTGGATTTCAATTTTTCTGAATCTTCAATCATAGTCACGATCTTCTCATATCTTGTAGATCCCGACACAGCCCTGACTGAAATTTCCAATTCGCCCTCTTCCATAACTGTTCCAGCAAACACAGACTGTCCTTTCGCTCTTCGTACCGGAAGGGATTCTCCCGTTAAGGACGCCTGATTAACCATTCCTTCTCCCGCAGATACCTCACCGTCAAAAGGAATTACATTTCCCATATGTATCACAACGGTATCTCCCGGCATGATATCCGAAGATGGAACAAGAATTTCCTGCTCTCCTCTTTTCAGCCATACTTTCTGCACATTCAATGACATACTGCGGGCAAGATCCCCTACAGATTTCTTGTGTGTCCACTCCTCCAGCAATTCTCCAATCCCCAAAAGGAACATGACGGTTCCTGCAGTATTAAAGTCCCCGCGCAGCACGGACACTCCGATTGCCGTGGCATCTAATACCGGAACTTCAATTTTCTTTCTGGCCAGGCACCGGATTCCCTTTCCTATATACTGGACAGCCTTAAAGGTAATCCATATTTTTCTTATCGGATTTGGCAGAATCAGTTTTCCTCCGTAATGAAGGAGCACTTTTGCGATCAGCTTTTCTCTGTATGCAGAATTTAAAGCACGCCCTGAGCTTGATAGTACATTTTCCGGCACATCTTCTTTCTCAAAACGAAACTTTCTTAATCTGTCAATCAGTTCTTCCCTGTCTCCTGTATAATAGATGACAGCGTCAGCGGTGCGCTCATATACTTTGACACTGGTAATATCTTTCTGTTTTTCAAGAGTCCAGCAAAGAATATCCGCCTCCGCACATGTTATCCTGTTTCGGATAACATGAATGCGGAGACGGCCTTTCACTTCATGCTTAATAATAAACTTCATTCTTATTCCTGTTCG
>CALWBA010000016.1 GCA_944375815.1 uncultured Lachnospiraceae bacterium | reverse complement strand
TATTATAAAAAACTCTATGAATCCCTTGATTTGTATGAGGATAATAAACTGCGGATTCAGATGTTTCTGATTCAGTCAGCACGGGACAAAAAGCAGAAGATCAAGAAAAAGGATTATCCGCCGCGTCTGAAGCAGGAACAGCTGATGACAGGTAAGCTTACAAAAAAGATGGGGGATATTCTGCGCGAAAATAAAGATGTACTGCCCGTATGGATGGGCGGTGCAAGCTTAAAGGAGAGACTCGATGAGGCGAAGCTTGCAGGTATCCGTGAGACAAAGGCAGTTCTGACTCTGCAGGCGCAGGGAATGGATGCAGCAGAAATTGCCGGGAAGCTTTTACTCCCCGAGACGGCAGTCCGCCGTATTCTGGAGGAGCCGGCATATGTACCGGACAGCAAAAATCAGACAACTGCCTGAGCGTGTGTCTGAGCAAACATCCGGCGGAATATCCATCGCACGAGCGGTCCGCAGAAGAAGACCTGCCAGAAAAATGCCATTGGAAAGTTACATGCAAATGTCTGCAGCCATACGGGGATAAATTCAATGCCCGGCTGTTTAAAGATCAGTGTTGCCCAAAAGCTCATGATCGGACACATACACGAAACCGTGACAGACGCACGTACAACGGTCACGAGCAGGGCATTATCCACGCCGGGCACAGCCATGCGGAATGCAATTTTCGGGGCGAGATGATCGATGAAGAAGAATCCTATCACAAAGCAAATCGGAAACATAATCACCATTTCCTTGAGTGCTGCTAGAATCCCCGCATTCGTAAGTCCATGCATTCGAAGACCTGTATTATACAGCTCCATGGCCAGAACCATAAAAAAGGTCATCAGTACACCATAAATGAATTCCTGAAATTTTGTTTTTGGCATAATAAAAATCCTCCTGGTTTTAATTAAAAAGGGAAACAAAAAAGGCGTATCTATCTTCATAGACTACGCCTTACTGACTTATTTCTATTACAATATTATTCCTTTTTTGCTTTCCGTTTCGACGATTTGGATTATAGCAGAAAATGATCAGAATGTAAAGATGAAATTTTCTAGGGGAAAATATTGGAGATTTGGAAAAGTAATATAACGAGCGCAAAATCCCCTCTGGAAATTTTCGCAGAAATGTGGTATACCATTATTCGGTAAACATTTGATTGACATAAATACATTAATCTGGAGGGAAAACGATGTGGATTGCAGACAAATATATTGATTACGTAAAAGAGCAGACCATAGCGCATCCCGGTGAGAGCTGGGATAAAATGCTGCTGGGGTTTCAGGCAAATAAGCTCCGGACCAAGCTGCTGCCCAAGAAAGGAATCTCCAAAGGCTACCAGAAGCTGGAAGCAATGATGATGTCCTTTGTAGCGGATTCCCTGTCACATCCTGACAGCTATGTATGGGGAAACATTTTTACACCTTGTGAGATTATCAGCTGCTTTGGCCTTCACACACTTTCCGTGGAATGCCTGTCCTGTTATTTCAGCGGTTATCACCTGGAAGACTTCTTTATTGACTATGCACAGAACACCGGAATTGCTCCGACACTGTGCTCTTATCATAAGACATTCGTCGGAGCCATCGACAGCGGCGCAGTTCCCGTTCCACAGTATGCCGTTACAACTTCTCTCTCCTGCGACGGCAATCTGAATACCTTCCGCTACCTGGAAAAGCGAAAAGGTGTCCCATTTACTTTCCTGGATATCCCCTATCGAGACGATGAGGCGTCGGTAGATTATCTCGCCGATCAGCTTCGCACCTTTGTACAGAAATTCGAAAACCTCACAGGAAAACGTTTCGACGAAGAAAAACTGCGGAATGCGATCCGCATTGAGAACGAGACAAGAAAAGAACTTGTGCGTTTTTTCAAGCTGCAGAGCGAACACTATTATCCAGGAGAACTTATCAGCCATCTTTATATGATGATGGGAATGCATCTGCTCATAGGAACGCAGGAGTTTCTTGATCTCATCCGTTTTATGATCCGGGATATCGAAAATTATCCGAAATTTGAAGGAAAGAAAATCCTGTGGATTCATCTGCTTCCGTTTTATCAGGAAACACTGCAGAGTTACTTTAATGCGAGCCGGAAATATCAGATTATTGCCAGTGATATTATTCTCGACTCTATGGAGGAAATGGATGAGGAAAGACCATTTCATGCACTGGCGAAGAAAATCATTCGAAACATGTATAACGGATCTTATTCTCATAAGGCTGATATGGTTGCAGAACTTGCTGAATCGCTGAAGCCTGATGCGGTCATTCAATTCTGCCACTGGGGCTGTAAACAGTCATCGGGCGGAAGTATTCTTTTAAAAGAGAAGATGAAGGATATGCAGATTCCCATGCTGATTCTTGACGGAGACGGCATTGACCGCCGCAACAGCCATGACGGACAGATCCGGACGAGGCTGGAGGCATTTCTGGAAATGCTCGATGAGGACAGCAAAGAAGAAGCAGCAGAAAAGGAAGAAAAGAGAGTATGTTAGGATATATATGTAAATATGCACCTGTGGAAGTCTTTGAGTCCATGGGGGTAGAGATGAAACGAATTGAGCCGGATGTTACGAATTTCAATCAGGCGGAAATCAGGATGCATCCGAATATCTGCAGCTTTGCAAAAGGTGTGCTTGAAGAAGTTATGCGCGGCGGTTATGAAGGAGTGATTCTCACAACGTGCTGCGACAGCATCCGCCGCCTCTATGATGTGCTGAAAGAAGAATTTCCCGGAGCATTTATTTATATGCTGGACACACCCCGTATCACGAAAGATGCCGGAGTGACGCTCTATGCACAGAGAATCCGCGAGATGGCACAGGCATATGAAAAATTCTCCGGAAAAACTTTTGATGAGAGAAAATTCTTAAAACATCTGAAGGGAAAACAGGAAGAGCAGCAGTATGCAGTAAAAAGCAGCGCTCTCAATATAGGCATCCTGGGCGCCCGGGCAAATGAGAGCATCAAGCAGATTTTGCAGGAGCGGGGAGCAAACGTTGCCTTTGATCTGACATGCACCGGACTGGGCAGAAAAGTTCTGATCGATGAGGAAGAAGTGATGGAGGGATATGCCCGCGGTCTGTTGAGTCAGTTTCCATGTATGCGAATGGAGCAGGCGTCAAACCGCGATGAACTGATCCGGCGTTTTTCAGAAAGTGTGGATGGAATCATTTATCATACTGTGCAGTTCTGCGACAATTACGCTTATGAATACGCGTGGCTCAAGGACTGGCTGAAACGCCCGATTCTGCTTCTGGAGACAGACTACACCCGTCAGAGCGGGGGACAGGTACGGACGAGAATTGAAGCATTTCTGGAATCCCTCAGCGCAGGCAGACAGCCGCAGAAAGTATACAGAAAAGGAGACGGACAAATGTATGTAATGGGAATAGACAGCGGTTCCACATCGACCAATGCGGTCATCATGGACGAGAACAGGAAAATCAAAGCATTTTCCGTTGTGCGCACCGGAGCAAAATCCGGCGTCAGTGCAGACCGTGCACTGCAGGAAGTGCTTGAAAAAGTCGGGCTGACGCGCGAGGAAATCGCGTGGATTGTTTCGACAGGCTATGGGCGGGTCAGTATATCATTTGCTGATGAGAATGTAACGGAGATCAGCTGCCACGGAAAGGGAGCGCATTATTTTAACCCGTCTATCCGAACGATTCTGGACATTGGAGGACAGGACAGCAAGGCAATCCGCCTGAATGAAAACGGTGAGGTAAAGGATTTCGTTATGAACGACAAATGTGCTGCAGGAACAGGACGATTTCTTGAGATGATCGCCCGTACGCTGGAGGTATCTCTGGATGAGCTTGGTGCCATTGCACTGACATCAAAGGAAAAGATCGAAATCACCAGCATGTGTTCCGTATTTGCTGAATCGGAAGTGATTTCTCTGATTGCGAACAATAAGGAAAAGGCCGACATTGCTGACGGTGTCTGCCGTGCAATAGCCAACAAAGCGTCAGGACTGCTGCGGCGCGTGGGCATGGAGCCGGAATTTATGATGACCGGCGGCGTGGCAAAGAATCCGGGTGTAGTACGTGCCGTTGAGGAAAAAATCGGAGCAAAGCTTTATATCTGTGAGGAGCCGGAGATCGTAGGAGCAGCCGGAGCTGCGCTGGACGCCTTAGAAAAAATGGGGAGACTGTCTTAGACAGCCGCCCCATTTTCTATTGAAGATCCGCTGCTTTTGACCGATGCTTCATAATCTGTAATTCCTTTGCCCGTATTCGGATGAACCTGTGAATAGCCAAAGTCGATTAGAAATATCGCTGTAAGAATCACGCACACGATACGCTGTGTTTTCTTGCGGATTTCCAGCACCAGATTGTCAATAATCGGTGCAACCACATAGACAATTGCAAGTCCTCCGGCGCCGAAGACAAGAAGCCCTTCCGCGCATATGCGCCCGTTCAGATTCAGGAAATATCCGCTGTAATCCCACCATTTTGTACCTCCGGATACGATCTCCATTACCAGGGATGTCATATATTCGAGAAAACCGCATACGACGACGATTGCGGCAAACTCCACTGCCGGATTGCTGCGAAGCCGGTACAGAAGCGTAAGAATCAAAACTGCCCCGGTACCATAGATCGGAAGCCATGGTCCGTACAGGGCACCGCGATTGACGAATTCGCCGCTGGTAATCAGATGCAGGCTGACCTCCCAGATCCATCCAACGACTGCCAGCGAAAAGAAAACAAAGATGAGAGAGGATACGGTATAATGGCGCATATAGTTTAATGACTGCACAAGCTTACGCCTGTCATCCTCGGGAATCGGATAGAAACGCACCGGATAGGCCAGTCCCTGCATATCATCGATCAGCGCATGGATGCGCATGTGCTCTGACTGGCGCCGCTCATACTCCCGCTCCTCAGCTCTTGTAAAGAGCAAAAGGCCGAGATTTCGTGCCAGGAAGCCTCTCCACCCGGTCAGATCTCCGTCTGGATCCGGAGGCTGCTGCGTAACCGCGTATACATCTGCGTATTTTTTACGTAAAAGTGCGGGATCGGGTTTTTGGTATAAATAGTTATCAAATAAAAGTTCTGATCCCGGAATATTTTTTTCCTGTGCCAGGGTGCGCAAATATGCGTAATACTGAGTAAACGAGGCCGTTTTATACGGATTTGTATAAAATATGTTGAAAATTCCAAGCGTCAGCAGACCAAGAAGATGCCACCCCAAAAAAGATAGTTCCATGACAAAACATTCCCATTTATGGCCGCGCATCATTCTGCGTGAGAGTGTGACAGCATCTCTGGCACGCATATCGGGATTTTCCGCCGCAATATACGGTACGAGAAAATAAGAATACCGTTTTATAACAGCTCCTGCAACAGTCAGACTCCATAAAAGGTAAAAGACAGACGTGACAAGCATAATCCACGATGCACGCAGCCATTTCTTTACCCGCAGAAGAAAAACGAAGCGCTGCAGTGTGACCTGATGATACGATAGTCCCTCAAGAAAAATTCTGCGGACAACTACAGGGAAAACATTCCGTATCAGAAACCAGTAAAGAAAAAACACCAGCATTCCCAGAAGAATGAGAATCAGCACACCAGCATTTTTTGAACCGGTAACAGAAGTAAGAGCAGCAACTGCAGTCACGATGATAGAGCCCGATGAAATCTGGTTGACGATTTCTGACAGAACGCCTCTCGTCCTGCCAAAGATGGGATTTCCGTGCTTTGACTGTTCGACAGCCTCCTGATGCAGACGGTCCGCCATTTCTCTGCCCGCCTGGGTATCCTTTTCAGCGATCTGTATAAGGACGTTGTCCCAATTAATTGTGTGGAGAAGTGATGCAGAGCTGAATTCAACAGAAAAAGGCGGAACTTCAGCTGTTTGAGCTGGCCTGCGCGTCACCCGCAGAGAGGCAAAGTCAAGAGACCCCAGAAATTCTGACCCCAGAAACGCTGCAAGCAGACATGCGGCGACAAAGATCAGATAATGCTGCTTCAGGGAATGCCGCCCCTGCTTTTTCATATTCTTCCTTGTGAACATAATCCCCTTCCTTCCGGGTGAAAACCCCGATCTATTTTGAGAAATTTCAGAAATATTATACTATGTCAAGTATAAAATTGCAATAATTCAGCTTGCAGGAATCAATAAAGACAGATATAATGAAAAAAAAGAAAAGGATGGTGATAATTTATGAATATAGATATTATCCCTGAAGTCAGACAGATAGAGACACATTCCGGATCACTCTGCCTGTCAGAGTATCATTTGAGCTCCGGCGTTCTCAAAGGATTTCCGCGGGCAGCCGAAATTTTTTCGGAAAACGGCGTTATGAACGGAGAAAAGGAAATTATTTTCACCGAACAGAGTATGCCCTCTGAGGCTTACCGCATTCATGCCGGAAAAGACCGCATTGAAATAGAGGCTTCTTCTCCGAAAGGACTCATGTATGCCCTGTTTACACTTTCTGAGCTGGACTTTGCAAACGACGGCAAGTTATGCGAATTTGACGCTTTTGATGAGCCTGCGCTTCCTCTGCGTGCACTCTCAGATGATATTTCACGGGGACAGATTTCTACGTTCGATCATTTCTGCACGATTATCCGGCGGCTGGCACGCTTCAAGTATAATACATACATGCCGTATATGGAGGATGTATTCCGCTTTGAGACGATCCCTGCCTGGGGACGATACTCTGACCCCATGAGCGCTCAGGAGTGGAAAGCGCTTATCGCTTATGCTCAGGAGTGGCAGGTTACAATCCGCCCGATCATTAATTTGTTAGGTCATTTTGACAAACTGCTTTATATAGAAGAACTTCAGCCGCTGGCGCTGAAAAAATCGGATGGATCTCTCATTTCCTGCATGGATCCCACGAACCCTCAGGTACGTGAAACAATTAAAAAGATGCTGCGGGAGATCGTGGAATGCTTCGGCCCTGGTGC
>CALWBA010000015.1 GCA_944375815.1 uncultured Lachnospiraceae bacterium | reverse complement strand
GTTGCTGATTACGTCCGTGCCGGACGAATTGAGACCGATCCTTGGCGCGGCTCCCAGTATCTCGCTCTGCAGCGTCTCACAAGACAGCGCAGGCATATCAGCGAAGCCATCGCCAGAGAGAAAAACTATGTCCTGAACAACATCTTTCTCAAGTTCAGTGAGTTTGCTCTCCTCAGCGGTGAAGACAGCCCTGTTTCCAATAAATTCAGTGCGACTGCGGAGGCTATCCTTACCGAGTTCAAAACTACCGAAGATATTGCAAATGCCCCGCTAAAAGAGTTGATTGACTTTATCTCCGCTTCCGGCCATGGCAGGTTCTCTGACCCCAACCAGGTTGCCAGTCTGCTTCAAAAAGCAGCCCGTAACTCTTACCGTTTGGATAAAGCACTGTATGAACCTATCACTACATCCATTGCGTGTTCCTTTAACTGTATACGGGCCTTTGAAAAAGAGCAGAAAGCTCTTGATAAAGCTATTGCTGCAACTGTTGCAGGTTTGAACCCTACGGAATACCAGATCCTGAAATCCATCCCGGGGATCGGCCCGGTATATGCCGCCGGGATCCTCGCCCAAATAGGCTCTGTGCGCTGCTTTAATAGCAACAATGCCCTTGCAAAGTACAGCGGCATCATCTGGAGAGACAACCAGTCCGGTGAGTTTGACTCTGAGGACACTCCCATGATGAAAGCAGGGAACCGTTACCTGAGATACTATCTGATCCAGGCTGCAGGCAGTGTTGTCAGATACTGCCCGGAATATGAAGACTACTATAACAAGAAGTTTGCTGAAGTTCCCAAACATCAGCACAAGCGTGCACTCGCGTTGACCGCCCGTAAATTAATACGCCTGATGTTTGGTCGCCTGGACAAGAATCAACTCTACTCTCCGGCAAAGAGTAGGTAATCGTATATCGAATCTTTTTTCTTGCGGTTTCACCGCAGGTCTATTTCGTGTACCCTTTTTTCTTTGTTTTCATTGAAATCTTTTTTTAATCACCTCTTGACATATCACCAAATTGCTTTTAGGTTAAAATATTCTCTTCCCCATAGTAATCGTTTCCCGCCCGTTTGGCAAGCATTTTTTAAGGGGACAGCCATCCGACTGTCCCCTGTATTTCTTAACCGTTTATCACGTCGCTCATATCGTAAAGTCCCGCCGGTTTACCTGCGAGGAACTTTGCTGCCTGTACGGCTCCCTTGCCGAAGATGGCCTTTGAGTACGCTGTGTGCTTAAACTCGATCACCTCATCCGTTCCCGCGAAAATGATCTCGTGCTCTCCTACAATCGTACCTCCGCGCACAGCACTGATGCCGATCTCCTTATCGTCGCGCATCTTCTTCTCCTGGCTTCTGTCATAAACATAATGATACTGATGATCCATCGCCTCGTTTAAGCTGTCCGCAAGCGCCAGTGCGGTGCCGCTCGGCGCGTCCAGTTTCAGCTTATGGTGACGCTCTACAATCTCCATATCAAATCCTGCCGGAGCGAGTACTTTGGCTGCTTCCTGAATCAGCTTCAGCAGTGTATTGATGCCCAGAGACATATTTGCCGACCGAAGCACTGCCGTCTTCCCGGATGCCGCTCTGACATGCGCAATCTGCTCCTCAGAAAGTCCTGTCGTGCACAGCACAACCGGAAGTCCTCTCTCGGCACAGCAGTCCAGAAGTTCATCCGTAGCTTTCACGGAAGAGAAGTCGATAACCACATCTGCCTCCACGTTGCAGTCTCTGAGGCTCTTAAATACCGGATAGCTGTTTGTTCCGTCATCTTTCATATCGATGCCTGCTACAATAACAGCCTCTTCATCCTTCTCCACCAGACCGGTAATCACTCTTCCCATATGTCCGCTGCAGCCCTGCATGATTATTCTCACCATATTGTATTCTCCTCATCTTCTGTCTCCGGGACATTCCCGGAAAGCCTCTGTATTTTTACGCAAGTTCAATTCCAAAATCTTTCAGTGCCTGTGCCACTCTCTCTCTGTTGGCATCCTCCATCGCGCAGAGCGGTCCGCGCACCGGTCCTGCATTTTTACCCATCAGGTTCAGCGCTTCCTTAACCGGAATCGGATTTACCTCGCAGAACAGCGCCTGAACCAGCGGCAGAGCGTCAAGCTGCATCTTGCAGCTTCCCGCTACATCGCCGTCTAAAAACTTCGCTACGATATCATGCGTATACTTCGGTGCCACATTGGACAGTACAGAAATCACACCTACGCCGCCCAGAGACAGGATCGGTACGATCTGATCATCATTTCCTGAATATACGTCCAGGATTCCATCAGCCAGATGTACAAGCTCAGCTACCTGTGAAATATTTCCGCTTGCTTCCTTTACACCTACGATATTCTTATGATTCTTAGCGAGAGTTACCGCTGTCTTCGGAAGAATGTTGCATCCGGTTCTGCTCGGCACGTTGTATAAGATAATCGGAAGTGATACAGCATCGGCGATTGCGCCGTAATGCTCGATCAGTCCCTTCTGCGTTGCCTTATTATAATACGGAGTTACTAAAAGCAACGCGTCTGCACCGGCCTCTTCCGCTTCCCTGGACATCTCGATTGCTGTTCTGGTACAGTTTGATCCTGTTCCGGCAATAACCGGAATTCTTTTATTTACTTTCTGAATCGCAAAGCGGATCACATCCAGGTGCTCCTTCTCCGTCAGAGTGGAAGACTCTCCCGTCGTTCCGCAGATAATAATTGCATCCGTCTGCTGTGCGATCTGTTCCTCCAGAAGCTCTTCCAGCTTCTCATAATTCACATCCCCGTTCTCCTTCATGGGCGTTACAATCGCTACACCGGCACCTTTAAAAATAGCCATCTCTATTCCTCCTTCTCTGATAAAAAAAGACAGACCCCAAAGCCTGCCTAAGAATTTACAAAAACTCCAATATCCCTGCAAACTCCCGATAGTGCTCCATCCTGCGATGACAGTCATATGGCTATTCACCCTATGCCCAAGAACTCCATGTCAGGCATACAGTCCTTTCGGCATCTTCCCCTTTCTCCCGCCATCCTCTGCCCCTGAAGCATCCGGAGGGATACTGATGAAAAATGCGACCTCTATCTGTTTGTTTTTTTTAATATAGCATTATTGCCCTTCCTTGTCAATCACCGCACACAAAAAAAGAAGCCTGCGTGCGGCCGGTTCAGTGATCCGCTTCTTCGGCAGACGGCTGAACTGTAATCGCCGCGCAGACTTCTTTTCGTTTTTCGCTAATCCGTGTATTCCAGTTTGCTTACCGACACTTCGTAAGCTGTTCTCTTCTCACTCTGAGTATCGCTCAGACGCTTCATATACTCCCGGCTCTGAATTCTTCCCCAGATCAGGACGTGCCCTCCTACCTGGAATGCTGAGGCGTAACGCGCATTTCTGCCCCAGCAGATGCACGGGATATAGTCCGACTTTCCATATGGCCGGTTTACCGCAATCAGCAGATCCGCGATCTCTCTTCCAAGCGGTGTCTTGCGGTATACCGGCGGTTTGCAGATGTAGCCGTCGAGGAATATCTGGTTTGATTTGACCGAATCGTCCTCATCCTCCACAAAACTGATCTCCCTCGCAAATACCGAGAGCACCAGCCGGTTCTTCTTCTCCTCATGACGGTTGTATGAACGGAACTGTCCCGTTACCTGTATGTATTCCCCCTCGTAGTCCTCCGTCACATCCACCAGCCGCTCAGATACCATGACCGGAATCCGATCCTCAGAATCACTCAGCCGCTTTACGAGTACGTCCAGCATATAAAAGCCCTCTCCAAAGACCTGGTGACTGAACGTAAACTGTGAAGCGATCTTTCCCATAATGGATACCTGATTGTTTTCAATAATCTTATCTGCCATGAATGATAGTTCCCCTTCCTCTTTTCATGTATTTTAGTGATGTGATCCGGCTGTCCTGCAGCCTTTGACTATACTATATCTATTCGTCCATTCCCTTTTTAGAACAGAAAAAATAATTTTTTTCCGCCCTATCCAAATGCCGGATTCTGTGATATACTAACAGTTTGAGCAGATAACAATTATTATAGAACAGAAAGGATATCAGGTATGAAAACCAAGAGAGAAGATGTAAGAAACGTCGCGATCATCGCCCATGTAGACCACGGCAAAACCACCCTGGTGGATCAGCTTCTGAAGCAGAGCGGCGTTTTTCGTGAGAATCAGGAAGTCGCAGAGCGCGTCATGGACTCCAACGACATCGAGCGCGAACGCGGAATCACCATTTTATCCAAGAATACCGCTGTTTACTATAAAGGTACTAAAATCAACATCATTGACACTCCGGGACATGCAGACTTCGGCGGCGAGGTAGAACGTGTACTGAAAATGGTAAACGGCGTAATTCTCGTCGTGGACGCTTTTGAGGGCGCAATGCCGCAGACCAGATTCGTGCTGAAGAAAGCTCTTGAGCTGGATTTGAATGTCATTGTATGTATTAATAAGATCGACCGTCCGGAAGCACGTCCGAACGAGGTTATCGACGAGGTACTCGAACTGCTGATGGATCTTGAGGCATCCGATGAGCAGCTTGACTGCCCGTTCTTATACGCTTCTGCAAAAGCAGGACATGCAGTGCTGGATCTTTCCGATACACCGGAAAGCATGGAGCCTCTTTTCGAGACTATCCTCAAATACATCCCGGCTCCCGAAGGAGATCCGGACGCACCGACACAGATGCTTATCAGCACCATCGACTATAATGAATACGTAGGACGCATCGGCGTAGGTAAAGTGGAAAACGGAACAATCAGCGTAAATCAGGATATCATGCTGGTAAACGAACATGATCCGGATAAAAAGAAACGCGTGAAAGTCGGAAAGCTCTACGAGTTTGACGGCCTCACAAAGAAAGAAGTCCGCGAAGCATCCTTCGGCTCCATCGTGGCTGTATCCGGTATCCCGGATATCCACATCGGAGATACGCTCTGCGATCCGGACCATCCGGATCCCATTCCGTTCCAGAAAATCTCCGAGCCGACAATCTCCATGAACTTCATGGTAAACGACAGCCCGCTTGCAGGCCAGGAAGGCAAGTACATTACCTCCCGTCACCTGCGTGACCGTCTCTTCAGCGAGCTGAACACTGACGTCAGCCTGCGTGTGGAAGAGCTTTCACCGGACTGCTTTAAAGTATCCGGACGCGGTGAGCTGCATCTGTCCGTCCTCATCGAAAATATGCGCCGTGAGGGATACGAGTTCGCAGTCAGCAAGGCGGAAGTTATCTATAAGGAAGACGAGCGCGGCAAGCTGCTTGAGCCCATGGAAATCGCATATATCGACGTACCGGAAGAATTTTCCGGAACCGTTATCCAGAAGCTCAGTGAGAGAAAAGGCGAGCTTCAGGGCATGAGCATTGCAGGTGACGGTTCCAGCCGTCTTGAGTTCTCTATCCCGGCAAGAGGACTGATCGGATACCGCGGTGAATTTTTGACCTCCACAAAGGGAAATGGTATCATGAACACAATGTTCGACGGATACGCTCCGTATAAGGGAGATATCGCATACCGCAAGCAGGGCTCTCTGATCGCGTTTGAGGCAGGTGAATCCGTAACATACGGACTCTTCCAGGCACAGGACCGCGGAACCCTCTTCATCGGACCGGGCGAGAAGGTCTATGCCGGAATGGTTATCGGCCAGAACGGTAAGGCTGAGGATATCGAGCTGAACGTCTGCAAGACAAAGCATCTGACAAATACACGTTCCTCTTCCGCAGACGAAGCACTCAAGCTGACACCGCCGCGTATCTTAAGTCTCGAGCAGGCGCTTGAGTTCATTGATAAGGATGAGCTTTTGGAAGTTACTCCAACCAGCCTCAGAATCCGTAAGAAAACACTGGATTCCAGACTTCGCAAACGTGAAAATATGAAATAAATTCAAAAATCCCCCGCTGCACCTCGCAGCGGGGGATTGCTGTTTTATGTATTATTGGCCGTTCATCTTGGCAAGTTCTTTAGCCGTAAAATTATAATATGTAACTCCGTTCTGCAGTTCCACACCGTGAGCTGCAGCCATTTCAGATATTGTCACAAGCTGATATCCGCGGTTTATAAGCTCCGGAATCAGTGTCTTGCAGGCTTCTACTGTAGGCTCCCAGATATCATGCATCAGAATCACATCGCCGTCTTCCAGATTTGCTCCCAGAACGCGGTCAATGGTCGACTGCGTGTTCTTAGTCTCCCAGTCTCTCGTATCCAGATCCCAGTGAATACACGGCTTTCCGACTGCCTGTGTCACTGTCGTTGAAGTCTCACCGCCCGGCGTTCTGGCAAGCGTGGTAATCGCGCCGCCTGTAATGTCGGATACAAGCGCATCAACCTGTGCAAATTCATCTGCAATACCCTGTGCATCCAGTGTACTCAGTTTCGGATGATCATATGTATGATTACCCAGCTCACATCCGAGCTCTGCCATTCTCTTTACGGCCTCCGGATAATTGGATACGCCGAAGCTGCCGTTTGCTCCTGTCATAAAGAACGTCGCCTTGGCATTGTACTGCGCCAGGACATCGAGAAGCTCCATCGTGTGCGGTCCCGGTCCATCGTCAAATGTAAGAGCAAGCATCTTCGGAACTGCCTCCGAATCCAGCGTGCCGTCCTCATTAAAGTAATAGCTCTTGCCGTCAATCATTGCCCAGCCGGTCTTCATGTATCCATTCTCATCGAAATAATATGTATTACCGTCGATCTCCTGCCAGCCGTTTGCAAAATACGTACCATCACTGTTCTGGTACCACCATCCGGAATCGTTCACCTGCCAGCCGTCCTCAGCTCCGGCTGTCATATTCTGCGTCATAGCCACTCTCTGCGCCGCGCTTGTGTCATTCGGCACAGTTGTGACTGTACCTCCGTCCTCCGTCTTCTCCTGCTCCTGATCTTTTTCGGTAACCTGATTATCGGCCTGTACCTCCGTCTTGGCATTAGCCTTACTGTCATTCTTTACCGTCGACTCTGTCTTGTGAGGCTTCAGTGCATTCCATCCCACAACAATCAATACAAGTGCCAGCACGACACACAATCCCGTCTTAATGCAGTTTCTGATAATCTGCCTTTTTCTCTGCCTCCTGCGGCGGGCACGCAGGGTCTCTCTTCTCATCTGTTCTCTGTCCATACTTTCCCCTCCGGCTGCGGTTATACAGCCTGTATCAAGAAACAGAAAAGCGGGTGTCTTATCACCGCTGATCTGCTGAATCAACCATTTGTTACCTCCATGATAAAACACCCTACTTAATTATGCAATTACAAATTTATTAAATTTTTTCTATAAATGGGCCCGCGCATCATTTTACAGAATTCCCAGATGTTCCAGGAGTATTTTCAGCCCCAGAAGCACCAGAATAACACCTCCGGCGAGCTCTGCTTTTCTCTCATATTTATCTCCAAATACATTTCCGACCTTCACGCCGATGCAGGACAGAACAAATGTAGTCACACCGATAAAAGATACAGCCGAAATAATATTTACCTGAAGGAACGCAAATGTAATTCCAACGGCAAGCGCATCGATACTGGTGGCTACAGCCAGCAGAAACATCGTCTTGATGCCCAGAGATGCGTCCGGGCAGCAGTCCTCTTCTTTCGAAAAGGATTCGCGGATCATATTGCCTCCGATCAGCGCCAGAAGCACGAAGGCGATCCAGTGATCAATTGCCGTAATCTGCTTTTGAAACTGGCTTCCCAGAAAATATCCGATCAGCGGCATTAAAGCCTGAAACCCTCCGAACCACAAGCCCACGATGACAACGTTCTTAATTCGGATATGCGGCATCGCGAGCCCCTTACAGACAGATACTGCAAAGGCGTCCATAGAAAGTCCTACGGCCAGTAAAAATAAAGTCAATAAGTCCATTTTTCTTTTCTCCTCTTCCCTGTACTTTTACCGTGAAGGATATTTTGCGCCGTAAAAAAACCCGCTAGGGGAAGCCGCCGCTATTTGTCAATAGCGATAGGCCGCCCCTGCGAGTCTCATTTTTTAAGGCAATACCAGATTTTCATCATTTTGTTGACATTGCCACAGCTTTGCTGCAAACTACTCCCTCACAGGATGATATTTTTTGTTATTGTATATAAGAAATCCCTGTCTGTCAAGCCTCTTCTTTTGTTTCCCTGGGACTTTCTGCATTCTCCAGAGAAAGCTCGGCGCAGATCGCGGGAGTTTGACAGTTGAGCATAGGAAAAATCATCTGCAGGCCGCATAAAACCTGCTTTTTTTGTGTCAAATTTTTTGTTTTTATATCGGTTATTTTAGGTTTTTATGTGTTATATTAAGAAGTAGGTGGGATGACTGTGCTATCTGCATATGATCGATGTACCGCAGGCTGAGTGATCATATTCTTTCCTTTTCTTTTCAAGACTTGCAATCCCTTTCCCGGTATACTATAATGAGAGCGGATTTTGACAGGAAGAGGCAGGCAGATATGACATACGAGGAAGCGAGAGCTTTTATAGAGGATACGGCCAGATATGGCGCTGTGCTGGGGCTTGATACAGTGACAGAACTGATGAGACGTCTTGGAAATCCGCAGGAT
>CALWBA010000014.1 GCA_944375815.1 uncultured Lachnospiraceae bacterium | reverse complement strand
AAAGAGATAGAGAGATAGTTTGCGCTTTTTTACATGATCAGTTTATCAGAAACGATATGAGAGATGTAATAACAGGAGTGTAAAAGGTAGCAATGCTCGTGGATAGTTCATGAAACAACCCTGTTTTGAACCAAGTATATCTTGAACCGCTCCGATAAATGAGTTACAATAAAAGCAGTATTGAAGAAAAACAAGTCAACAAAGAGGAGAGATTATGAATGAGAAGAAAATCCGGCGGCGCCTGACAAGGATCACGGTGCTGGTAGTGGTGACTGTTGCGGTTCTGCTGGCTGCTGCGAGCATAATTTCCGCATCTCTGGAGAGAGTGCTCTCAGATACCATGGAAGAACAGATAAAGTCGGAGACAGAGGAATACAAGATTAACATAATCCGGAAAATGGACGCAGATATGCAGACGTTGCAGACACTGGCAAGTTTTTTTGAGTTCAGTACGGATACGATGAGTTATGAAAATTTTTCAAAGGGTGTGTACAAGGCAAACGAGCATAACGGTTTCAGCCGCATGGGATATTTTCTTAAAGATGGAACAGGAATCCGGGTAATGAAAAACCAAAATATTGATCTGAATGTAAAGGTTTCAAAACTCAGCCAGGAATTTCAGAAAATTATTGAGAAGGCCTGGGCAGGGGAGAGTGGGGTATCACGAATTTATTATGATCAAGACCTTGATATGAAGATTATTGCATATGCAGTACCTGTATACAACGAGGGGGAGGTAGTAGGTGTTCTGGGGGCAAGCACGGATATCCAAGTGTTTGAAGAGATTCTGAATAACAGTACAGCGCTTTATGGCAAAGGTTATGCGCATCTGGTGGGAGATGACGGGAAGTTCCTGATCCGTTCAGAGAGGAATGTGATACAGGAGGAAGCAGAAACAATCTACGACGGCAGCTATTTGCCTGACGAGGAAAAGAACAGAATTCGTTCCTGCATGTCAAGCGGCAAGTCTGCCTTCAGCTATTTTACCTATGAGGGAATGAATTACAGAATATATCTGGAACCGCTGAATATAAACAACTGGTATATACTCTCTGTAGATACGACAAGTGAGAGAAGTGGTTCCTTGTATACCATTCTGCTTGTGACGAGAGTCACGCTGTATGCGGTGCTTGCACTGGCAGCATTTCTTCTGATTTACGGTTATTGTCTTTTCAAGCAGAATACCAGCCGCTTAATAAAGATTGCCTACCACGACCCGTGTACGGGTGCATATAACAGTGTGCGCTTTATGGAAGAAGCGAATGCGGCTTTGGAGGTAAGCAGATCATATGCGGGAATTGAAATGAATATCCGTCAGTTTAAGTTTATCAATGAGATTTTCGGACGCGCACAGGCCAACCGCCTGCTTGTGCATGTCAAGGATGTTCTGGAGGAGAAGCTTGGTGAAGGGGAGTTTTTTGGAAGGGATTCCGCTGATCGATTCTTGATCCTGATGAGGGGCACTGACAGAGAAGAGGTTGAGTGCAGACTGCTTGAGATTATGAATTCCGTAGGAGATTTTTCAAAATTAAAGCGCTTGAATTATAGAATACGGCTGTACTGCGGGGCAGCGTTTGCAGATACTATGGAGGAGATACCTGAGCTGTCGCCGTCTCAGACGCTTTTCCTTCACACCTCGTTTGCGCTTAATACTGCCAGGGAGGGACATCAGAACAATGTCTGGTTTTATAATACGGCAGTTCATGAGAATGAAATCATGCAAAACTATGTGGAGACGCATATGGAACAGGCCCTCCACGATGGCGAATTCAAGCTGTACCTGCAGCCCAAGAAGAATCTGCACACTGGAAATATCGCAAGCGCCGAGGCGCTGGTGCGATGGCAGAGAGCTGACGGAACTATGATTTTTCCGAATCAGTTCATCCCTATCTTTGAGCAAAATGGTTTCTGCGTCCCACTTGACCTGTATATGCTTGAGCAGGTATTCCGCCAGATCCGTCTGTGGATGGATACAGGTGTCAGGCCGATACCGATTTCTGTCAATCAGTCAAAACTATTATTTTATGAAGAAGACTATATGAAGAATCTCGATCTTCTGATCGAAAAATATGAGATTCCGCCGCAGTATGTCACGCTGGAAATTCTCGAGGGACTGGCACTGGAAAATGTGGATGAACTGAACCGTAAGCTTTCCCTGATCCGCAGTAAGGGATTCCGCGTGTCTATGGATGATTTCGGAAGCGGCTATTCTTCTTTCAACACACTGGGCAAGCTGCAGATTGATGAGCTTAAGCTTGATAGGGCCTTCCTGATGGAACTGTCTCATGGAGATCCCAAGCGTCAGAAGATTATTATGGAACAGATTGTAGAAATGGCAAAAAGACTTAATATTTCTACTGTGGTTGAGGGTGTGGAGACAGCAGAGAATGAAGAGCTTATCAGTGAACTTGGCTGTGATTATGGGCAGGGATACCTATACAGCCGTCCGGTCAGCGCCGGAGAATTCAGCGAGAAATACATTATGAGCTGAGAAATCTGCTGCTTTGCTATGAAATATTACTAAATTTTAACTGGATTTAACAAAAAATCTTGAAAAAAATGTAGAAATTTTATGCCATTAATATTATAATATATCCATGAAAAAGAAAGTGAGGGCTGACCATGAAACAAAACAGCATGTTAGCAATGATTCTGGCAGGCGGACGCGGAAGCCGTCTCCATGAACTGACAAACAAAGTGGCAAAACCAGCCGTATCATACGGTGGAAAATATCGTATCATTGATTTCCCGCTCAGCAACTGTGCAAACAGCGGTATCGATGTCGTAGGTGTACTGACTCAGTATGAATCCATTCTTCTGAACAGCTATGTAGCAGCTGGACGGCGCTGGGGTCTTGATGCAAGAGAGAGTGGTGTATACGTGCTTCCTCCGCGTGAGAAGGCAGATGCAAACCTGGATGTATACCGCGGAACAGCGGATGCAATTTCTCAGAACATTGACTTTATCGACAGCTATTCACCGGAGTATCTCCTGATTCTTTCCGGCGACCATATTTATAAGATGAATTACGCGAAAATGCTTGCATACCACAGAGAGTGCAATGCGGACGCGACGATTGCCGTTATTGAGGTTCCGATGAAAGAAGCAAGCCGATTCGGTATCATGAATACAGATGAGACAGGACGCATTGTAGAGTTCGAGGAGAAGCCGCCGGTACCGAAGAGCAATCTTGCTTCCATGGGTATTTATATTTTTAACTGGAAGGCACTGCGCAAGCTGCTTCTTGCCGACATGAAAGATCCGAATTCCAACCATGACTTCGGAAAAGATATTATTCCGACAATGTTAAATGAAAAGAAGAACCTTTTTGCCTATAAATTCAAAGGCTACTGGAAGGATGTTGGAACCATCGATTCTCTCTGGGAGGCAAATATGGATCTTCTGGATAAGAATAACGAACTTGACATTCATGACAGAAGCTGGAATATTTATACAGAGGATGTTCCTACACTGCCGCAGTATGTGGGACCGGACGCAGATATTTCACGGGCGTTCATCACACAGGGCTGTGTGGTTGAGGGTGAAGTCAAGAATTCCGTTCTCTTTACGGGAGCTACCGTAGCACCGGGTGCAAAGGTAATCGACAGCGTGCTGATGCCGGGCGTATCTGTTGAGGAGGGAGCAGTCGTACAGCGTGCGTTAGTGGCAGATAATGTGAAGATCGGGAAAAATGCCGTAGTCGGTGATGCCAAGAGTGAGCACATTGAGCTGATTTCAAAACGTGTAAAGGGGGTAGAATAATATGAGCAGCGCATTGGGAATCATTAATTTTGCAGGAAGACATATCTGGGTGGAGGGACTGCAGTCCTA
>CALWBA010000013.1 GCA_944375815.1 uncultured Lachnospiraceae bacterium | reverse complement strand
AATCCGGTATATTTGCGCCACGATGCACTCTTCGCCCTTCCATACCTCATCAGCAGCTATGCGGCGGACGTCAGCATATCTCTCCGGTCCGTATCATCGCTGTCACCGCTCATCGGCTGATGCCGGTTCGGCTTCATCTGTCCGAGTGACGCAAGGGCCATCCGCTCCGCCGTATCCGAAATCTCCTGCGCTGTGTTGGTACCATAATCAAGCGCCGTGCGCAGAACTTCCAGGAAACAGTGCATCACTTCATTATGGTACATACTTGACTGCTCCCAGTGCATACCGTCGGGAAGCACCTGGATTCTCGCCTCCTCGGCAAGTCTCTCCATCGCGAGCTCACAGAAATGCGCACCTTCTTCACCCGAGAGCGCAGCTCCGATCATATACAGTCCGTGATTTTCCAGCACGCCCCAGTTGCTTGAAATCTGCATACCCCTGCGGCTCTCCTCCAGAAATCGCGCATGTTCCCGAAGACTTTCGCGGAAACGCACTGCAAAATCCTTATTTATATATGCGCTGTCTGCAAAGAATGCTGCTGCACGAACCCAGTATTCGCCGCGGATACCTGCCTCGATTGAGCGCCATGTAGTCGTTTTCGTGTGCTCGTTTACGGGATTTTTATCCAGCCAGTCACAAATCAGGCGCATGAAATGTTCTGTGTATTTCTCATCGCCGGTCATCGCATACGCCTGTCCCATACAGATCAGGCAGCGGTGGCGATTGAGCTGGAAGGTAAATTCCGGATCGTTTCCGGGAAGATATTCCCAGTCTATGCTGTCCGTAAAATGTACGGGTTCCCATGTACGCTCCATATCCCAGGGCAGGTCAAAAAGGAAAATATTGCTGCAGGCATCATCCGCAATCCGCAGAACCTGCTCTGTTTCCTTTGGCCAGTATTTTTTTGCAAAAGATGTGATTTCACTGCTCTCTCTTTTTATTCTGCCGGCTGCCGGCAGTTCAAGTCCGATTCTGTTCTGTCTCATTGTACTATCACCTCACAGACGATTCCCTACCAGAGGAAAATGTCGTTCCCCTTCAGTTTAAAGACTCCTTCCATCAGGAAGTAGTCACCGTATATAATATTGATTTCCTTCTCCTGATGATGGTATGCAGCGGTGCATCGTTCAAGAATCCCATCTGTTTCCTTTTTCCAGCAGCAGCGTTTTTCCAAAAGCGCCCCCAGCATCCGTTTTGCTGTGTCAAGATACAAAGCCCCTTCTTTTCCAAGTTCCCTGGAAAGTTCGATCATACCGCAGGCTGCGATTGCGGCAGCCAGAGAATCTTCAAGATGCGGCAGCTGGGGCTGGCAGAAGTCTGCGGGAATCAGACTGTCGTCCGGAATCTGTGAAATAAAATAGTCGGCAATCTTTCTTGCCGTCTCCAGATACAATTTCTTCCGTGTATGTTTCCAGCTGATGGTAAATCCGTAGATGCCCCATGCCTGTCCTCGTGTCCATGACGATCCCTTCGCGTAGCCCTGACCGCCCAGTTCTTCAATCATCCCGCTGTTTTCAGAGTCAAAGATTACAATATGGCGCACTGATCCGTCAGGACGGACAAAGCAGCTCGATGTCGTATCCGCGTGGCATTCCGCGATCCTGCGGTATCTTGGATCGCCTGTTTCCTCGGATGCCCAGTAAAGAAGTGCCAGATTCATCATGCAGTCAATAATTGCCCATCCGCTGTTGTCTGTGCCGTTCCAGGCACGGATGAAATTTCCGGCAGGGTTGAATCGCCCGGCAAGCAGGTTCGCCGCATGAAGTGCTCTTCTTTTTGCATCCCTGTCGCCGGTCAGACGATAATCAGCTGCTGCGGATAAAAGCCACATAAATCCGGCATCATGATGAATTCCGTAGAATTCTTCGAAACAGCGATCAAGCTTTTTCTCCGCATTTCTGGCAATCGCTGCATACTTTCCGTCTCCTGTCTCGTGATATAAAAGCCACTGAATTCCCGGCCAGAACCCGTTTGTCCACCAGTTAATATCACTCTCAGACAAATCGTTGTGCACTCCGTCTATCGTTCTGTATGGGATTTTGTCCTTTGAACGGTCACTCACACAGTCCATTTTTTCCGTGATACGCCGAACGGCAGCATCCACATCTGGGTTATAATTTTCCATATGAATACATTTCCTCTCATGTTTTTCTATATCATAAGTAATTGACAGGAAAAACACAATGATTTATAGTACAAACAACTGACTTATTCTATGATTTGGAGGATTTTATGATCAGAGTACATCGTTTTGGATATGATTCTTCTCACAGAGAATTTTTTGAAATGCATCATCCGAATGGACTTCCGCATTATCTTCTTTTGCTGATTAAGTCGCCGGCCGATTTTCAGATTGCCGGCAAAGAACTGTTTGTGCCGGAAAATTCAGCAATTCTGTTTCCGCCGGGAATACCGATAAGCTATCACGGAAGGGAGAAATATTTTAATGACGACTGGGCTCATTTTTCCTTTGAAGATGAGGAACCGCTGCCGGAAAAGCTCGGCATCCCCTTCTGCACTCCCATTTCTCTGCCGAATATACGGCAGCTTACCGATTATCTGAAACTGATGGTATCAGAGAATTATCCGGAACAGCCGCACAAGGAAAAGATTTTTGATGCGCTGATGCGTTCGCTTCTATATTGCCTTGATTCCCAGCGTTCCCTCATTCCGACGGATTCCAGGCGTCAGAATCATTTTGAAGACTTTTGCCGTCTGCGCTCAGAGCTGCTTAACAGTCCGCACAAAAAATGGACCGTTGATGAGCTTGCAGGCTCTGTGGACGTCAGTACGTCGTATTTTCAGGCGCTGTATAAAGAGTACTTTGGAGTCTCCTGTATGAAGGATCTGATTCAGGCAAGGATCGAGAGCAGCAAGTTCTATCTGCGCACAAGCGATCTGCCGGTGGAGGCGGTGGCGCACTGCTGCGGATATGAGAGTGAGCTGCATTATATGAGACAGTTTAAGAAAATGACCGGGCTTACACCCACACAGTATCGGCTGCTGCCGAAGGATGTGTGAATCATTTTAACGAGCAGCTGCCTGATACAGAAAAAAACCACACCCTGAAGTGGTATCGTTTTCTTCAGAGTGTGGTTGTCCATTGTTTGAATGTCAGTCCTATTCCGTCTGGCTTTCCCCGGAGGATAAGATTACTCTTACAATATTGCCATCCGAATAGAGTCTGGTGACCTGCATGCTGCTTTCCTGTTCACCGTCATCATCGAGGACTTCCCAGAGACAGGAAGCTTCTTCACCGGAATCCGCGGTAAATTCTCTGTCACATTCACCATACAATTTCTCAAGATTTTCTATCAGATCTTCCGAAAAATCATTTAAATTTTCTCCGTCAAAATAGATCTGAACATCTAAAAGCTCATCATCAAAAAATTCAAACAGCTCTGTTCCCTTTACTCCATACAGGGAAATCTCTCTGTCCGTTTTTAATAATGTGGGGACTCCATATTCAGTCAGTTCCACCCCTGCTGCCTTTTCCGTCTCTTCCCGCGTCATTCCCCACTCTACATCCGCGTAGCAATATCCTTCTTTGTCTTTCAATGTTTTCAGAAATTCTTCATCTTTATTTCCGCCGCCGCACGCCATAGCTGTTGCAATTGGCAGTAAAAGCAGCAGAATACCCTTCCGTTTTATTTTTATGCGCATAGTTGCTTCCCCCTTTCTGCATATACAGTTTTTATAGTTTCTCCGATTTCATTTAAACAGCTGTCAAGATTGATTATTATATTGTATATTTAAGCTTTGCAAAAAATAATTCTGTATATTTTGAATTTTTACTTTATATTTCATAATAT
>CALWBA010000012.1 GCA_944375815.1 uncultured Lachnospiraceae bacterium | reverse complement strand
GCCGATTCGATGCAGGACGGTATTCACCTCGCCGCTGAGATCATCGATTCCGGTAAGGCCATGGAAACACTGAACAGACTGATTGAGCTTAGCAACAGGCCGGAGGCAGAGGGATGAATATTTTAGAACAGTTGGCTGCTCATGCGCAAGCGCGTACGGAGCAGGCGAAAAACAGGATATCGCCGGAGGAGATCAGACGGCAGGCACTGGTCCTGCCCAGGGGCACATTTGCGTTTGAATCTGCTCTGAGAAAGCCGGGAATCTCCTTTATCTGTGAATGCAAAAAAGCTTCCCCCTCCAAAGGGATCATTGCAGAAGAATTTCCTTATCTGGAGATTGCAAAGGCCTATGAAGCCGCGGGTGCAGATTGCATTTCCGTTCTGACGGAGCCGAAGTGGTTTTTGGGAAGTGATCAATACCTGAAGGAAATTGCAGAAACCGTGTCTATCCCATGTATCCGAAAGGATTTTACGGTGGATGAGTATATGATCTATGAAGCAAAGGTGCTGGGAGCATCCGCCGTGCTGCTGATCTGTTCCATCCTTCGGGAGGAGCAGATAAAAAAGTATATTGACATATGTGATACACTCGGCCTGTCTGCTCTGGTAGAGACCCACGATGAGCGGGAAGTACAGACTGCTCTCTGTGCAGGCGCCCACATCATCGGAGTCAATAACCGCAATCTGAAAGATTTTTCCGTGGACACCGGGAACAGCCGAAAACTGCGGGCACTGATCCCGCAGGAGGTATTGTTTGTCTCCGAAAGCGGTGTGGGAAGTGCTGAGGATGTGAAAAAACTCCGGGAAATCGGGGCGGATGCGGTACTGATCGGAGAAACCCTGATGAGAGCCCCCGATAAAAAAGCCAGACTCTGTGAACTGAGAGGTACATTATGACCAGAATCAAGCTGTGCGGTCTTTCGCGCCTGTGCGATATCGAGACTGCAAACAAACTGAAACCGGATTATATCGGCTTTGTATTCGCCCCGCAAAGCAGGCGGTATATCACTCCCGAACAGGCCGTAGCTATGAAACGTCTGCTGGATCCCGGCATCTGTGCTGTGGGTGTGTTTACAGACGAGACGCCTGAGGGGGCAGCCGAGCTCTTAAACAGGGGCGTGATAGATATGGCACAGCTTCACGGCAGTGAGGATGAAGCGTATATCAGAAAACTCAGAAAGCTGACGGACAGGCCGATGATCCGGGCATTTCAGATAAAAAACGGGAAAGATGCCGCCGAAGCGGAACAAAGCCAGGCGGATTATATATTGCTGGATTCCGGTGCCGGTACAGGCACGGCATTTAACTGGGATCTGATAAAAAATATAAAGAGATCCTATTTCCTTGCCGGAGGACTTGATGCGGAAAATGTTCCGTATGGGATAAAAGCACTGCGTCCCTTTGCGGTGGATGTCAGTTCCGGCATTGAGACAGATGGAAAAAAAGACTGTGGAAAAATGGCGGCATTTGTTGCCGCGGTCAGAAAGGAAGATCAAAGATGACAAATCCAAAAGGACGTTTTGGGGTACATGGGGGTCAATATATCCCCGAAACACTGATGAATGCGGTTATTGAGCTGGAAGAGGCATATGATCATTATAAAAATGATCCGCAGTTCAATCAGGAGCTTACGACGCTTTTCAACGAATATGCGGGCAGACCGTCCAGATTGTATTATGCTAAGAAGATGACAAAAGATCTGGGCGGTGCCAGGATTTATCTGAAGCGGGAAGACCTTAATCATACCGGTGCCCATAAAATCAACAATGTACTCGGTCAGGCTCTTCTGGCAAAAAAGATGGGGAAAACCCGTCTGATTGCCGAAACCGGAGCCGGGCAGCACGGTGTTGCCACCGCTACGGCAGCTGCTCTGATGGGAATGGAATGCGTGGTTTTTATGGGAGAGGAGGATACCATCCGGCAGGCTCTCAATGTATACCGGATGCGTCTGCTCGGAGCAGAGGTTATCCCGGTCAAAACCGGCACAGCTACATTAAAAGATGCCGTTTCGGAAGCCATGCGTGAGTGGACTTCCAGAATCAGCGATACCCATTACTGTCTCGGTTCCGTTATGGGACCGCATCCCTTCCCGACAATTGTCCGCGATTTTCAGGCGGTCATCTCCAGAGAAATCAGAGAGCAGATCCTTGAAAAGGAAGGCAGGCTGCCTGATGCAGTCATTGCCTGCGTAGGGGGAGGCTCCAACGCCATCGGCAGCTTCTACCATTTTATAGAGGATAAGGATGTCAGGCTCATCGGCTGTGAAGCTGCAGGACGAGGAATTGACACTGCAGAAACAGCGGCAACGATTGCCACCGGCAGACCTGGAATTTTTCACGGCATGAAGTCCTATTTCTGTCAGAATAAAGACGGCCAGATTGCTCCCGTATACTCTATTTCTGCAGGACTGGATTATCCCGGCATCGGCCCTGAGCATGCGCATCTGTATGACATCGGCAGAGCCGAGTATGTCCCGGTTACAGACAGTGAGGCGGTAGATGCTTTTGAATATCTGGCCAGAACAGAAGGTATCATACCTGCCATTGAATCGGCCCACGCGGTTGCTCATGCAATCAAACTGGCGCCTACCATGGATAAAAATCAGATTATCGTGGTCACCATATCCGGCAGAGGCGACAAGGATTGTGCCGCTATTGCCCGCTACAGAGGGGAGGATCTTTATGAGTAAGACAGGAAAAGCATTTGAAAACGGAAAGGCGTTTATTCCATTTATCACCTGCGGGGATCCGGATCTGGAAACCACCGCTGCTGCCGTCCGTGCTGCTGCAGAAAATGGTGCGGATCTGATTGAGCTGGGGATTCCATTCTCGGATCCCACTGCCGAGGGACCGGTCATTCAGATGGCAAATATGAGGGCTTTAAACGGAGGAGTGACAACGGATCAGATTTTCTGCTTTGTCAGAGAAATCAGAAGAGAGATAACCATTCCGATGGTCTTTATGACCTATGCCAATGTGGTATTCTCTTACGGTGCCGAACGATTTATTGCCGCCTGCAGGGAAATCGGAATCGACGGGCTCATCCTTCCGGATCTGCCGTTTGAGGAAAAAGAGGAATTCCTGCCGCTCTGCCGTAAATATGGGGTGGATCTGATATCCCTGATTGCGCCAACTTCAGAAAACCGCATTGCCATGATTGCAAAGGAAGCGGAAGGTTTTTTATATATCGTTTCAAGTCTCGGTGTTACCGGTGTGAGAAGAGAGATTAAAACAGATCTTTCTTCTATTATTAAAGTAGTAAGAGAACATAGCGATATCCCCTGCGCTATCGGGTTCGGTATTTCCACGCCGGAACAGGCAAAGAAAATGGCGGATCTTTCAGATGGAGTCATTGTGGGTTCCGCCATTGTAAGACTGCTGGAACAATATGGAAAGGAAGCGCCGAAATATATCGGACCGTATGTACAATCCATGAAAACTGCTCTATAATGATTTTATCAGAAAAAAGAGAAAGGGCGAGACAGCAATGAAGTATGATTTTACGACGATTCTGGACCGGAAAGGTCACGATGCCATAGCGGTGGAGCGTATTCCGATCCCCGATGCAGAGATAGAGGAGGGATTTTCCGTGATTCCCATGTGGGTGGCAGATATGAATTTTCCTGTGCTGCCGACAATTCTGGACGCGATGAGAGAGCGGCTGAATCACCCGCATTTTGGATATTTTGATCTGCCGGACGCATATTTTGACAGCATTATCCGGTGGCAGCAGGACCGTTTCGGCGTAAAAGATCTGAAAAAAGAGCAGATCGGATACGAAAACGGTGTGCTTGGCTGCGTGGCCAGCGCGCTGCAGGCATTTACCGCACCGGGTGAGGCGGTGCTTTTACATGCGCCCACTTATATCGGGTTTACCGGCACGACGAAGAACAACGGACGGCAGATCGTACTCAGCGATCTGAAGAGGGACGCTGACGGTATCTGGCGGATGGATTATGAGGATATGGAGAGAAAAATAGCAGAGAATCATATTCACTGTGCGATTCTGTGCTCACCCCATAATCCCACCGGAAGGGTCTGGGAGAGAGAAGAACTGGAGCGGGCGATGGAGCTGTTCCGGAAATATGACTGTGTTGTGATCTCAGATGAGATCTGGTCAGACATCGTGCTTCCGGGTTCAAAGCATATTCCGACACAGAGCGTTTCGAAGGACGCTGCGGAACGGACCATTGCCGTGTACGCGCCTTCCAAGACATTCAATCTCGCCGGTCTGGTGGGCTCTTATCATGTGATACGAAATTCGTATCTGCGTGACCGGCTGGAAAAGGTCTCATCCATGTCGCACTACAATGCGCCGAATGTCCTCTCTGTCCATGCGCTGATCGGTGCTTATCAGCAGGAGGGCAGACAGTGGGTGGATGAGCTCTGCCAGGTGCTGAGTGAAAATGTGGAGTACGCCTGTACATATATATCAGAGAATTTCCGCGGTGTTTCTCTTGCCAGGCCTCAGGGAACGTATATGCTCTACCTGGACTGTGAACAATGGTGCCGTGAACACGGCAACTCGATGGACGAACTTCTGCGGGCAGGTGTCCGCAAAGGTGTAATATGGCAGGACGGACGCCCCTTCAACCGTCCATGGAGCATAAGAATGAATCTCGCTCTGCCGTTTGTCCGTGTCCGGGAAGCAATGCAGCGCCTGGATCAATATGTCTTTAACCTGTCGAAATAGCCGTCAGGGGAGATACATCTGCCGGAACAGAGACGGGGAAATGCCGTAGTGTTTCTTGAAGGCCTTGGAGAAGGCAAACGCGTCGGAAAACCGGCAGAGAAGCGCAATCTCATTCAGACTTTTGCGGGTATCGAGTAAAAGAGTACGGGAATAGTTCATCCGGGCGTTTAACTGATAGGACGCAGGTGCGTCATGATAATACGCCCGGAACTTTTTGCGGAAATTTTCATATCCCATCTGCAGTTCAGACGCTACCTGCTGCGGAGAGGGAAATGCAGGAGGCGTGCAGAGCAGTTCGCTGGCACGCTGCATTGTGCGCTGAAGTCCGAAATCCATCTGACGATGCTGGGACTGCTGATGCAGTTCAATGGCAAACTCCTGCAGCTGCAGATAAACAGAGGGGAGTCTGTCGTGAGGACAGTGCTTCATGGTCTCCAGCAGTACTGCGCATTTGCGGAACAGGATGGGTGAGATGCCGGGACGGATTACGGGACTGCGGGAGAGAAGCTGCAGATTAGCGAGATGCTCATACGTCTCTTTTCCAAAACAGATAAAAAATTCAAGCCAGTCTCCGGTAGGACAGATTTCTGTTGAGTGGGAGCGGTGCGGCAGCCGCTGTACATAATCGCCTGCGGTGAGAGGATACGCCGTTCCATCCGCATCCC
>CALWBA010000011.1 GCA_944375815.1 uncultured Lachnospiraceae bacterium | reverse complement strand
CGCTCTACCATCTCCGCACAGTAGTCGCTCAGGTACCAATACAGAATCTTCTGAACCTCTGCCGGACGCACCTGCACCTGCTCCTGCTCTGCAGCCTCAAAAAGGCTGTATACTTCCAAAAACAGCTCGCAGATAACGGTCATATCCCAGATCTTCTGCTCAAACGCGAAGACAATCAGTCCTCTTACTTCTGTATACAGAAAACTCATAAGCTGTCCCAGCTCTGTTCCGAATACGCGTGATGCGCAGTCTGGATTTCCGTATGATCTGTCGTAGTTCGGCATCAGTATATTGCCGTATAAATTGCGGTTCCACACCTGCAGCTTTTCTATCGGAAGCTTTGCGTAGCTTCCGTCCGCTACTTTATCGTAAGCCTCCAGTACCATGCGGATAAAGCTCGCTGTAGTTACAAAATACTCCCGGTACTGCTCCGCGACCGCTGTCTCCTCCGGTATGGAATTTATGCGTTCGCGGCAAAGCAGAAACCGTTCCTTTACAAGCTCCGTTGTCTCTTCTCTCTTCATCGCTCTTCCTCGCCTATTCATCCTTGATATTTCCCTTGTCTATATTGTTCTGAATCAGCTCCTGCATATAGCTCCAAACAGTTTCTGAGCCTTGGGCAGTCTTGGCATTTCTCTTGTATATCTGACTTTTTTTGACACCGTGAGATCTCCAGTCTCCTCCGTCATTGGAGTCATTTAAAATCAGCGGCTGAAAATTGTCAAGCATGTGTGCATACTTTGCCTCAGGACTTTCATATGCCTCAAACTCTTCCCAGAGTTCCCTAAGTTTCCATCCCTGATCCTCCGGCAGCATCCCGTAGATACGGTCTGCCGCACGTCTTTCTCTTTCAGGCCGGCTCTCATTGCCCTTTTCATCGTAGGCGTATGTATCCCCGGCGTCAATCTCTACTAAATCATGAATCAGCAGCATCGTGATAACCTTGAGCACATCCACCTCTTCGTTAGCGTATTCCTTCAGCAGAACCGCCATAATTGCCATGTGCCAGGAGTGTTCCGCATCATTCTCCCGCCTGCCATGACCGCTTAAATGCGTCTGCCGCAGAATATTCTTCGCCTTGTCGATCTCCAGGATAAAATCCAGCTGCTTTTTCAGTCTCTCGTGCATCAACCTTCTCCTCCTTAGATCCCCCACAGAAATACACCCAGAAAGCATGCTGCAAGCACGCCGTTTAAAATTGCACCGATCACGCTGAAGCGGTAGTTTTTGTCCCGGTCACTGAAACTTCTCATGCCGAGCCAGAATCCATATACCGCAAGCATCATTGACAGCAGTCCGCCGGCACCCACATATGCACCGGCTTTGCCTCCAAAGCCTGCAGCAATCAGCGATGAGAGTGCAAAGATCCCAAGCGACACGCAGCCGATCACCGCTGATACCTTACTCCCCTGAGCATAATTTCTCCTCGGGGAAATATATTTAAATCTCTTCGCCATAATGTATCATCCTTATCTTATCACAGATTAAAAATGCCCAGTAGCCGGTCAGCGCTCCCAGTGTATTCAGAATCATATCATCCACATCAAAGCATCCCACCTTGAACACAAGCTGAATCAGTTCCACACAGAAACTCAGCAGGAATCCCAGCGGAACAACCAGCCAGCCTCTGCGCATATTGCGGTGCATCACAGGCAGAATGAAGCCGAACGGCATAAATCCGATAATATTCCCTGCCAGATTCAGAAACGATGCCCAGAATCCGACTATCTCGCGGTACCTCCAAAATCTCAGAATCTCCCGAAACGGCACAAGATTGTAGTGGTATTCCTCCTCAGAAAATGCCGTTCTGCCGTAAGATTCGGCAAAAAACAGGAAATAGATCAACAGTAGTATATATATGATAAACAGAATCCGGCCTAACCAGCGGATTCTCTGCTTTGTTTTCCTCGTCACTTTTTCTTTTCTAACTCCATTCTCTAAACCTACATGCGCCCAGACGCCGGGTGCATCATCAAGCAGAAAAAGCTGCTGCATCTATCCGCAGCAGCTTTCTTCCTTCACCGGACGCCTAGAATGTCAGCTCCGACTTATGTCTGAGCAGTCTGGCGCCGTTTACGATCATAAGAATTCCTGTTGCAATTCCTGTCACAAGTACGATGACTCCGAGTGCAATACTGCCTCCTCCAATCTGGGCCATCATGCGATAGGTCTTCCCACTCATCCGCACACAACTCCTTTTCTTCCTCAGATACAACAGTTCAGGTCAGTTAGCATGCCCCATACTGTTCATAATATGCATCAATTGCAGCTTTTATTGTATCATCAATCACAATTCTGCCGCCGCTTTCCTTATTATACAGGTGCTCTACTACCTCTTTCATGGTAACAATCGCATTTGCCGGGAATCCGTATGTCTCCTGAATTTCCTCAAGTGCGCTCTTTGTTCCCTTGCCGCGCTCCATTCTGTTTAAAGATACCATCAGTCCCTTGATCTCTACATTGCCCTGAGCCTGTATGATCGGGAAGGTCTCCTCGATAGATTTTCCGGATGTCGTAACATCTTCAATAATCACTACGCGGTCTCCGTCCTGAATCTTGCTTCCCAGAAGGATTCCGGTATCACCGTGATCCTTAACTTCTTTTCTGTTGGAGCAATAGCGGATTTCCTTTCCATACAGTTCACTGATTGCCATGGTCGTTGCAACACTTAACGGAATACCTTTATACGCCGGTCCGAACAGTACGTCAAAGTCCAGTCCGTAATTGTCATGAATTGCTTTTGCATAGTACTCACCCAGCTTGCGCAGCTGTGTTCCTGTCACATATGCACCTGCATTCATGAAAAACGGAGACTTTCTTCCGCTCTTTAATGTAAATTCTCCGAATTTAAGCACATTGCTTTCTACCATAAAGTCAATAAATTCCTGCTTGTAGCTTTCCATTTAGACTTTGCCTCCTCTATATTTATCTTGCAGTATCTTATAATACCACACCAATTAAGTCATGAATATCCTCAATTTTATTTTTCTTCATATAATCCTCAATGCCCTCAACGGTCTCAATCGTCGCATAGGGGTT
>CALWBA010000010.1 GCA_944375815.1 uncultured Lachnospiraceae bacterium | reverse complement strand
TTCCGATGGGGCTTATAAAAGTGCCTCTATTCTCGGTGCTGCCATTCTAAATTTCTCAAAAAAACGGCAGATTGGTACTTTAGGAAGACATATCTATCTTTTCAATGCAGTTTGCGGAAACTCAAGTGTGTTCCCGGGACCTGCCGGTAACCAGTCGCTTCCGCCATGTATTCTGCCTCAGGACTACCCACAGCGCTGCCGGTCCCTGAAATGCCGCACAGGTGCTGGGTTCCAAAAAAAATTCTCGGAGTCCATCAGTTCTTTCATATAGAGATACAGCCAAATCTATATATTTTTATTCTGAAAAATAATTTCGAGTTAACAAATGAAATCTATTAAATAATTCTTCGCTCATTGATATTCCAGCGGATACAACAATATCCTCAACTTTTTTGTTCTTTAAATAGTATATATCTGTCAACTCACCCCTGGAAGGTAATATATTTTCATATAACGACGTCAAAATATCAGTAGCCACAATCACATTGACCCCTTTTCTTTTTGATGTATTTAATACATACTCTTGGTTCTCACCAAATTTATTTATATCACTAAATAGCGCTAAGTCTCCTCTCCCTAACATAATTTCATTGTAACAATCTGTAATTTTGTCCAAATTATCTATCCCTATTTGTGTCTCTATCTTCGGTATAATCATTGTTTCTGGCAATACTTGTTTAATTTTTTCTTCAAGTAATTTTAATATTTCAGTTGTTTCAGAAAAAGAAAGTACAATTTTTATGGGGTTTATTTCTTTTAGAGCTTTTAAATATCTTTCCAACTTTTCCTCATCATACATCGCAAAAGGGATACTATCCAGAAAAATAAAAGCACGTTTCCCCCTAAGAATTCCACTGTTATCTGCCACAGCTACTATCTTATCTTTAGATATAGATTTAGCTGTAAAGGAAAGCTCCCCGTCTCCCAATAATATTTTCCCCACTTTTTCTTTGCATTCAAATTTCTTTATATTTACTACTATTGAATTTACAATGTGATTGCCGAGTGGTACAAATGTAATCTCTTGTCCCTTCTTTATTGTTCGATCTTCGTTTGTATATAAGCGATATTTCTGTCCCGGTATTGGGATATCCGCCATAATTTCTATTTTTCCTGAGCTTAATTCTCTTATATATTTGATATCATCTTTGTATTTTTCTGGACTATATCTGCTCATATTTACTCTTAAAAGCCGTATGTTTTTATCCAAAAAATTTTTCACTATACAATCATAATCTTTTAAATCATCACAAACTCTTAGTGTTGGTATAATCATACGCTCCTCCTTTTATCACTTTGTCGTTTAATATACTTAAGCATAATATTTTAACTGTTCAATATACATCTTACAATAAATCCCACCTTTTTCCATTTAATGTTCACTATCTTGCCCTACGTTTTGCGAACTTCCTCATAGGGAAGTTTCCCCGGATTTATCCATAGGACCTCCACTTCATCCCCATCGCATGCAGCTTAAAAAAGAGCCCCGAAAGGCTCTTTTTCAAATTCAGACAGTCTGACTGGATTATTTCTTTGTAATGTATCCTTTAGCTTTTAATGTCTCTGCACACAGAACTGCTCCGCCTGCTGCTCCGCGGACAGTGTTGTGTGACAGTCCGATAAACTTATAGTCATATACCTTGTCCTCGCGGAGGCGTCCGATGGAGACTCCCATTCCGTTCTCATAGTTCACATCTGCATGAACCTGCGGACGGTTATCCTCCTCAAGATACTGAATAAACTGCTTCGGTGCGCTCGGAAGATTCAGCTTCTGCGGCAGACCTTTGAAATTCACAAGCTTCTCGATGAGCTGCTCCTTTGTAGGATGTTTTCTGAATTTCACAAATGCAGCTGCTGTGTGACCGTTCAGAACCGGAACACGCACGCACTGACAGGTGATCACCGGCTCCTCAGCCTTTACAATCACTCCGTTTTCAATCTTACCGAAGATACGCAGCGGCTCCTGCTCGCTCTTCTCCTCCTCACCGCCGATATACGGAATGATATTCTCTACCATCTCCGGCCAGTCTTTGAAAGTCTTACCTGCACCTGAAATTGCCTGATATGTAGTAACAACTACCTCATAGGGTTCAAACTCTTTCCATGCTGCCAGCGCCGGAGCATAACTCTGAATGGAGCAGTTCGGCTTTACGGCAACGAAACCTCTTGTAGTGCCAAGGCGTTTCTTCTGGAACTCGATGACATCGAAGTGCTCCGGGTTAATCTCCGGAACAACCATCGGCACATCCGGAGTCCAGCGATGTGCACTGTTATTTGAAACTACCGGTGTCTCAGTCTTAGCATAAGCCTCCTCGATCGCTTTGATCTCCTCTTTGGACATATCAACTGCGGAAAATACGAAATCAACAGTGGATGCCACATGTTCTACGTCATTGACATTCATAACAATAAGTTTCTTTACAGCCTCAGGCATCGGAGTATCCATCTTCCAGCGTCCTCCGACCGCTTCCTCGTATGTCTTACCTGCACTTCTCGGACTTGCCGCTACGGTAACAACCTCAAACCACGGATGGTTTTCCAGCAGAGAAATAAATCTCTGTCCAACCATACCTGTTGCTCCTAAGATACCTACTCTTAATTTTTCACTCATTTTCATACACTCCTCATTTACTGCTGCGGTTTTTTTAAATTTGTCTTTCTCCCGCGCACATTTGTTTTTTATGCATACTACTATACTACGACTCTGCATAAAAATGCAACATATTTTTTAATTTTCTTCCAGATATTTTCTGTTCAGCGCAATGACCTGCTGCATTGCATCCGGTCCCGGCGCTCCGATCGTGACGCGTTTCTCTACACAGGTTTTCATACTGATTGCCTCGTAGATATCATTCTGGAATACAGGACTGATTGCCTGGTATTCTTCGAGTGTCATATCATCCAGAGAAATATTCTTCTCCAGGCAGTACAGCACCAGTCTTCCCACAATACCATGCGCATCGCGGAACGGCACACCGTGGTTTACCAGATAATCCGCTGCATCTGTCGCGTTTGTAAAACCATTCTTTGCGCTGTTCTCCATTACATCTTTTCTGAACTTCATGGTTCCCACCATACCTGTAAAGAGCGCCAGACAGCCCTTTGCGGTATCAATGGCGTCAAACGTGAGCTCCTTATCCTCCTGCATGTCCTTGTTATATGCAAGCGGGATGCCTTTCATCGTGGTCAGTATGGACATCAGTGCCCCATATACGCGCCCTGTCTTTCCGCGTACAAGCTCTGCAATATCCGGGTTTTTCTTCTGCGGCATGATACTGCTGCCTGTACTGTAGGCATCATCAATTTCCACAAAGCGGTATTCATTGGAATTCCAGATAATGATTTCCTCGGAGAATCTGCTAAGATGCATCATAATCGTGGAGAGAGCGCTCAGAAGCTCAATTACATAATCGCGGTCAGACACAGAGTCCATGCTGTTGAGCGTAGGTCCGTCAAATTCAAGAAGCTTTGCTGTATACTCGCGGTCAAGCGGATATGTCGTACCTGCAAGTGCTCCGCTTCCAAGCGGGCAGGTATTCATTCTCTTAAATATATCTGCAAGGCGTCCTCTGTCGCGCTTAAACATCTCAAAATATGCACCCATATGGTGTGCAAGAGTGATTGGCTGAGCCTTCTGCAGATGGGTAAAACCGGGCATAAAGGTATGTACGTTCTCTTCCATGATAGAGAGCAGTGTTTCCAGCAATTTCTTAACCAGACCATCCAGCTCGGTAATCTCATCTCTTACATACAGCTTCATGTCCAGCGCCACCTGATCATTGCGGCTTCTGCCTGTATGCAGCTTTTTGCCCACATCTCCGATACGGTCAATGAGATTGGCCTCTACAAAGCTGTGAATATCCTCATATTCACTTGTAATCTCAAGCTTGCCGCACTCAACATCGAGCAGAATGCTTCCAAGTCCCTCCAGAATCTCATCGCGTTCCTTCTCAGTGAGAATACCCTGTTTTGCCAGCATCCTCACGTGAGCCATACTGCCTTTAATATCCTGTTTATAAAATTTCTGATCAAAGGAAATGGACGCATTGAAATTATAAACCAGCTTGTCGGTTTCTTTCGTGAAGCGTCCGCCCCATAACTGTGCCATTCGTTTATCCTCCTTCTTGCACGGTATTTTTACCGCTGCATCTGGTTCAATAGTTTACCATGGAAAAGTTATACTTTCAAGTGTTCTGTCCGCATTTTTCCTTCTGGCGTTCTCTCTCCTGTCTGGAAAATACACAGCCGCAGTAATCCTGCCGGTATAATCCATACTCCCGGGACAGCTCAATGCTGCGCTTGTAACCGTTTTTCTTCTTAAAATCAGAATTGAGATATGCCACGCCGTACTCCTTCGCAAGCATTTCTCCAATCTCATTGAGCTTATGTGCATTCTTCATCGGGCTGATCGACAGTGTTGTTGTAAAGTAATCCGCTCCGATCCGCACTGCCTCTATGGCCGCCTCGCGCAGACGCAGTTCATAGCATGCAAAGCAGCGCTCTCCGCCCTCAGGCAGCTCCTCCATTCCCTTTGCCATACTGTAAAAGCGCTCGGGATCATATGCTCCCTCCAGAAACTGCACTGGATAATGAAGATTCATCTCCATTATCAGCCTCTTCTGCTCCGCAACACGCTTCTCATATTCTTCTGCCGGCGAAATATTCGGATTATAATAGTACAATGCTATATGAAAATACTGCGACAGATACTCCAGTACATAGCTGCTGCAAGGCGCGCAGCAGCTATGCAGCAGCAAAACCGGAACTTTCTCTTTCCGGGTCAGTTTCTCCAGCAGTCCATCCAGTTCTTTCTGATAATTTCTGTTCGTCATAGAATGTCCTCCTCTGTGATCGCTCATCTTTGCTCACCCACGCACCTTGACTCTTTCTCCAGCTCAAACACTCTTTACTCCTATTTTCTCACCCATTCGCACTCTCGTCTCAAATCCCTGACGCGAATTTTTCAGAAGATCGCGATCCATACGCACCTTCCCCGGCTCCAGCAGGAGGATTACCGTAGAACCTCCAAACTCAAAATGTCCTTTTTCCTGGCCGCGCTTTACCGCAGACGCACCGGATCTGTTCACAATCCTTCCCACCAGCAAAGCTCCCACTTCCATCATCAGGATATTTCCAAAATTCTTCGAGCGCAGGATACTGTACTCCCTCGTATTCTCTTTATAGATGGGAGTAATATCATTTGCAATTGGATTTACCGTATGAAGCACACCGTCAATTCTGCGAATGCTGGTGGTAGCACCATCATCCACATAGCAATAGCGATGATAATCCTCCACTGTCAGCCGGAAAATACAGGCATATCCGCCCGCGTAGCGTTTTGCCAGTTTTCGGCTGCGCAGAAGGGTATCTGCCGTATAGCGCGTGTGCTTAATATTAAAGTGACGGTTCTCTTCAATCGGATATACACTCAGCAGGCTGTCGCATGGACTGATGAGGTGAGAGGGCTCCCGGTCAATCTGATACGCTTCCGCAATACGTTTCCTGCAGAAATAGTCGTTGTAAGATGAAAACGACTGTTTTTCGTACTCCCTCATATCCCTGCGGCCTTTTCGTATATCTCCGGGGATCAGAATCCTGGACAGTCTGCTGTCCAAAAATCTCCCCGCTATCCGGGATATTGATGGACAAATCAGTATTTTTACCAGCATTCTTCCCGCAAAATGGCTGTAAAGCCGCCGCAGTATAAGATCCTGCCGGTCAACCGCACCGATCAGTTCTCCGTTTCTGTTCTTATATTTCATATCCTGCACCTTCTCTCAATAATATCATTACAAAATTTCTCTTCATCCTCTATGTTGACACGGGATGCGAAAAGTGTCAAGTTAGAAATGTCATAAAATTTTAAACAGGAGAGATCGATACCGATCTCTCCTGTCAGCAAAATATTATTGTTTTTTGTACTGTTCTTCTGCGATTCTTGCCGCCCCCAGAAGCCCTGCACTATTTCCCAGCTTTGCCTGCAGAACCTTTACATTCCGGAAGCTTGGCATTATGTTTTCATACAGAAGTTTTCTTACCTGCTCCAGAATATACGGCTGTTCCATGATTCCGCCTCCCAGCACTGCACAGGAGGGGTTAAAAATATGAATCAGTGAGACAAGTCCCCAGACAATCTCCTGTATCCAATTGTCCACAAGACAGCGCACGAATTCCTCCTCAAGCCGTAGAAATATTTTCCTCCCGCTATCAAGGCTGGAATCCCATGCTGATGCCTTTTCAACCAATGCTGTGACGGATGCATATCGTTCATAGCATCCGCTGAACATGTCCTCCTGCGCATTCCGTTCTTCCCCGTGCACTATCACAGCGCCAAATTCTCCGGCAGAAAAACAGCTCCCTCTCCAGAGTTTCCCGTCTAAAATCGCAGCTCCTCCCACACCTGTCCCGTATGTAAGACAGAGAAAATCTTTTTCTCCCGCTCCGGCTCCAAATGCACCTTCCCCCAGTGCTGCTGCGTTTACATCATTTTCTACAGCAGTCGGTACACCGAATTCCTGTTCCAGAATTTTTTTTACATTCATCCCAGTGTAACCGGGAATATTGGAATTTGCATAACGAATGATTCCCGTCTCTGCATCCACCTGTCCCGCGGTACTGACACCGATGCAGTCAAAAGGCAAATATCGGTGAAGTACATCTATAGCTGTTTTAATTACAGCCTCGCCTCCGCGATATGCCTGTGTGGGTGTTTCCTTTATTTCACTGAGAGTATTTCTTTCATAAATCCCGGATTTTATGGAGGTGCCTCCAATATCCAGTACTGCAATTCTCATCTTCACCTCACCATCCTATTCATCGACGGCTACTTTAATGACACACTTTTTCAAATGTTGATCCATGCAGGCTGCTGCACCGGGAAGATGCGCTTCCGTTGCCATACACACAATAAATCGTCCCTCTCCCATGACCATACGCGCACTTTTATCCGCAGTACAGCTGCCGAAATCCCTCTCTGTCGAAAACGGCTCTTTTTCCTGAATTTCCCCAAGTCCTATAAGAATGGCTTCTGTACCCTCCAGATCGATCTGAATGTCCATATATTTTCTGTGAATTTCAAAGCTTAATTCTTCTTCTTTTTTTGCTTCTGCTTCCATGACGTTGGCAAACACGCGGTCACCGCAGATTTCAGTACGTCCCAGCGGGAGATTTTTTAAATCCGTTTTCTCCATAAAGTCAATAGCTATATCCAGATTTTCAGAGATTCCTCTGTATTTTGATGCATTTTTGATCTCATCATATATCATATTCGTATTCCTCTTACTGCTGCATGCTGATTGCTTCAACGTATCTTTTTGTTATCAGCATAGGTCTTGTAATTACCGATCCAACCACCGCAGCATGGACTCCGGTGCTCATTGCACGCTTTAAATCTTCCGGGCACCAGATACCTCCCTCTGCAATAACAGGGACTTTGGTCTCTTTTACCAGCTTTTCCATCATCTCAAAATTCGGCAATTTTGTCCCTTTTGTATAAGATGTATAGCCGCTCATGGTCGTCCCAACCAGATCAAAGCCGCATGCTGCTGCCTTCAGCCCTTCCTCCGTACAGGAACAGTCTGCCATGAAGAGCTGTTCCGGATATTTAGCTTTTGCTTCCAGGAAAAAGTCCTCTGCGCTTCTCCCGTCCGGACGCGGACGATCCGTTGCATCCATGGCAATAATATCCACACCACAGGAAACCAGGTCATCCACTTCTTTCATGGTTGGAGTAATATATACTTCACATCCCTCATAATCCACCTTGCAGATTCCGATAATAGGAAGATTAACTGTTTTTTTAATTTCGGTAATGTCCTCCACACTGTTTGCACGAATTCCACCTGCACCGCCCAGCATTGCCGCATATGCCATACGTGCCATGATAAAAGAACTGTGCAGAGGTTCATCGGGAAGGGCCTGACAGGATACAATCAGCTTTCCCTTGATTTTTTCCAGAATATCCATTTTACTCATCCGATCGTCTCCTTTAAAGTTTCGATATTGCATCATCGATCATCTTCGCACATTTCTCAATCTGAGAAAAATCTGCTTCACATACCGGAGTGAGCGGAGCGCGCACGCTTCCAATATCCATACCGCGTCTCTTCAGTATTTCCTTCATTACCGCATAGAGATTGGCCCGGCACGCACACATGGCATAAATAATCTCATCAATTGTATTCTGAAGCTTCAGGGCATCCGAACATCTTCCCTCTCTGAATGCCTGATCCGCCGCCAGGAACAGTTCCGGCATTACTGCATATGTTCCTCCAATGCCGCCGTCAGCTCCTATCATTCTTCCGGAAATAAACTGCTCATCCGGACCGTTAAATACAATAAATTCTCCTCTTGCAGCAGTTCCTTCCGTCTTGAACATCTGAATATCCTGTACTGGCATTGAAGAATTCTTTACTGCTTTAACTCTGGGGTTTTTCAGCATTTCCCGAAACAGGCTCATGGTAAGCGCGGTTCCGGCAAGCTGCGGTATATTATAGATGACAAAGTCTGTATTCGGTGCAGCTGCGCTGATGGTATTCCAATATTCTGCAATGGCATACTCAGGAAGGTGAAAATATATAGGCGGAATCGAGGCAATAGCGTCCACCCCCACCTCTTCTGAATGGCGCGCCAGTTCCACACTGTCCTTAGTGTTGTTGCATGCTACATGATTGATTACTGTTATTTTTCCTCTGGCTGCTTTCATCACACTTTCAATGATCAGCTTTCTCTCTGCAACACTCTGGTAAATGCATTCCCCGGATGAACCGTTGACATATACACCCTTTACTCCCTTTTCTATCAGATACTCCGTAAATTTCACCACACGCTCAGGGCTTATATTCCCCTTCTCATCATAGCAGGCATAAAATGCCGGTATGACACCCTTATATTTATCCAGACAACTCATTGTTATTTACCTCCTGTTTGGTATTTACTGTGAAAGGGAGGGATACCCCTCCCCTTCTGTTTATTTTCCTATAATTTCGCTGAGCGCTACTTTTCTATTCTCATATCTTGATTTCGTGCAGGCATCTGCCGTAGCAATCGCAGCTCTGGCTGCTTCACCGGTAAGAAGAGGTCTGAATTCATCAGATGGTTCCATACCGTGCATCAGCTCATTGAGGTATTTCATTTCCTTGTTCATCACTCCCTGAAGCCATAACGGCGGGATTTTGTCAGGATTTCCATACTGAATTGCACCATCCATTTCTGTGCCGTGATAAATGCTTGTACGGTTTTCATCTTCTTCCTTTGTCTCATGGAGCAGAAAATGTTCTTCTCTTCCGTCAACCTTCAAAGTACAGCCTGCATCAAACATATCCAGCTTTATCGCTCCTTTTGTTCCCTGAATCAGCAGATAATGCTCAGGCCAGTGGAAAGCGGATCCCCACTCCATCACTGCAAAACGATTGTCGGAGAATTCGGCATTGATAAACAGCATATCATCCTCATCTCCAAAATGTTCTCCCACATGAGCGACATTTCCTCCAGTCATGGTCACATACTCCGGCATTCCTCCCATGATGAACTGTACGCAATCCAGTTCATGAATATGATGATATAAATGACCGCCTGATTTTTCGCGTATTTTCTTCCATGATACTGACGGCTGAATATCTTCCCATCCGTTCCGTGCGGAATGGCAATAGAGAACTTTTCCGATTACGCCCTCGTTAATAAGCTCCTTTGCTCTCTGAACTCCATGGAAAAAGTTCATAATATGTCCTGCCATAAATGTTACCTTATTTTCCTCGCAGGCTCTTACCATCTCATCACAGTCCTGATACTTAAGAGCAATGGGCTTTTCACAGAACACATTCTTACCATGCTGTGCCGCTTTTATGACCGGTTCTTTATGCAGATAATTTGGTGTTGCAACTATAACTGTATCTACATCTTTTCTTGCCACCAGCTCATCCAGCGAAGCTGCTGCATCACATCCAAGCTCATCAGCAATCTTTTTTCCGTTTTCCGGATCATATACCACTGTAACTTCCGCATCATCCAGCCGTTTTAAAATTCTCGCCAGCTCTGCTCCAAAATAACCTACTCCTACAACTCCGTACTTTACCATGTGTTTGTATCTCCTTTCACAATATATGTTTTTATTTCACAGATCCTTCCGACAGTCCGCCTGCAATTTTATTTTGAATCAGGCAGAAGAAAATAATGGAAGGTATAACAACCAATGCAGATGCAGCCATCATATCGCCCCAGTCCAGAATCTCAGCTCCGTCCAGTGAGCGCAGCGCTACGGCAACTGTCATTTTTCCTGTATCGTTTATTAAAATCAAGGAATACAGGAACTCATTCCATGCATTAATAAATGTATAGATAGCTGTCGCCACAATACCCGGAGCCACCAGAGGCAGCACCACGCGTCCAAATACCACAAGTTTATTTGCGCCGTCTATGCGGGCAGCTTCTTCAATTCCTATAGGAACACTTTTGAAGAATCCCACCAACAGCCACACCGCATAAGGAATACTGAAGGACAAGTATACAATAATCAGTCCTATTCTGGTATTTGTCAGTCCCAGTTTTGCCATCACGATAGAATAAGGAATGGCAAGAAGGATCGGTGGAAAAATATATGTAGTTACTAGTATCTTTGACATAAAGGAACCAAATTTGGGGAAAAAACGTACTATTCCATACGCCGCCATGGACGCAATTGTTATAGCAATCACTGTAGTTGCAAGAGAGATGATGACACTGTTTCTGATATTTACAATGAAATTCAGATCATTGATCACATGCTTAAAATAGTCCAGCGTCACTGTCTTCGGAAGAAATGCCGTAGGATCTCCTGTCAGCTCTCCTTTACCCTTAATTGATGAAATTATAATCCATAAAAGCGGAAACACTGCCATACCTGTCAGAATAAGCAGATATACGTGACATATTGCATTTCCTACCCGCCCCTGTCTGCGTCTCATTACTTATCCTCCTTTTCCCAGTGTCCAATGACTGCAAAATATCCAATGCATACTGCCATCATGAAAATAAAGAGCAGTACGGTTACCGCGGATGACTGTCCCAGAAGTTTGGTTCCCCATCCCATGTCATACGCATATACAGGAACAGTCTGTGTGGAACCTGCCGGTCCTCCTCCGGTAATCAGATAAATGATATCAAAGTTGTTGAAAATCCATACGGTACGAAGCACTACCAGCAGTCCCATGACAACTTTAATATGAGGAACTGTAATATAAAGGAAGGACTGCCATTTCTTTGCGCCGTCAATTTCCGCCGCTTCGTACTGATCCTGAGGTACTGTCTGCAGCGCGGAAAGTACATTGACCATAATCATTGGAGCTCCAAACCAGACATTAATAAGTACCAGTACAATGAATGCGAGTGTTTTCTCCGTCAGGAACTGAGGAGGTTCGTTGCAGAAGCCCATCTGCACCAGAAGGTTTGGAAGAATACCGTACACGCCGTTTAAAATCCATTTCCATGAAAAAGCGATAACAATAGATGGGAACGCCCACGGTATAATCAGCAATGTCTTATATGCGCCCTTTAAATGTTTTACTCTGTTTAATGCAAGTGCTGCGGTAAATCCCACGAGGAGCTGCCCGATCAGGGAAAATACCGTCCACTTCAGAGAGTTAAGAAATGCGTTCCAGAAGCTCTTATCTGTAAGAATTGTGGCATAATTGTCAAATCCCACAAAGCGATATGTCGGTCTTATCAGATTTTTATTTGTAAAACTGTAAAAAATACTGGAGCAAATCGGATAAAGGAACAGTGCGCATACAACAATAATCGCAGGAAGCACAAACAGCCACCTTGTCAAATTTCTATTTTTCATATGCTCTATCACCCTTTGTCTGGGGATGCCGTCCCAGATGGACTTACGGCATCCCTCTTTTTATTACTGTACAGCTGCCTCGAAAAGAGTGTTCAATTCCTCTTCGGCAGCCTTTGCCGCTGTTTCAACATCTGTTCCATTTGTAATAATATCCTGGAACATTTCTTCTATAACATGCTGGTTTACAAGCAGACCTGCCTGCAGGTTCGGACCATGTTCAAATCCGATAGCTGTTCCGCCAGGAATCTGAGATGCGATAACCTCCTCCGCATGCTGGAACTGCTGAATCGTTTCGTTGCTCTTATATGCATCCAGCTCCTCGATTCCAGCTACTGACGGAAGCATTCCCACCGGCTGTGATGCAAGGAAATCCAAATAATTTTCTTCCTCGTACAGAGTTTTAATAAACTCTTTGCAGATATCCGGATGCTTAGAATTTTTCCATACTACGATTGGCTGATTTGAAGTTGTAATTCCTTTCTGTTCAGATCCGTCGATAGTCGGGATAGGATAACAGTCTACATATTGCAGCAGATCCGGAGAGTTCTGCTCAACGCCTCCGATCTGGAATCCTGAGTTAAAGTCAAACGCTGTCTTTCCCTGATAATACAGTGTTGCCTGATCCAGAACATCATAGTTTACCGAGTCTTTGGGTGAACAGTCATTATAGACCTTCAACCAGTAATTGATACCTTCAATCGCCAGATCACTGGTCAGATTCGCTGTCAGATCATCATTTAAGAGGCTTCCTCCTCCGCTTCTTACGTAGAAGTTCAGAAAGTTTGTAGCCTGAAAGTCATTAGAACCACAAGGGAAAGAAAGTCCGTAAACGCCGTCTTTTGTAAGAGTTTTTGCCGCTTCATACAGCTCATCCCATGTGGCAGGAACTTCCAGATTATTCTGTTCAAGGAGATCTTTCCTCACCCACATAACCATGGCATGTGAATACAAAGGAATGGAATAATTATTTCCGTCTACCGTACCTTCATTTAATGCATTTTCTGAGAATTTATCGCGTCCGATTTCGTCTATCAAATCATTAAGAGGAATCAGTGCATCAGAATTAATCATTTCCACAACATGTCCTACCAGCGCAGTACTCATATCCGGAACATTTCCGGAGGCAAGACCAGTTGTCCATTTTGTGTAAAAGTCATTCCACGAAAAAGTTTCTATTTTAATATTTACCTTTGGATGCTCGTCCATAAACTTATCTGCTGCAGCCTGAATGGTATCCAGTCGTCCGCCCTGAGTAAAAGAATGCCAGAAAGTAATGTCTCCTTCCAGTTCTCCATCTTCGTTGATACTTGATACCTGCTCCGGATCCTTTCCATCTGATTTGCCAGAATCACTTCCACAGCCTGCAAAGGCACTTAAGGTCATAACGCCCGCCAGTAATAATGCCAATTTTTTCTTCATAATGCTCTCCTTTCATTATGTACTGTTACACTTTGTGCAATATCTGCAACTCATCCATCGAAACGCGTTTTCTTTTTGTTGCTTTTTCTTTGTGATATCTGAATTATATGATATTTCTTTATGCATTTCCACGGAACTTCCAATCATTAATAGCACAGAACAACACTTTTCAAGTGTATCTTATATATTTTAAAAAAATCACAAAAAAGCACCTCCGAAAATAGCAATCGGACGTGCTTTTTGTGCATTTTTATATAAATCTAAGATATTTTTATACTTTTTCAGTTATCTCACACCATATTTCCTCACTTTATAGGACAGAACCTCTCTATTCCTTGGAGATTTTCCGATACTGATTTGGAGTAACACCGAAATATTTTTTAAAAACCCGTATAAAAAAATTTGCATCCTCATAACCCACACTATAGGCGATATCATTCACACTTTCTGCAGAGAGTAAAAGTCTGCGCGCCGCCAGATTCATACGCATATCCCGCAGATATTCTCCTGGACTTTTACCTGTTTGTTCCTTAAAAAGCTTACGAAAACGCGTCTCCCCCAGACCTGCCATATCACAAAGTCTTGCCGTTGTATAGGCTTCTGTAGGATGCAGAATCATATAATCTACCACAGAACGAATGCGCTTATCCATCTGTTCTGCACCTCCCGGCGATGGCAGAGGGAATTCCCGATTAATCTGCACATCTTTCTTTGTACCGCGGGATATTATATTTCCGATCAACAGCTCCAGACAGCCTCTTACTATAAACATTCTCTCAGGCCCCTGCATGTGGATGGCTTTGTATATTTTTTCAAAATATTTTCGTTCACCGTTATCTTCAAGTACCGTCGGCATGGAATAGTAATCCTGCAGGAAATCGCCTCCCTCATAATAGATAGATGTATTAAAGCGTATACTCATGAAGGAGAACTTTTCTCCCAATGCATGACAGGAAAGACTGCATCCCCTGGGAATATAGACCACCTGATTTTTCCTGACAGTTATCTCTCTGCCGTCTATAACGAATACTGCATTCCCCTCCAGAATATATCTGAGCATGCTGTATGGTATCTTACTCTCCGGCATATACCATGCTCTTCCGAAAGAATACTTGTCCACATACAGAAAATTTATTCTGATGCCCTCAATATAAGTATATTCCGTCGCTGTTTTTCCTCTATCCACTATGTAGCCCCTTTCACAAGCAGTTTTGTTGATTATACTTCCAGAATACCTTCCCCCTTAATTTTTGTCAAATATTTTTTAAAAACATGAATTACTTGAAAAATAAATTATACAGCTGCGTATTATTCGGAATAAACACTCTATTTTCAATTATCTCCGCGAAGTTCTCTTGCAATCTCAATCATATTCATGTATCCCTCCGCCGGAACATATACCGGAATGGAATTTCCGGTTCCAAATGCAAATCCGCCGTGTCCTTTACATTGTCTGAAAATATCAGTGATGTATTCCTTCATTTCCTCTCTTCCATAGTTGCACACTGCATCAACGTCAATTCCTCCGAAATTTCCAATCCGGTCTCCGTACAGTCTTACCCATTCCGGGAAAGGAGCAATCTGATCCTCATTGGAATGTTTTGCGTCAATTCCCACAGCCAGAATGTCATCCATCACATCAAAGATCTTTCCGCAGGAGTGCAGCAAAAATGGACGGTTATATGAATGTACCAGTTCTATGATCGGTTTGTACTTTGGAATTATATGAGTCCTTGTATCATCCGGTGAAAGCAGGGTAGTGTTTTTGTATCCCAGATCATCGCCAAAGCGCAGTACACAGTACAGGTCATGATATTTCGCCATAAAGCGTCTCCAGATCTCAAGATTCGTTCTGCCGACCTGCTGAAAAAGTTCTGCATATAGCTCCTCATCGTCGACAGACAGATAGCAGAGATTCTGATATCCCACCAGATCCTGAACGCACTCGAAAATACCGTTTCCGACGCCGCCGATCGCTTTCATTCCCTTCGGCATCTGCCTGCTTAATGCATCGAAATACCTGGAATAAGCTTTAAAGTACATATCAGGCAGTTCATCCCACGGATAATTACGGAAATCAGATGCATCTTTAATTACCGGATCTATACGGCTGTCTCCAAGTGCGCCTGCCCCCGGCATAATGCCGCCGATACAGCATTCAAATGTTACTACATCGTATCCGTTATCTTTAAAGAAATTACAGTAATGGAAAAAGAACTCGTCCAGGTCTTTATCTGATCCATTATAGAGAGAAGACAGGTCTTTGCCTATGATCTCTCCAATCTTTTCAGGAGCGACATTGTGTTCATACAGCGGCACTCTGGCTGCTTCAATATTTTTGGCAGCATTTACAACATTTCGATAATCAGGCTCAAATGGTTTCATTTTGTCAACCTCCGTATTTTTTCTTCCATATATTATATCAGAGCTTTTACAGCCCGACATTCACTTATGTAGAATGTACAAAAATATAGAAGAACCGCTTATTCATTTTTTTCCGCATACAGGTTCTGAATTGTCCTGGAAAAACTGAAGTTCTCTTTTTTATGAACATAATCCATCGGACTTTGACTTGTATATTTTTTGAACACCGTTGCAAAATAACTGCTTGTGTTAAATCCCAGCTTCATAGAGGTCTCTGTTACAGATTCTCCGGATTCAAGGAGCTGCTTAGCAAGCTCAATCTTCTGCATATTAATATAATTTCTGGGTGTGATTCCCATCTGACTTTTGAATTTCTGCTTATAAGAAGAGACAGAAAGACCGCAGAGATCCGCCAGTTCATCCAGAGAAAGCTGCTGCGTCAGATTGCAGCGGATATAGTTTGCAGACTGTCGGATATCCTCTGAAAGAGTATTTCTTTCCTGGTGAAATTCTTCTGTCAGAAGGTTCAGAATCAATGAAAGATACGATGCGCCCAGCTGAGGAGACCGTCCGCTGAGTACACATTGAAAAGCTTCCTTAATCAGCATCGGCATGGATGTTTTCATTGAATAAACATGATTTTTCAGTTTGCGCATGCGAACCAGAAGAGCTGAAGCTGCTGCGGGTTCCAGAAAAAGAAATCTCTCCGGCATGGATATATCAAGCTGAAACCAGATAATTTCACTTCTCAAAACAGGCATCATATTAGAACTATGGACTTCATCCGGAAGTGTCACAAAAATATCTCCGCCGTTCAGTTGATATTCTTTCTGAATCTTCTCTCCCGTTTCTTTATCTTCCTGCTCTGCCCCGAACGCAATCGTTCCCTCCAGCACAAACGTCAGTTCAAAACATCCCGGATGATAGTGCAGTTCAAGCGGAGGAAGTGCTGACTTTATTGTATGCCGCCCGATCATCTCTATCCCGGGGATCCGGATCTGCTCCCCGGTAAGAACCGTTCTGTATTTGGACCGGAAATATATATCCTTCATCATAACAGGTACGTTTTGCTGCATGTTATTCCACCGCTTTATTTATTTCCTGTTCGAGAACTTTCCAGATTTTTTTATATCCCTGCTCATTCGGATGCACATCATCCTCCAGGTATTCCTTGTAATTTCCTTCATGAATCCCCGACAGGACCCTCATATCAATCAGCGGAACCCCATAATATACACTCGCTTCCCGCAATGCATTATAATAGTCCGTAAGAGTATATCCCGCTTTATTTTTCAGCTCATAGGCCGGTCCGGCATTCTCGCACCCGTCAGGAGCCTGATACCTGTATATTGGTGTGAGAATAAAAAGGACTGCGCCAGGAGACTTCTCTCGGATTCGCCCGACCGCCCGGTCAAGAGCTCCAAGGAATGTTGTCCCATCCTTACTGCCAGGTCTGCCAATCTCACTGCCCCAGTACCACTCATTCGTTCCATGCCATAAAATAACGACATCTGCATCGCCGTGAAGGCATTCATCTCTTTCCAGAATGGAGAGTGTATTATCCGGCGTACCAAGAGAGAGTCCGCTGGCACACACGGAATAATTCATTACTTCCGCACCAAACCCCTCACGCAGATAGGCCTCATATCCTCCATTTCCATATTCAGCAGTAGAAATACTGTCCCCATATATAACAATTTTCTTTATTATGTTCATATCTTTTCGCCTCACTAATAAGTAAAAAGTGCCGGAGCACTCTCATTCGCTCCGGCACTTGTATGAAATCCTTTTACAGGCTGTCCTTCTCCACAACCTCTCCGTCTCTCCAGATTCTTTCCAGGTCATAGAACAAACGGTTTTCTTCATCAAAAATGTGTACGACCACGTCGCCGTAGTC
>CALWBA010000009.1 GCA_944375815.1 uncultured Lachnospiraceae bacterium | reverse complement strand
CCTTTTCATGCGCTGCATGCTGGTCAATAATATACAGCTTGTCATCATACTCCACAAGCCAGTATGTGTCAAACACCTGCCCGATAATTCTGTGACTGCGGCGTGCCTCTGCGCTTAAAAACTGTGTTCCGAACAGCTCGAGCTGTTCCGGATCTGATGCTTTTTTGTTATCCTTTGCTCCATCTGCTTTCTCCAGTGCATCCGGAAGCGGCTGCTCATCAGCACGGCGCGCCATCTCCAAAGTCATTCCCTTCGGATAGACAGGAAGTGACTCTCTTACTTTAGATGTTTTATCTGCCGTTGTCTGATATAGCCCAAACTGCTGCTTCGCACTGTAATCTCCGGGCTTCTGAAAAGCATCGGAACTTTTCTCCATAGACAGACGTCTCGTCTCAAACGGCTCAGCTGCTGAATGGGATGGCTTTTCCACGTCATTTTTAACAGGCACATCCTTTCCAACGCTCACAGAAGGTATCTGCTCTCTCTGATGAAGCGCGTCGTAAATCGCCGTCCGCAGAAATTCATAAATCTCCTCCTGTTTGGAGAATCTTAACTCCATTTTGGTTGGATGTACGTTTACGTCCACATTTTCTCCGTTCATTTCCAGATACAGCAGCGTGAACGGATACTTGTGCTGCATCATCGCATTGCCGTATCCATCTTCAATCGCCTTTGCGATAAGTCGACTCTTGACATATCGCCCATTGACATAGTAGTTTTCATAGTTTCTGTTTCCCCGTGCGATCACAGGCCGCCCCAGAAAACCGTCTACAGTCATAAGATCGCTCTCCGCATGAATTGGAATCAGTTCCTTTGCAATCTCCCTGCCGTAAATACTGTACACCAGCTCGCGAATCTTATGATTTCCGCTGGTATGCAGCTTTGTCTGATTATTCATTATGTATTTAAACGATATATCGGGATGTGATAATGCAAGATGTTCCACCAGAGCACTCACATAACCGCCCTCTGTTGCCGCTGTCTTCAGAAACTTCGCACGGGCCGGTGTGTTATAGAAAATATGGTGTACGAGAAATGTCGTTCCATCCGGCGCTCCGATCTCTTCCAAACTCTTTTCCGCACCGCCTTCTATTACGTATCGTGTGCCTGTCAGCTCCCTTGCAGTTTTTGTAATCAGTTCAACCTGAGATACTGCTGCGATACTTGAAAGTGCCTCACCGCGAAATCCCAGGGAGGAAATCTGCACCAGATCCTCTACGGATGTAATCTTGCTGGTTGCATGGCGCAGAAAAGCCAGCGCTACCTGATCACGAGGAATGCCGGATCCGTTGTCTGTAATACGGATAAAGGAGATTCCTCCGTCTTTAATCTCCACTGTAATCGCCGTGGCACCTGCATCAATCGCATTCTCCACGAGCTCTTTTACAACAGACGAGGGACGTTCTACGACCTCGCCTGCGGCAATCTTATCTATGGTTGTCTTATCCAGTACAGCAATTGTATTCAAACTATCACCATCTATTCTTTATCTTGTTCTGCAGCCCATAGAGAATGTTCATTGCATCCATAGGCGTCAGGTTGCTGATGTCCAGATCAGAGATTTCTTTGACAATATCATTCTCTTTCACAGTGTCGAACAGCGACATCTGGTACATGTCCACTTCGTCATAGTGCACTGCTTTCTTTTGTTTTTTCGGAGCAGTCAGATCCTTGACCGCGGCTGTGATATCTGCGTCGCTCAGCTCCTGAACCAGCTCCTTGGCGCGGGCGAGAATACTTTCCGGCACTCCGGCAAGGCGTGCTACCTGAATACCGTAGCTTTTGTCTGCCCCTCCCTTTACAATTTTTCGAAGGAATACGATATCGTCCCCCTTCTCTTTTACCGCAATACAGTAATTATTGACTCCGGCAAGCTTTCCTTCCAGCTCCGTCAGCTCATGATAATGCGTTGCAAAGAGCGTCTTTGCGCCCAGAAGCTTCGGATTGCTGATATGCTCAATAACCGCCCAGGCGATGCTCAGACCGTCAAAAGTACTTGTGCCCCGCCCGATCTCATCCAGAATCAGAAGACTGTTCGAGGTCGCATTGCGAAGAATATTTGCCACCTCCGTCATTTCCACCATGAAGGTACTCTGTCCGCTTGCAAGATCATCAGAAGCTCCCACACGGGTGAAAATCCGGTCAGCAATTCCGATATTCGCCTTCTCTGCCGGAACAAAAGATCCAATCTGTGCCATGAGCACGATAAGTGCTGTCTGGCGCATATATGTTGACTTTCCGGCCATGTTCGGTCCGGTGATGATTGACACGCGATTGCTGCCGTTGTCAAGATATGTATCGTTCGCAATGAACATATCGTTCGGAATCATACGCTCTACAACGGGATGGCGCCCGTTCTTGATATCGATGACACCCTTTGTATTAATCTTCGGCCGTACAAAATTGCAGTGCTGGGCAACATGCGACAGTGCCGAGAATACATCCACTGCAGCCACTGCCTTGGCTGTCTGCTGAATACGCACTACATTGTCTGCAATACGGCTGCGAATCTCGCAGAACAGTTCATACTCCAGTGCAAAAAGCTTATCTTCCGCTCCGAGAATCGTATCCTCAAGTTCCTTCAAACGCGGAATAATATAGCGTTCGGCATTCGCCATCGTCTGTTTTCTGGTATAATAATCCGGAACAAGTTCCTTAAATGAGTTTGTAACCTCCAGATAGTATCCAAAAACCTTGTTATACTTGATTTTCAGATTTCGGATTCCTGTCTTTTCTCTCTCCTCGGTCTCAAGCTGTGCCAGCCAGTGCTTGCCTTCTTTCTTCGCGTTTCGGTACTTATCTACCTGCTCGTTATATCCGTCGCGGATAATATTGCCCTCTTTGACCGCAAGAGGCGGATCCTCATTGATTGCTGCTGAAATCAGACTGCAGATATCTTCAAGAGGATCTAGCTGCTCATTGAGTTCCACAAGCAGTCCGCTGTCAAACTCCGAGAGCAGCTGCTTGATAAACGGCAGCATCTCCAGGGAGGATTTAAAAGAAATAAGGTCCCTCGGACTGGCGCTCTGGTAGCTGATGCGGCTGATGAGACGTTCCATATCGTAGATCGGATTTAGGTATTCACGGATCTCGTCGCGCAGCATAGCCCGCTCATTCATTTCCTCTACAGCATCGAGGCGCAGATTAATCTCCGTACTGTCAATCAGAGGCTGCTCCACATAGCTTCTCAGAAGTCTGGCTCCCATTGCCGTTTTTGTTTTATCCAGTACCCACAGAAGCGATCCTCTCTTTAACTTCTCCCGCATCGTTTCTACCAGTTCCAGGTTGCGGCGGGTTGAGCTGTCCAGCAGCATATACTTCTCTGCAGTATATGGAGTAATTGTTGTCATATGTGAGAGACTGTTCTTCTGAGTCTCAAACAGATACTGAAACAGCGCACCGGCGGCAATCACGCCGCAGTCATAATCCTGCAGTCCCAGACCTTCAAGAGATATCGTTTTAAAGTGCTCCTTTAAGGTCTGCTGGCATTTCACATCATCAAAATACCAGGAATCCAGCACATTGATGCAGATCCCCATACGGTTCTTTAAGTCCTCATGGTCAATTCCGCTGACCAGAAATGACTGATTGCAGATGATCTCTGCCGGCATAAACTTATTAATCTCATCGAGCAGCTTGCGCGCCTTATCCACTTCCGTCACCATGCACATGCCGGTTGTAATATCCGCCACGGAAATCCCGAAACGATCCTGAATATATACAATTGACATCAGATAATTGTTTTTGGATTCATCAAGCCCCTGCGTATTCAAAATGGTACCCGGAGTAACCACACGGACAACTTCACGCTTTACCATACCCTTGGCAAGCTTCGGATCCTCCACCTGCTCACAGATTGCGACCTTATATCCCTTTTCCACCAGACGGTTGATATATGTCTCCGCCGCATGATGCGGAACGCCGCACATGGGCGCCCGCTCCTCAAGTCCGCAGTCTTTCCCTGTCAGGGTCAGCTCCAGCTCTTTTGATACAGTAGTCGCATCTTCAAAAAACATCTCGTAAAAATCCCCGAGACGATAAAAAAGTATACATCCCGGATACGCTTTCTTCGTATCCAGATAATGTTGCATCATTGGTGATAACGCCACTATTCTACCTCCTGCCCATCCTTTCGGACGATGCTTCCCATGTAGTAAAATCCTCTGCACTCATCGAGGTGTACGTTCAAAAGCGATCCTATCATCGATGCATCCCCCGGGAAGTGGACAAGCAGATTATTGCCCATACGCCCGGTCAGAAGAGACGGATCATGATCGTTGACTTCCTCAGCAAGAACCTCCTGCACGGTTCCCGTAAATCGTGAGGACATCTCTTTGGAAATTTCCTGCACTTCATGGAGCAGCCGGTCGAAACGATCCTTCACTGTCTCTTCCGGTACCTGATTATCCATGGCAGCTGCAGGCGTACCGCTTCTCTTGGAGTATATAAATGTGAATGCGCTGTCATATCTCACGCGGCGAACCACGTCAAGCGTCTCCTGGAAATCCTCCTCTGTCTCGCCGGGGAATCCTACAATAATATCTGTTGTCAGAGATATATCCGGCACCGCAGCACGGATCTTATCCACCAGTGCCAGGTACTGTTCTTTCGTATAGCGGCGGTTCATGGCCTTAAGCACCTCGCTGCTGCCTGACTGCACAGGCAGATGCAGATGTCGGCAGATCTTCGGATATTTTGCCATCACCTCAATCAGCTCATCGGAGAGATCTTTCGGATGTGAAGTCATAAAGCGAATACGCTTTAAGCCCTCGATCTGCGCAATGCGCGAAAGAAGCTGTGCGAATGTCACCGGCTGCTCAAGATTTTTACCGTAAGAATTTACATTCTGTCCCAGCAGCATGACCTCGACGACTCCGTCTTTTACAAGATTCTCTATTTCCGCAATGATGTCTTCTGGCGCGCGGCTTCTCTCTCTGCCTCGTACATACGGCACAATACAGTAGCTGCAGAAGTTATTGCAGCCAAACATGATATTGACACCCGACTTAAATGGATATTTGCGGTCTACAGGCAGGTTCTCTACGATCTGATCCGTATCTTTCCAGATATCAATGACCATTTTTCCGCGTTCCAGGCGGTCAGCCAGAATTTCCGCAAGCTTGAAAATATTATGTGTTCCGAAAATCAGATCCACAAACCGATAACTCTTTTTAATCTTTTCAACCACCTGCGGCTCCTGCATCATGCAGCCGCACAGACCGATCATCAGATGCGGATTCTTCTTCTTGCGCGAATGCAGATATCCAAGTCTGCCGTATACTTTTAAATTGGCGTTCTCACGTACTGTACACGTATTGTAAATCACAAAATCTGCATGTTCTTCATCTGCCTTCTCATACCCGATAAGCTCCAGAATACCCTCCAGCTTCTCAGAATCTCTCGCATTCATCTGGCATCCGAATGTTGTCACGCAAAATGTCATTTTTCTTCCCGCCGCTCCGGACTGCTCACGCAGAAGTTCGCGGCACTTCTTCAGATAATATAACTGCCGTTCCTCCTCCTGCTCGGGAACCGGCATATGTAAATCGATTTCTTCTACCTTCTGTTCCAGTTCTCTTTCTGTATACATTCTAAATTTCCCTTCGTTCTTAATCCCTTTTTGACCTTCGTGTCCTATTATATAGGTAGAGATCTAAAAATTCAACAGAAAATTATACGCCTTCCCCGCACCTTCCGGATATTCTTCTCTGCTGCCGCACAGCATGCCAGAGTACCGATTGGGACGCGGAAGATCTGTTCATAAACGCGTTCGCAATGCTCTACGGGCAGCGGAAAGCCGCAGTCCTCCGGTACCGTCTCTACAGTCACAGCAGGCTGCTGCATATGTTCCGAATAAAAATTCACGCTGCTGCCGCCGGTACCCTTTGCCGGAAATTCTTCTTCCGGCAGCCCCAGTCGGTAACCGCTCAGACCGGCAAGATATTCCGCCAGTCCCCTGCACCTTTCGTTATATGTATCAGTCATTGCATGACGGTAATAATACAGCAGTTCACCTCTGGAATGAAAATCCAGATACCCCACGGTATCATAATCGCTCATGACACGCATGAGAGACAGCGTCTCCTGCTCACTCGCGGGATACTCAGAAAGCTGCTGCTGCGTATATGACCGGCAGGGGAAATTCCTGTTAATATCAATGCCTCTGGCATTTCCCCTCCATTCTCTGCTTGGTATCCTCCGCATCTTGCAAAGTCTCCTCAAAAGAGGATTTCTGACCGCCGAAAATCCGTTGACCGCAATTTCATATCCATCCGGATTTACAAGCGGAATAAAGCAGATCGAAAACCGATTCAGGAGCGTGTATGCGTCGTACCCGCCGACTGTC
>CALWBA010000008.1 GCA_944375815.1 uncultured Lachnospiraceae bacterium | reverse complement strand
TTTTAAGCTGAAGAAGATCAATATGGTGGAATCGCTGAAAAGTGTCGAGTGATTTTTCTTCAAAGTCTGCACAGACAGGGCATCTCTGCTCAAATGTAAAGCGGCACTTGCAAAATTCTACTTCGGGGAGTATGATTAAAAAGAATTATGTGCCGCATCATGAAGCCAGAAGAAGCGGTACTTGCAAGTGACAGGCCAAAGTGCCGAAAGGAGTGTATTATTATGACAGAGAAGAAAACTGGCATAACAGAGAACACCGTAGTTGAGACAGAAAAGAAAACAAAAAAAGCGGGAAGACCGAGAAAACCGGCTGCTGAGAAAAAAACCGCAGTGAGAAAAAGCACAGCAGCAAAAGCTGAGCCGAAGATGATGCATCCTGAGGTTTTCCTTCAGTTAAATGACAGAGAAGATATCCAGACACGTGACATTGTAGCAGCAGTAAAGAAAGACTGGTGCGAGAAGAACGGCAGAGAGGAGAAGGATATCGAGAGCCTTCAGGTATATGTAAAGCCATTTGAATATGCAGCATACTATGTAGTCAATGGAGATGTTGACGGAACAGGTAAAGTGGAATTATAAGCACTTACGCAAAAAGTGACGGGACAGCCGCGCGGAGAATTTTCGTGCGGCTGTCCCGTTCTTTGCCAAGCGGCAGTCAATCAGCGAGTTTCAGTTCGATTAATACTGTGATCCGCCGTTTCCGCTCATCTGTCTTTCCTGTGCCTCAATCATTTTTTTGACCATATAACCGCCAACGGAACCATTCTGTTTGGAAGTCAGGTTTCCGTTGTATCCATCTGTCAGCGGCACGCCCAGCTCGTTTGCCACCTCAAATTTGAAACGGTCTAAAGCTCCCTTTGCTTCAGGTACTGCTGCAGAATTAGAAGAACGATTTGCCATAATGATTTCCTCCTTTTTGACACTCATGTGTGTGTTTTTGTTTGTGTTTTGTCATCGGGTTACAGTCATAGTATGCGACAGATCAAATATTTTAATCTGGAAGTTTTTGTAAGGTTGCAATGTGCGGCTTTACAGATTTGATGAAATTTTACAAAAATAATTGCGTATTTTTTGTTTGTTTGTTATAATTACAAAGGATTATTATAAAAAACTTTAGGGGCGAAGCATATGAATATCGGAATTATTGCACATAACAGCAAGAAAAGTTTAATTGAAGATTTTTGTATCGCGTATAAGGGGATTCTGGCAAAACACGAGATTTATGCGACAGGAACAACGGGCCGGAGAATCGAGGAGGTTACAAATCTCCATGTGCATAAGTTCCTGGCAGGTTCTGTAGGTGGAGACAAGCAGTTTATGGAGATGATCGTCCGGGGGGATATGGATATGGTCATCTTTTTCTACAATCCGGCTATGATCAATCCAAAGGAACCGGATGTCACGGAAATCGCACGGTGCTGCGATCAGTACAACATACCCATAGCTACCAATATTGCAACTGCGGAGTCATTAATACTTGGTCTGGCGCGAGGAGATCTGGATTGGAGAATTCAGCTCCATGATGACAGCTATCACTAAATTTGCAGTAGGAGAATCGACATGCGGGTAATTGCAGGAAAATGCAGAAGTCTGAATTTAAAAAGTGTTCCGGGGATGAATACAAGACCGACTCAGGACAGAACAAAGGAGACGCTCTTTAACGTGCTGCAGCCGTACATTGCAGACTCAAGAATGCTTGATCTGTTTTCGGGAAGCGGAGCAATCGGTATTGAGGCGCTGAGCCGGGGAGCAGAACATTGTGTCTTTGTTGAGAAGGATCGCCAGGCTCTCTCATGTATTCGGGAGAACCTGCGTTTCACCAAGCTGGAAGCAGATGCTGAGGTGCTTGGCATGGACGTGATGGCTGCGCTTAACATATTGGAGAATGGAGAGGCGTTCGACTGTATTTTTATGGATCCTCCGTACAATCATGGGCTGGAGCGAGCAGTTCTGGAGCGGCTTGCGGGTTCGCATCTGATGAATGAAGATGCGGTGATTGTAGTGGAGGCATCTCTACAGACGGATTTTTCGTATTTGGAGGAACTGGGCTTTTACATCCGAAAGGAAAAGAAATATAAGACGAACATGCATCTGTTTTTAGGATGCAGACAGGAGTAAACACATGGCAATTGCAGTATACCCGGGGACGTTTGACCCCATAACAAATGGACATCTGGACGTAATACGCAGAGCAACAGAAATCTTTGACAGCGTGGTTGTCGGGATTTTGCATAATTCTTCAAAAACTCCGTTGTTTTCTGTGGAGGAACGTGTTAATATACTAGAGAAAGCCACAGAAGGGATCCCGAATGTCGTAATCAGACCGTTTTATGGTCTGTCTGTAGACTTTGCAAGGGAATGCCGGGCAAAGGTGATTGTGCGCGGCCTGCGTGCGATTACAGACTTTGAGTATGAGCTTCAGATGGCTCAGACGAACCGCGTGCTGGCACCTGATGTGGACACAATGTTTCTCACCACATCCTTGGAGTACGCATATCTGAGTTCAACCACAGTCAAGGAAGTGGCAGGCTTCGGAGGCGACATTTCAGAATTTGTGCCGCCGTTCGTAGCGGAGGAGATCCGAAGAAAGATAAAGGTCAAGAGTAAGGCACAGCCGCAGGCATGACCGCGCGGCAGTGACAAGAAATAAGGAGAGATACTATGAACAGCAGAATTGAGCAGATTATTGAAGAAATCGAAGAGTTTGTGGAAAGCTGCCGGTATCAGCCGCTGTCCACGACGAAGATCGTTGTAAATAAAGAAGAGCTGGAGGAGCTGCTGCGCGAGCTGCGTTTAAAGACGCCGGATGAGATTAAAAGATATCAGAAAATCATCAGCAACAAGGATGCCATTCTCGCGGATGCTCAGGCCAAGGCGGACAGTATGATTGCTGAGGCCAAGGCACAGACTCAGGAGATGGTAAGCCAGCATGAGGTTATGCAGCAGGCTTACGCTCAGGCAAATGAGACAATTAACGCTGCAAACCGTCAGGCACAGAGCATTCTTGACTCTGCGACACAGGACGCAAATAATATCCGTCTGAGTGCGATCGCCTATACGGACGAGATGCTGGCAAATCTGTCCGATATTATGAGCAATACGCTGAATGATGCGGGAGAGAAATACAATACTTTCATTAACTCCCTGCAGAGCTGCTATGATGTGGTAAAGAAGAACCGCAACGAACTGGCTCCTCAGACCGCACAGGTCGCAGCGATGACCAGCACTTCAGAACTGGCCGAAGATGATTCCATGACCGACGAGGACGAAGAGTAAAGCAAGCACAGCTGCCAGGATGCTGTTGATACATTTGGCAAACAGATAGAGCCCGATAGGGAGATCTGTTCCGTTCAGCATGGATTTGGTCTGAGCGGCAGCGGAGAGGCCCCCGAAGGCAGTACAGGAGCAGACTGCGGGGAACAGAATTACAAAGGGCAGATGACTTTGGGCAAGTGTGTGCACTCCGGTTGTGACCTCAGTAATCGCGGCGGTGATAAGCCTGAGACAGGGCAGTGCAGCGAGAAGCTGGGAGATGGCGCCGGAAAAGATGGAAAAGAGAATGATATATCCGCCCAGTTTTGCGGCGGCTTCTAATCCGTTCATGACAGAGGTATCGATAAGCTCTCCCCAGGAGACAGACGGTGCCTCTTTTTTCAATTCAACGTTCTCTTCAGAAAGCGTGCGTCTGAAGCGGCCGAAGCGGATACGGAAGAAAAGTCCGGTCAGGAGATCTGCACCATAGACAGCCGAAAGTACTCCGGGCAGGAGACTTTCGCTCTGCAGGTTCTGCACAGCTACATAGGCAGAAAGGAACATCGGGCTGGCATTATTTGAGAATGTCAGAAGATAGCACGCTTCAGCGCGGCTGATTTTCTGACGTGCATAGAGATCAGCAGTGAGCCGGGCGCCCATTGGATAGCCGCAGAAGAGGCCGAGCAGGAGAGCGTACGCTCCCCATGGTGAAACACCGAAAATGAAGAAAAAGAAGCGGGAGAATCTGCCGAGAATTTTTTCAATTTTGCCCGTGCCGATAAAGAAACCGGATAGGATCATAAAGGGCAGCAGCGAGGGCAGCACTGTGTGAAACCAAAGCTCCAGCCCGGCAAGGGAGTATGTAAAGGCTTCCTTTGGAAAGAATAGCATATAGAAAAAAAGCGGGAGCAGAAAGAGAAGCGCAGCTTTTCTGAACATAAAGCCTCCGGCATTTTTTTACTATATATATGAACCAGACACTTCCGCTATTCAGCGGGAGCGCTGAAAAGTGACTGACAGGAGGTAACAAAAGTATGGCAGTATTACAGGGATTAAAACCGGAACGAGTATTTCATTTCTTTGAGGAGATTACTAAGATTCCGCACGGTTCCACAAACACAAAAGGAATCAGTGATTTTCTGGTAAATTTCGCAAAGGAAAGAAATCTGGAATACAGACAGGATGAGAGCAATAATGTAGTGATTAAGAAGCCGGCGACGCCGGGATATGAAAATGCTCCGGCAGTTATCCTGCAGGGACACTGCGATATGGTGACTGAGAAGACACCGGAGAGCAATCACGATTTTACAAAAGACCCGCTGAAATTAAAGATAGTGGGTGATTATATTACAGCGGAGGATACGACGCTGGGCGGTGATGACGGTATTGCGATTGCATTCATGATGGCAGTGCTGGATGATGACAGTTTAAAACATCCGGCGATTGAAGCGCTGATTACAACGGACGAGGAGATCGGTCTTCTGGGTGCGGCTGCTCTGGATTGCTCAGATCTTAAGGGGAAATATTTTATTAATATGGACTCTGAGGAGGAAGGATATCTGTGGATCAGCTGTGCGGGCGGACTCACTGCAGTGAATGAGATTCCGATGCGGTATGAAAACAGAGCCGGGGTGCATTATGAAATCACAATCGGAGGTCTGCTTGGCGGACATTCAGGTGTGGAGATCGATAAAAACCGTGCGAATTCCAACATCCTCATGGGAAGACTTATTTATTCTCTGAACCAGCAGCTGGACTATGCGATTGCAGAGCTGGATGGAGGTATGAAGGACAATGCAATTCCCCGCAGTACACGCATGGTTATTGTAGCAGACGCTGCTGATGAGGAGACACTGCAGGCCTTTGCTCAGAAGACCACTGCAGATCTGCAAAAGGAATACAGCGGTACAGATGACGGCATTACCGTTACCTGTACGAAATGCGGTGAGGGCGAAATTGCTGTTCTTGATCCGGTAAGCAAGGAGAAAGTATGCTTCTTCCTGATGAATGTGCCTAACGGAATCCAGAAAATGAGCGGTGAGATTGAAGGACTTGTTGAAACTTCCACAAACCTTGGAGTGGTAAAGCTGGGACCGGATGTATTATACGGCTCTTCCAGTGTCAGAAGTTCTGTCGGAAGCGCAAAGGACGCACTGACAGACAGAATTCGTTATGTGACGGAGTTCCTTGGAGGAGAGTTTACTCCGGAAGGAGCTTATCCGGCATGGGAGTATAAAAAAGACTCTAAACTTCGTGATCTGATGGTTAACGTGTATGAGAAACAGTTCGGCGAGAAACCGGAGGTCAAGGCGATCCATGCAGGACTTGAGTGCGGTCTGTTCTACGGCAAGATGCCGGAGCTTGACTGCGTATCCTTCGGACCTACGATGCACAACGTTCATACAACAGAGGAGGAACTCTCGATTTCCTCTGTACAGAGAATGTACGCTTATCTGCTGAACGTGCTGGAGAGTATTCACGAGTAAGATCAGTATGCTGTAAGGATTTGGGAGGTTCGCTCTGCTTTAGGGCGAACCTCTT
>CALWBA010000007.1 GCA_944375815.1 uncultured Lachnospiraceae bacterium | reverse complement strand
ACAACAAAGCGGGATTTACGCTATAATACGTTGAATGTTGACTGAAATCAGTATAAATATAAGAAGATAGAGACAAAGGAGTGGAAACAGTGGCAGAGCAGAATCAGGCAAAGAGCCAGGAGGAATTAAATCACGTTCTGCAGGCACGCCGGGACAAGCTGGCGGAGCTTCAGGCTGCGGGAAAGGATCCGTTCGTCATCACCAAGTATGACGTGACGGCCCACAGCAGCGATGTGAGGGAAAACTATGAGGAGCTGGAGGGCAAGGAGGTATCCGTTGCGGGACGTATGATGTTCAAGCGGGTCATGGGCAAGGCGTCCTTCTGCAATATTCAGGATCTGAAGGGCAGAGTGCAGGTCTACGTGGCCAGAGACAGCATCGGAGAGGAACCCTACAAGGATTTCAAGAAGATGGACATCGGCGATATCGTGGGCGTACGGGGAACGGTATTTAAAACAAAGACCGGAGAGATCTCCATCCATGCGGAGGAAGTGACCCTGCTCTCCAAGAGCCTGCAGGTGCTTCCGGAGAAGTTCCACGGCCTGACCGATACGGATACCCGCTACCGTCAGAGATATGTGGACCTGATCATGAACGAGGACGTGAAGGACACCTTTATCAAGCGTTCCAAGATTCTGGCTGCCATCCGCCGCTACCTGGCAGGAGAGGGCTTTATGGAAGTGGAGACCCCCATGCTGGTGGCCAATGCAGGCGGCGCTGCTGCCAGACCTTTTGAGACTCATTTCAATGCTCTGGACGAGGATCTGAAGCTGAGGATCTCCCTGGAGCTTTACCTGAAGAGACTGATCGTGGGCGGTCTGGAGAGAGTGTATGAGATCGGCCGCGTGTTCCGGAACGAGGGACTGGACACCCGCCACAATCCGGAGTTCACCCTGATGGAGCTCTATCAGGCCTACACCGATTACCACGGCATGATGGATTTGACGGAGAACCTGTACCGCTACGTGGCTCAGGAGGTGCTGGGAACCACGAAGATCGTGTACAACGGCATCGAGATGGATCTGGGACAGCCCTTTGCCCGCATGACCATGGTTGACGCGGTAAAGAAGTACTCCGGGGTGGACTTTAATGAGATCCACAGCCTGGCGGAGGCAAGAGCCATCGCGAAGGAAAAGAACGTGGAGATCGAAGAGCGGCACAAGAAGGGCGATATCCTGAACCTGTTCTTCGAGGAATTCGTGGAGGAGCACCTGGTACAGCCCACCTTTATCATGGATCACCCGGTGGAGATCTCTCCTCTGACCAAGAAGAAACCGGAAAATCCCGAATATGTGGAGCGCTTCGAGTTCTTCATGAACGGCTGGGAGATGGCCAACGCCTACTCCGAGTTAAACGATCCCATCGATCAGAGAGAGCGTTTCCGCGCTCAGGAGGAGCTGTTCGCCCAGGGAGACGAGGAAGCCAACCACACGGACGAGGACTTCTTAAACGCCCTGGAGGTAGGTATGCCGCCTACGGGAGGAATCGGCTTCGGTATCGACCGTATGTGCATGCTGCTCACCGATTCCGCAGCAATCAGAGATGTGCTGCTCTTTCCCACCATGAAGAGTCTGGGCGGTTCCGAGACCAAAAAGGCAGAGAAGACCGCTGCGGCAGAGGCCGTATCTGCTCCCGCCGCACCGGCTCAGGCAGCGCCCGCACCCAGCGTACAGCTGGATCTGTCCAAGGTGAAAATTGAACCTTTGTTTGAGGATACGGTGGACTTTGAGACCTTCTCAAAATCCGATTTCCGTGTAGTGAAGGTGGAGGCCTGCGAGGCGGTGCCCAAGTCCAAGAAGCTGTTAAAGTTCACCCTGAACGACGGAAGTGACCGGAAACGCACGATTTTAAGCGGCATCCATGAGTTCTATGAGCCGGAGCAGCTGGTGGGAAAGACCTGCGTGGCCATCGTAAACCTGCCGCCGAGAAAGATGATGGGCATCGATTCGGAGGGAATGCTGATCTCCGCCGTGTACGAGTATGACGGAGGAGAGGGACTGAATCTGCTGATGCTGGATGATTCCATTCCGGCGGGAGCAAAGCTGTATTAAGCCGCCTGACGGACAACAATAAGCGATGATAAATGGAAGGACACTTTTCTGAAAAATCCGGAAAGGTGTCCTTTTGCGATACTGCGGCTGCACCGGAAAACCGACGTGAGCCGGATTGCAGCGAAATGAGGGGAAAAAACAGCAATGACGGAGACCTTTATTTTAAAATCCGGCGCATTGGGAACAAACGTCCTGACTGCTGTAATAAAACCGGACGATGGGGAAATTCATAAGTTAATGATTCTGCTTCACGGCAAAATGGATCCGAAGATTTCTGAAGAATTGTTTTACAAGCTTCCGGAGGAGCTGAGCCTTGAAGAACTGTGCAACAAATATAATATTATGGCTGCAATTCCGTTTATGAGAAACAGGTATTACATCTCCACGGAGGATTACGACTGCGGCAAATACGTGGCGCATGAGCTGCCGGATTCCGTAAAACGGCGATATGGCCTGCCGGATTCGATAGAAATGATCCTTGCGGGAGTGTCAATGGGCGGATACGGCGCTGCGCTCATTGCTGCGCAAACAGGGGCGTTTATGAAAATTATCTCCATATCGGGGGCATACATAGCAAACGATGTGGAAATCGGGAATCCGGAAGTGTGGGGCGATTTAACCCCGGATCGTGCTGAGCTGAAGGATTCTTTTCTGTACTATTTTTTGCCGCTGTCGGATCTGAGGGAATCTGTGGAGAGAAATGCGTCAGCGGCGATACGGATGTTTAAGGAACGGGGGGAGAATCCCCGGTTTGCGGTTACGTGCGGAACAAAAGACTGGCTTTACGGAAGAAATCTTGATTTTTTAAAAGCACTGGACGATCTGAATATAGAGTATATATTTGACCGGATTGACGGCGGAGGTCATGATCCGGAGAGCTTCAGAACCGGATTGCGGAAGGCTGTGGAGCACTTGAATTTGAAAGGATAGCAAATCTATTTTATCTATAAGAGCGGCAGCCCTGTTTCCTCTGCGTAATTGGAGTATACCGAGTTCCTTACAAATGGAATTTACATCAAACAATCAAGTTTGGAAAAGTATTTTTGGTCGGGTAAAGCGAAAGGGAAAGAAATATGGAATTTGCGGAGATGCTTTTAAATGAGTCATACCGGGGAGATATGGAGTCTCTGATACAAACAGCGTCTGAATATTTGACATTTCCGGTTATGTTGGTGGATTCCGAATATAAAGGAATCGCATTTTATCCAAAACAAATATTAAACGATCCGATATGGGATGAAATTTATAAGTATAACAGGATACCTCCGAACATCATTAATCAATTAAATTTAGATAATATGATGCAGCTTGGATCGGTAAATATGGAACCATATTTATTAAATTGGGGATTTCTTGAGAAATATCCCCGTATTTTGATGAACCTTTTTGACAGCAATCAGTGTATAGGGTATCTTGCTGTTTTAACAGAGATATGTACGAAAGATATGCTTGACAAAGTAAAATTGATAGGAATAGCTGTAGCGTTAAAAATGCATCGAAGTTATCAGGTGCTGCTTACCTCTCCTGATTACAAGACGATGTTTTTAAATATGCTTCTTAGTGAAAAAAGGATAACCAAGTCTGATCTCAAAGCATGGATTTCATATTTTCCGGAATGTCCTTCTCCGCCTTTTGTGCTTATAGATGTTGCGCAGGAATCGGGCAGAGAAAAAAATCTGCGGGAACTGCAGAGATATCTTTCTGAAATTTTTCCGGGAGTTCTTTCTGTAGTCAGAGAAAGAACGCTTATTCTTTTGTGCCAGAATCGGCATTTTGGTCCAATAATGAATTTTTTGGAATCGAAAGGAGGAGCAGGGTTAAGCTTTGGAATCAGTGAAAATTGTAAGAAATTTGAAGACGTAAGAAGACATTATGAACAGTCGGCATTTGCACTTTCTATGCGCAGTGAGAAAAAAGAACGCCGAATTTTTTATAAGGACGTAATTTTGGACTATATTATAATGACAATTAATAAATACAGTTCAAGAGAAAAATTTATTCATCCGGCTGTTTTGAAGATTCAAAATTATGATGAAGAAAATCATACCCAGTACCTTCAGACACTTCAGGCGTATGTCGGAAATTTGTTTAATGCGTCGGATACTGTAAAAAGCCTGCATATCCATCGGAATACGCTTCCGCATCGAATAAAGATGATTGAGGAAATAGGGGGATTTGATTTAAAGGATCCTGCAGTTTGTGCGGTATTGATGTTAAATTTTTATGCAATGGAAATTTCGGGAGAGTGATTGTGCATTTGGCACAATCACTCTCCCTGTTTTCGGACTTTTACATATGGCTGGTAGACCGGCAGAATGATAAAATCATAACAAAATAAAGGCAATAAATAAAAGAAAAGGAGTGTTGAATGTGAAGTATGATTGTCTGTTTGAGCCGGTTTCCATAGGCAGTATACAGGTAAAAAACCGTTTTTCAGTTCCTGCGATGGATACTAAATATGTTAATCCTGACGGTACAGTTTCAAAGCAGTTTACGGATTATTGGGTTGCCAGGGCGAAAGGCGGTTTTGGACTTCTGATTACAGAATGTACAGCTGTAGATCCGAAAGGAATCGGAGGAAGGCTGCTTCAGATTTGGGATGACAAATACATCCCGGGGCTGAGTGAATTTGTGCAGGAAATTCATAAATGGGGAGCTAAAGTTGTACCGCAGCTGTATCACAGCGGAAGACAGACTGTGCCGGAACTAATTGGAGACACACCGGTTGCACCCACTGCAATTCCGTGTACGCTAAATAAATCTTTGCCAAGGGAATTGGAGACACAGGAAGTATACGAGATTATCGAACGTTTCGGAGATGGGGCGCTTCGGGCAAAAAAGGCCGGATTTGACGGCGTTGAAATTCACGGAGGCCATGGTTATATTGTAAGTGAGTTTATGTCGACATATTATAATAAACGCTTTGATGAATTCGGCGGCTCATTTGAAAGAAGAATGAATTTTCCGATCCGTGTGATAAGAAACATTAAAGAAAAGTGTGGGGAAGATTTTCCTGTTATCTTCAGACTTTCTTCAGATGAGCTTTGCCCCGGCGGGAGAATAATTGAAGAAACAAAAATGATATGCAGAGAGCTGGAAAAAGCCGGTGCAGACGCATTTGATGTTTCCATAGGAAATTATTACAGTTTTGAGTTTAATGTTGCTGCCGCAGCTTGCGCTCCCGGCTGGAATCTGAATAATGCCGAGGCGATCAAAAAAGCAGTAAATGTTCCTGTAATCGGTGTCAGCAGATTAAATGATCCTGCTTTTTGTCTGAATGCGGTGGAAAGCGGAAAGGCGGATATGGTTGGGCTTGGACGGGCATCCATTGCCGATCCGGAATTCCCGAACAAAGTAAAAGAGAATCGAACAGATGAGATTTCGCCATGCTGCGCCTGCAATGAAGGCTGCGTAGGACATATTTTTAATCCGGATCCTGATAAAAAAGTGAATTGTGTGATCAATCCATTTACCGGAAGAGAGGGAGAGCTAATCATTGAGCCGGCAGAGAAAAAGAAGAAAGTTGCTGTAATAGGCGGAGGCCCGGCAGGGCTTGAGGCTGCATGGCTGGCTGCGAAGAGAGGGCATAAAGTGACCGTTTATGAAAAAGAAAACCATCTGGGAGGGCAGTACAGAATTGCTGCAGTTCCTCCGTTTAAATATGGTATAGCAGGTCAGCTCGCCTTTCTGGTCAATATGAATAAAAAATATGGTGTAAATATATTGCTTCATACAGAGTATGATCCAGAAAGAGAAATATCGGATGAAGTGGTGATTTTGGCAACAGGTTCTGTTCCGGCCGTACCGCCGATTAAAAATATTGAAAATGTACCTTACGTACAGGCGATTGATATTCTTGACGGAAAGGCAATGGCGGGGGAAAAAGTTCTTATTGTAGGCGGCGGACTTGTGGGAGCTGAGACGGCGGATTTTTTAGGAGAACATGACTGTAAAGTTACGATTATCGACATGCTTCCGGAAATCGGAATGAATATGCCGTATGGACCGCATAAATTTTTAAAGGAACGGTTCTCAAATTATGGAGTCAGAGAAATTACAAATGCAACAGTAACCGAAATGTATGAAGATGGTATTTCTTATAAGCAAAACGGAGATCTGAAGGAATTGAGAGGTTTTGATACGATTGTCCTGGCTTCCGGTGTGAAGGCCGGCAATTCCCTTGAGGAGAAATTTAAAGGGAAGGTGAAAGAACTGTACGTAATAGGAGACGCCAAGAAGCCGGGGATGGTTATTGACGCCGTTGAAGCCGGGGCGAGGATAGCTCTTCAGATTTAAATATTTTTGAAAGAATAAATCAAAAACGAAGGGGCCTGTTTAATAGATAAATTTTATCTATAGGCAGGCTCTTCTTTTTTCATAGGTTGCGAGGACGAGAGATGGATACGCAGACAATAATTTTAAATAGTTTTGTGAAGCTGCTGAAGAAGTATTCTTTTAAAAAAATAACCATACAGATGATTTTGAATGATGCTAAAATTTCTCGGAGTACATTTTACAGATTATAGGGTTTGGCAATGTACTTGGGGTTCGGAGGATGAACGGCCATGATGCCCTGTTTTCGGAGGAAACGGTAAAGCCCTGTAAGAGAGCGGGAATAGCCGCGCTGTCGGAGCTTGACCCAGAAGATAACGAGACCATCATGAGGAT
>CALWBA010000006.1 GCA_944375815.1 uncultured Lachnospiraceae bacterium | reverse complement strand
ACAGGTTCGCCGTGCAGAACAGCACGCAGCAGTGAGAAAAAATTTTGTGCCTGCAGATTCATAACATTTCCCTCCTATGCATTGCTTTATGAAGCGGAAGCGACTTCCGCCAGCAGCTCTTTGGCATGATCTACGGTAGCGGTATCGGGAACCATGACATAGACAGAAGAGCTCATGGAATACGGAACCTGAGTATCACCCGTACCGTCCACGCTGTAAGTCGTGATGCTCCAGGAGGCGCCGCTTTCCAGCTGCTCCCGTATAAGCCCGGCAATCAGAGGATACGGCACGTTCGTCTCCATATTGTTCTGTACACTGTCGAGGATACTGCTATATTCTGAGAGAATTGCCGGACTTGCGGCTTTCTGAATAGCAGCACGGATCACAGCCATCTGATTCTTCCCGCGCTGGCGGTCTCCTTCCGCGAAAGAATACCGCTCGCGGCAGAAGGAGAGTGCGGCATCACCATCGAGCTGATTTGTTCCCTGAATGAAATGATATCCTCCGGCATCAAAGGTATAATCTGACTGCACTTCAATTCCCCCCAGCGCATCGATAATATCCACAAATCCTGTAAAGTTCACGCGAAAATAGTACGGAATATCAACACCATACAGCATCTCCAGTGTATCCATGCTGACATCTACGCCATAAATTCCGGCGTGCGTCAGTTTGTCCGGCACCCCTCCGGAAATGGACAACGGCACATAATAATCACGCGGCGTGGACAAAAGCAGAATTTTATGCGTTTTTGGATTGATACTTGCAATAATATTGACATCGCTGCGTGTCCTTTCCGGAAGTGTGGTCTCCCGGGTGTCGCTGCCGCTGATATAGAGCGTGATCACGTCCGTATTTTCCCCTAAAGCTTCAGCAGGATCTTCAGATTCAGGCGAGGTCTCAGAAACGGATGCATCAGATCCGACGTTATGCGACAGACTCTCTGTTGCAAGAGCCCGGATTTCACCGGGAAATTCCTCATATCCGGCAAGCTCCTCATAAAGTCCCAGATACGCCTGATTCAGCAGGATACCGCCAACTTCTCCTGATCTCAGAGCGTCCGCAAGCTGTGCAATTCCATCATATTCCGCAGCTGCGAGAGAAATGCCCTGTTCATCGGCAGTACGGGAGAGCGCAGCATCCGTACTGTCGCGGTCCTGTACTTTAAGGATTCCAAAGGTATAGGAGGCAGCATCTGCAAGGGACCACGCCGCATCGCCCGTCTTTACATAGAAAGAGAGATTGGAAACCTCCTCTTTGGGACTGGTTACTGTGCGGATTGCCTTATGTGCATCCTGCACCAGATATCCGGCGGGAAACGCTGCCGCAAGGAAGAGAACCGTCCACAGGATTCCAAGGATAAAGCGGATTTTTTTAGCGGGAGAGCGCGTCAGAAGAAAGGTGAGCGCCGCTGCAGCCGCAGCGCCAATGGCAGCCGGAACCAGAAAGCGCAGGGGAATCATCTCTGTGGAAGCCAGAGAATACAGCAGGAATCCTGCGCCAAGCAGCGTAAGGACAGTAAGCAAAATACCGGGAACAGATTTGCCCGGGGGAATGAAATGTGACATAGATACCTCCTCATGTCATAATAATTCACAATACAGCGAATTTGGGCGTTCGAAAAGCCCCTCCGGGATAAGTGGATGGGATTTGGGACAACTGGCATGCATATATAGGAAAATGGTACGAATGGGCGGAAAATGGGATAAGTGGTAATAGACGGAGGAAAGTGGAAATTATATACTATTAATAACAATTCATTGAATTGCCAAATTTTGGGTATTATTATAATATTGAATCCCAAAGATCAAGCCAAAGCAAAAGAGAATAGGTGAAGAAATAAGAATGAACATAGCAGTCTGTGACGATGAAAGAGAAGACAGAGAGGAACTCTGCAGAGACCTGGCAGAAATCTGGGAGGGCGCGCAGATCGATGTCTTTGAAAATGGTGTAGACGTAGTTCGTAAAATACAGCAGGGTTCTTATTATGATTTAATATTTCTGGATATTATTATGGAGCAGAGCGATGGAATCATGACAGGGAAAGAAATCCGCAGATATTTTCCCGGAATTGAACTGGTATATATAAGCATCAGCAGAGATTTCGGTCCTGAGATCTACGAGCTGAACGCCCTGCATTATCTGATAAAGCCCTATACCAGAGAGAAACTGGAAGAAGTCAAAATCCGGTTTCTGAGGCGCAGCGAAAGACGCAGAAGGGCAGTGATACATCTGGACAGGGAGAAGCAGCAGGATATTCCGCTGCATATGATTACATATATAGAAAGCAGCCACAATAACCTGCTGATCCATCTGATTACAGGTTCCGAAGTAAAAATACGGGGAAGCATCCGCGGATTTATGGAGCGGCTGGACGAAAGATTCCTGCGGATTAACAGGGGCGTCATTGTAAACATGGAGAGCATCGAGCAGATGGGCGCTGATTCCTGTGAGATTGCAGGCATCACTTTTATGCTCAGCAGGAAAGGAAAGGCGGAGAACAAGAAGAAATACAGTGACTGGCTGTTCCGCAGCGCCATGGGAGGCTGGGATGAGTAGCGGGCATACCATTCTGTATCTTCTGACGCGGTTCGGGGGAGCTTTTCTGGAAGCAGCACCGCTTCCTTTCCTATTGTACGCTCCGTTTACCGGCACACAGCTCCGGGTGAAACGGAAAAAACTGCTGCTCTTCCTGGAATTTATCATATTCACAGGCTCACTCGTGCGCACAGTATGTGCAGATCTTGCGCACAGATGGATTACCGACGGGATGCCTGCATTGCTATGGCTTGTCATGACTGCCGTATATGCGCTGTCTTTTCACGGTACCGTTCGCGGCAAAGTGTTTAACTATCTGCTTTCCGTACAGTACATCCTCTACACATACACTGCGGCAGAAATAGCATCTAAATTTCTGCCGAATGAGTTCTGGAATTTTCTCCCCTATATGTTTTGCGCAGTTACCATTGCTCCCGCAGTTTACCATCTGCTGAGAAACCGCGGATTTTATGAACTAAAGGAAGAGCATACAAAAATGCTGCACCTGACTACAACGGCGTCTGCAGAGCTGGTTGTCCTGCATGCAGTTGCGCTGGCAGCTCTGACAGAAATTGAACGGCTTGCGGGAGGAGGGAAAGCGACGATTCTGCTGACGATTCTGATCGGCTGTTTCATGCTGGCAGGGGTAACGGCCTACGGAATCTTTTTTTCCTACCTGGATATTGAGGAAGAAAAAGAGCGGATCTGTACGCAGCTTACAGCGGCCGAGGTTCAGGCAAAGTATGAGGCCGGGAAGATGAGCGAGGAGAGAAGACGCCGCCATAATATGAGACACCATATCCGCATGCTGACAAGTCTGATGGAGAACCAGAGATACAGAGAGATGGAAGAATATCTCAGAAAATATCTGAAAGAATGGGAATTCTCAGCATACCGACCGGTTACGTCTAACCCGATGTTCAATGCGATTATGAGTTACTATATCAATCAGGCAGATCAAAGCGGCATCCGTGTCAGAATAAATGTAGAGATTCAGGAGCAATATACTTTCGAGTACATAGACATGACAGTTCTGCTGGGAAATGCACTGGAAAACGCAGTCAAGGCGTGCGAATTATCCGGAGCGCATTCTCCGTTTATTCATATCCATATGTTCCAGATTAAACATCAGCTTTTAATTCAGATTGAAAACAGTTGTAAGGAGAGGGACGGATCGCCGGATGATCAGAAGAGCGTTTCCTCCAGGATAGAGAGAACTTCCGGATACGGGCTGCGAAGCATGAAAAGAATTGCGGAAAAATATAGCGGAAATATAGAATACTGGAAAACAAAAAACACTTTTGTATTGAGAATTATTCTTCACATACCTGAGAATGATAAAATTCATATGGGGGGGGGTAAAAAAATATGAAACTGAAAGACGGATTGATTTTAAGAGAGGTTGCGGGACAATACGTGATCGTGCCTACGGGGAAGCGGGTGCAGGAGGTGACGTCCATTGTCTATATTTCTTCTTCAGGCACATTTTTATGGGAATATATGAAAGACCATGAATTCGAACGCGAAGATCTGGTACGGCTTATTCTCCAAGAATATATCGGAGTGACCGAAGAACAGGCTGGAAAGGATATAGACAAGTTTCTTAAAACGTTGTCAGACAACAACATACTGGATGACGGTATTGTGCGGGGCAGAATTTTTGTGCGGATGCCGAAGGGGAAGAAGTTATGAGCAGTGAATTTGAGCCGGCATGCCGGAGAATGGAATGGCTGGATCCTTTCTATAAGGCGGTCTGGGAAAAGGCTTTTGCTGATGCCATTCCAATCTCGGGAACGTTTGAGCTGACGCCGCAGTGTAATTTTAACTGCCGGATGTG
>CALWBA010000005.1 GCA_944375815.1 uncultured Lachnospiraceae bacterium | reverse complement strand
CGGTTTACCAGACGGATACAGTGTGTATCTGTCACAATCGCCGGCTTGCCGAACACGTCACCCATGATAAGGTTTGCGCTCTTTCTCCCCACACCGGGCAGCTTCAGCAGGGTATTAAAATCATCCGGTACTCTGCCGCCATAGATATCGCGCAGCATTCTCATACATGCGCTGATATCCCGCGCCTTACTCTTCCCCAGTCCGCAGGGACGCACAATCTCCTCGATATCCTCCGGCGCAGCCTCTGCCAGAGCATTTATATCCGGATACTTGGCATATAATTCCTCCACTACCACATTGACGCGTGCATCCGTACACTGTGCGGCAAGCCGCACGCCCACCAGTAATTTCCACGCGTCGTCATAATCAAGTGTACAACCGGCATCCGGATACTCCTTCTTCAGGCGCTCAATAATCTCCAGTGCAAGCTCTTCTTTTGTCATACCAGCCTTATCCTTTCTTTCGTTCTCATGTAATTCAGTATATATTATCACCATGTGCTGTGCAATCCCATTTTTCATTCCAAAAGTTTTTCGGTTCCATATACATTTCAGAAAAGGCCGCGCGGATGTACCTTGACAGATTCCTTGAAAAAATTTTATACTTAATTACAGATACTGCTGTTTTTTGATTCACCAAAGGGAGGAATCCACATGAATTACGATATTATCATCATCGGCGCCGGACCGGGCGGTATTTTTTCCGCATATGAACTTCTTTAGAAGAACAGTAATCTTTCCATTGCCGTTTTTGAGGCCGGCAGTCCTCTTGAAAAGCGCCGCTGTCCCATTGGCGGCAAAAAAGTCAAGTCCTGCATAAACTGCAAAACCTGTGCCATTATGAGCGGATTCGGCGGAGCCGGAGCATTCTCCGACGGAAAATATAATATCACAAACGATTTCGGAGGTACCCTCTACGAACACATCGGAAAAGCAGCTGCACTGGAACTGATGCACTATGTGGATTCCATTAATCTTTCACATGGCGGCGAAGGTACAAAACTGTATTCCACAGCAGGCACCCGTTTCAAGAAGCTCTGTCTGCAAAATAAGCTTAATCTGCTCAATGCTTCTGTGCGCCATCTTGGTACAGACGTTAATTACGTAGTCCTGGAACATTTGTATAATGAACTCAAAGACCAGGTAGATTTCTTCTTCAATACGCCTGTCGATTCCATTGAAGTTCTAAACGGCAGCGGATTTCGGGTGTGCTTCAAAGACAGCTGGGCAGACTGCAGAAAATGTATTGTTTCGGTAGGCAGGAGCGGCAGCAAATGGATGGAACAGATATGCCGTAAGCTTGATATTCCCACAAAGTCAAACCGTGTGGATCTCGGTGTACGCGTAGAACTTCCTGCCGTGATTTTTTCTCATTTAACAGATGAATTATATGAAAGCAAAATCGTATACCGAACGGAAAAGTTTGAGGACAATGTCCGCACGTTCTGCATGAATCCAAACGGATTTGTCGTAAATGAGAATACCAATGGTATTGTCACCGCCAACGGACACAGCTACGATTCCCCGGCCATGCAGACCGAAAATACAAACTTTGCACTGCTCGTATCCAAACATTTTTCTGATCCTTTTAAGGACAGCAACGGATATGGAGAAAGTATTGCAAGGCTCTCAAATATGCTCGGCGGCGGAGTCATCGTACAGCGTTTTGGTGATCTTGTCCGCGGACGCAGAAGCACCGTAACCCGTATCGAAGAGGGACTTGTACGTCCCACTCTTTCTGCAACCCCGGGCGATTTAAGTCTTGTTCTTCCCAAACGTATACTGGATGGAATTATTGAAATGATTTATGCCCTCGATAAAATTGCTCCCGGAACAGCCAATGATGACACTCTGCTCTATGGAGTCGAAGTGAAATTCTACAATATGGAGGTCGGAATCGATGAAAATCTGCAGACGCGCCATAAAGGACTCTATGTCATTGGTGACGGCAGCGGAGTGACGCATTCTCTCTCTCACGCTTCTGCAAGCGGAGTATATGTGGCTCGTCACATCGCCGGAGAACTTGAGAAGATTTCTGAATAAACGTACAGCCGCGAGAAAGGGAAATGCCTTTGCTTCGCGGCTGTACTTTCTTCTATTTTATTTTTTCTGTCAATTTTTCAAAGAGAAAAACGAATCCCGCTGCAAACAGTACTCCAATCAGATTATCCGCAATGCGCAGTCCCACGGAAGCATTCAATCCGTAAAGACCTGTTGCGATCGTCAGAGCTCCAAAACAGTTCATTGCTGTTTTATAACGGTAGTCTGTGCAGAAGCCCAGACATACGCCGCCCACTGGTGCAATGACAGCGTGCAGTGTTTCGGGAACCACAGTATAGACTGCCGCAAACAGAAGCGATCCGCCAATGACTCCCGCTATTCTTCGAGAAAATTTCTCCCGAAATCCGTTTTTATCGCCGTAATCCGTAAGCATAGCACCGCAGGCAAATCCTGCCCACATAAATCTTGGGAGCTGCAGTGCAGAGGTAATGGTTAAAATCAGACTCACACCAAGTGCTGCTCTCAGCTGCCAGAGATGTCTTCGGCTCTGCAGACTGAATTCCCGGACTTTTTGCCCAAAAGTGACATCCCGATGTTTCTCTTTATGCTTCATAAAAAATATGGCGCCGCAGACGGCAATTCCAACACACGTCATCAGAAAGCGGGCAAAAAGCGGGCTGCCTGTCACCGGATTTCCGCTCAGGAATATATAAGCAAAACTGTACAGTCCGCCGTTTCCCATCTCCGGACGGTCGCAGGTAAAAAAAAGAATTGCAAAGAATCCTGCAAAATGAATCACAAATCTCAGCAGAACACCCGAAACGCTGGCTGCAACCGGCGCAGTAAGCAAAATCATAAATACAGCCGTAAGATTCAGCAATGCGTCCTGAATGCGATATCCGAAATCAACAAAACGTACTGCAAGCAGAATGCAGAAAATCACAACTGCCATTGCACTGTTCTGTTCTCCGAACAGCCCCGTCATCGGCGATATAAATATAATTGCAAACACTACGATCAGTACCGCACGCAGGGCCATGCCGGTCATCAGTCGGAAGATCTCTCTCTGATCTCTGCTCTGCCTGATGCACTGCTTTATCACCGCAGGATCTTTCTGTAAAATCTCATAGAACTCCATCCTCTTTGATCTCCATCCTCTTTGATCTCCACCCTATCAGATAAGCTTTCATTTGCTTTGGCAATCAGGCGGAAGAGTTCTGTAAAGTCTTCTCCCATCGCTCGATACAAATCGTAAAACGGTTGAAGCTGAATTTCATAATCATTCCCCAGAGCCTTCTCTCCTTTTTCTGTCAGAGAAATATCATAGCTTCTCTCATCTGCCGTTTTTTTGTTCTTTGTGATACATTCCTTCTGGAGCAGCTGCTTCAGGCACCTGCTGACTGCCTCCTTTTTCATTCCCGTAATTCTGCTCAGAAATAACGGTGTACATTCACCCGGATGCAGATAAATGCATGCCAGCAGCTCTCTTTCACTGCCGGTCAGATATTGTTTTTGCCGATGCAGAAGCATGGACCGCGAAAGCTGACAGAGCATTTGCTGATTCTGAATCATATCCAGCCAGCTTATTTCAGTTATAGTATCTTTTTTCATAAAACTCACGCCTCCATATAATTAACAATGTTAATTATATGGAGATCGCGCTCATTTGTCAAGCTCCAAAAAAATTGGTAAATTAACACTTTGGGCAAACATGGAGGATATCTGCTGATACGTAATAAGAAGACAGTCCCGTGAACATTTATGACCTTAAATGGTCTGACTCTTACAGAACTGTCTTCTTGCTTCAGTTTCATTTCTTTATCAGTTTTTTCTCGAAAAACTCACCAATAATATCCCACACTTCTTTCTGGAAAAATTCAATTCCCGCATGGTGTGCTCCTTCTATTGCAATCAGCTCGGCATCTGTCCCCGCACACTCCAGAGCATGATACATCTGCTCACTCTGGCTGAAAGGAACCGTCAGATCATCTGTGCCGTGAAGAAGCAAAAACGGAGGCGTCTGCGGGCTTACCCAGCTGCGGGGGGATGATACACGTGTTTTCTCAACATCCTGTGCCGGATTTTCCCCGATCAGCAATGCTTCCGGAGCTGCAGCCTGACACTCTTTCGGTGTTCTGTCAATCAATCCGCCCAGATCAGCAGGGAGATACCAGCAGCATGCCGCCTGAACGCGGCTCGAATACGACAGGTATTCTCCTTTATCGTACTCCTGCACATCTCCGGTACACGCTGCCATGGCCGCAAGATGCGCGCCGGCAGATTCCCCCATCACCCCGAACTGTTCTGTATCAATTCCATACCGATTCGCATGTGCGCGAAGATAGCGGATCGCTGTCTTAATGTCCTCAAGCTGTCCGGGAAAAGTTACCTCATTGCTGGTACGGTATTCTACACTTGCTGTCACAAATCCCCTGCGCGCCAGTTCACACAGATACGCAAGATGCGCACTTGTGCGCATCTGCTTCCATGCCCCTCCGCAGATCCACACAATACATGGACTCTTTTTATCTCCCTGCTCGGGATATACAATATCCAGTTTCAGATCCCTCGTCATATGCCCGAACCAGTCGGAAACCTGGGCGAATGTGACGTCTGTGTTTACGATGTATTGCGGTTCCCTTGACATAATATGAATTGTTCTTTTCATCCTCGCATTACTCCTTCATATATGAATTGGTACATTCAGAATTCCAGTACTTCCGGCGCATGAGTAAAAGAGCTGATTGTCGCCGTTCCGCTCTCGAAGCAGAATACCTGCGTATTTCCATCATCCGCGGCATACATGGACTGAAGGGAGGGATACGCGTCCAGCATGGACTGTCTTGCTTCCATCCGGTCATCTTCCACAAGTGTGCCCGCAACGCGAATCCACTCTCCGTCTTTGAAGGCACAGATTTCTGCTTTTGGATTTGCCATAAGCTGTTTCGATACATCCTTTATTTTTCCGGTCTGAATATAGAGCTTGTCCTCAAATATATGTATTGTCCCAAACGGGCGGACTCTGGGCTGATCCCCCTCTGCAGTCGCAAGGTAATACGTCTGCGCCTGTTTTAAAAATTTCTCGATTCTTTCAATGTTCTTCATATGCGATACCTCCCCGTTTCCAATATTTTATAAAATTTCATATGTCTGTTTTTCAAAGTCCACCAGGACGGAAACTCCGTTTGAGAATATCGTCTTCTGTACCTTGGGATTCCCATCTGCAAACTCATGGCGTACCATCTCACACTTTCCGACCTTTTCATGGAATTCGCAGACTGTCCTGCATCTGGCTATCTGCTCTTCTGTACTTAATTCTATTTGAGAGTCAAATGCTCCGTCGATATTTGGGTATGCAGCATCCCGTACGAGATAGGGCGCTCCTCCGTTCAGAAGCGCATACAGCATATAGTCTTCCTCTTCGCTCACCTTGTCCATCATCCATGGCTGAATGACACAGTCATGATAAACCAGATTAAAGAGCGGCACAGGCAGCCCCTGCTTCGGTGTCCCAGGTTCATGCATCATGAACTCATAGGGCGCATAGTGGCAGAATATCTGGCTTGGAACTGCCCAGTCATTGACTTCCTCAGAGCTTGACAGAATTTTATTTTTCAACAGATATTCAAAGCATCGGCTTCGCTTGTCATAACACTCTCTCCTTGTCATGCGGTGCATAGGATTGGCACATTCGTCCCCTTCATTGCAGGTGAATACATCCAGATATGCACAATCCAGGGAAATGCCATGCTTTGCAAGTTCTTCAAAATTTCTCCTCACAAAATACAAAGCCTGAGTTGCGCACAGGTAGGACTGCGGTCCTCCTGCCCATCTTCGATGCTTTATGATTGTGCCGTCCGCAAGGCGGCAGGCCATGTTTTCATCAAAGCTTGGTGCTGACAGATAATAATCCCGGTACTGATCATGAATCCCAAACAGATATCCGCAATCATGCATCGCGTCTGCCAGAGATTTCATTCCTTCCCAGCCTCCGGCCTCCTCACAGGCAGGCCCATAATCCGGGTGGCGGTTATCATATCCAGGCTCTGCCCATCCATCCAGATGAAGATAAAGTTTTTCCACTCCAAGCTTATAAAACTTACGTATTTCTTCTTCCCGCTGAGCAAAGGCAGTCAGGCGGTTATTCTTTTCCGGATCCCCGGGATCAAAAAATTCTGAATCCGGCTGCACAAACGTTTTAATTCCCTTATGCAGAAATGCACAGCCTATCAACCGGTTGACCGCGGGATTCCGCACAGCTTTTTCCTCCAGGGTGCGCAGACGCCCCTGCTCGTCCACATCACTGCGGTATGCCTTGCAGATATCATTATAATCACAGTCATTCAGAAATATATATTTGACCACACGCCGGTAATCCATCTTTCCGAGACTGGGTTCAAACCGCATTGACACGCGGGTATACGGGCCTCCGGCCGGATGCTCTGCCTGATATCCCGCATTCCATGGTGTCATGCATACAGCGAGATAACCTTCCCGTTCTCTTACCTGTGCAAACCACGGCATATAGGCTCCCGCCGTACAGAAAAGACCGTCAAACGCCAGAGGCTGAAGTTTGGTACTCCAGGTGTTCGGAATCAGCATCCCCTGCCGCTGCGTCAGAAGAGTATACCAGTCCTCCCTCTTTTTGGCAAATTCCATTGGTCCCGGCCAGAATACTTTTTTTACTGTAAATCCCTCCTCATTTACAGGAATCCATTCACAGTATACTGCTCCGGTCACAGTCTCTGTCCACACAAGCGTTCTGAATTGATACGGCACACTTCTTCCGTTCTTTGCAAAGCCTCCATACGTGCTCAGAATTCCTTCTCCTGTGCCTGTATGAAACTCTTCATGGCAAATTTCTTCGGCATCTGAAAACAGCACTTTTCCTTCTTCACATTCTAAATAGGGGCTATATCCTTTGTCCCATTGCCATAGACATCCGGATTCTTTTCGGAAGGCAAAGTTCAGCGTTGTCTCGTCAAACTGTATCTCTATTCCGTTATTCGCAATATGCATTCTCGTATCCTCGCTTGTTTTATTCTGCGTCAAACAAACCTGATATAATCAGCCTTCCGGGCCTTCGCCTGCGGGTATTCGCAGTCTCTGTAACCCAGAATACAATTACCGATTCCAATATAATTTTCACCGATTCCCCACTCTTTCAGAAGAGCTCTGCCTTCCTCCGAAGCAAAGACCTCCCTTGCACGGTGTATCCAGCACGAATCCACCCCTACAGCATGAGCAGCATTCATAAGATTGCCCATTACAAGGCTTCCGTCTTCCACATAGGTTCCTCTGCCGCTGTCAGCCAGAACAATGACAACCGTAGGCGCGCCATAAAACGGATCCGAATCGGTGCCCATCACCTTGGCATTCATTTTAGAAAGGCGCTGAATCATTTCCGGATTCTGAACTACAACCATAACCGGGCTCTGCATTCCCATACCCGTCGGCGCATAAGTTCCAGCTTCCAAAATTGCATCGAGCTGTTCCTTTGAGATTTGCTCGGGTTTAAATTTGCGCACGCTGCGGCGTGTCTTCAATGTTTCCAATACCTGATTTTCCATGCAAAATTCCTCCTTCTTGCGTGTTTTCCAAGGGATAAAACTGCTGCAGATACTTCCTTACATCCCTGCACTGCATAACTTGGCTCATGACGCAGGCGCCTCGCACACCGGTCTGACGGACAGCACAGATATTTTCGCTGTCAATTCCGCCGATCGCGTACACCGGAATCTGTACGGAACGAACAATGTCGGAAAGGAAATCCAGCCCGCGTCCCGGCAGTCCTTTCTTGCAGTCCGTTTCAAAAATATGCCCTGCTGTAATATAGGTGCAGCCCAGCTCCTGCGCTTCCAGAGCATCCTCCTTAGAGTGGCAGGAGGCTCCAATTCTTCTAAATGCCTCTCTCTGCCCGGCAGTCAGTCTTCTCAGAACGGGCAGCGGCAGGTGGATGTTCTCCGCTCCCAGCGCAAGGGCTGTCTCCGCAAAGTTATGAAGGATGCAGACCGACCCGTTCGCATGGCAGATTTCCATAACTGCAGATGCCAGATTCCTGTACTCTTTCTCTGAAAGATTCTTCTCCCGAAGCACGATTCCGGCAGGATGGCAGACAGCAATCTCTCGGATTCTCTCCAGAAAATCTCCCGTGCAGAGACTTTGGTTTGTAAAACACAACAGATCAGACATATAGATAATCGTTCAGAACAGGCTGAAGTCCCTCGTCTGAAATATCGCGGTACATATCGGCAAAATTCCTGCCGTCACAAATCTCAAACTGTTCGTCTCCTTCCTCTCCTGTTGACTCCTTTCCCGTATATTTACTCTCATGATCTCCTATTCCTGTGGACACGCCGGCGGAAACCTTCGTTGCCGCGATCTTCACAATGCCGTTTCTAAAATCAGCGCTCTCTCTTGAAGATACCGTGATTCCCGCAAAAGGAAGGAAAATACGGTAGGCACAGAGGATCTGACAGAGCTGCCGTTCTCCCACATCCAGCGGACTGATTTTATCGTTGTTTACAATCGGGCGCAGGCGCGGGCAGGACAATGACATCTCTGCCCAGGGATACTTTCTCTGCAGATAGTAAGCGTGAAGCCCCGTCGCCAGGGCATCCTTGTGAAAGTCCGCCAGACCGAGCAGCGCAGAAAAAGCTACACCGCGCATTCCTCCCATGAGTGCACGCTCCTGTGCATCAAAGCGATACGGCCAGACGCGCTTATGCCCCATCAGATGCAGTGTCTCGTACTTATCTGTGTCGTATGTCTCCTGAAATACCGTCACATAATCTGCACCGCACTCGTGAAGATAGCGGTATTCATCCGTATTCACAGGATAGATCTCAAGTCCTACCATGCGGAAGTATTTTCTCGCCAGTCTGCACGCCTCTCCGATATATTCTACACCGCTCATCCCGCGGCTCTCCCCTGTGAGAATAAGAATCTCCTCCATACCGCTCTCAGCGATCACCTGCATTTCATGCTCTATCTGTTCCATAGTCAGCTTCATCCGCTTAATATGATTATAACAGTTAAATCCACAATACACACAATAATTTTCACAATAATTAGCGATATACAGCGGAGTGAACAGGTACACGGTATTTCCGAAATGTCTGCCTGTCTCCATCTGTGCCCTCTCGGCCATCTGTTCAAGGAAAGGTTCCGCTGCCGGAGACAGAAGTGCTTTGAAGTCTTCTACAGAGCAGACTCTGTGCTCCAGAGCCGCACGCACGTCCTGCGCCGTATAGCATTCCGGATCATAGCTGTTCATCTGCGACATCACCTTTTCACAGATGTCTGAGGAAATTTTCTCCATCCCAGGAAGATATTCCATATGATTCTTCCGAAATCCGGGATCGTTTTCCAGGCGGTGTTTCCTGTCAAGTGCTTCCTGAGACAGCTCCTGCGAATCTATAAAAAACTGATTTTCCATATGTATCACCTCAATCCCTCAGAAATCCTGTCAGAGGGTCTGATGCGCTTGCTCCGCGTGTCAGTACCCGCCCAAGTCCGGACAGATAAGCCTTTCGCCCTGCTTCAATGGCCTGTCGGAATGCCGACGCCATCAGCGGCAGATCTCCGGCTGTAGCAAGGGCTGTATTTGCCATAATGGCAGCTGCCCCCATCTCCATAGCTTCGCACGCCTGGGATGGTCTTCCGATCCCGGCATCCACAATAATCGGAAGATCAATCTCATCAATCAGAATCTGGATAAATTCTTTCGCTGCCAGCCCCTTATTGGAGCCAATCGGCGCTGCGAGCGGCATAATGGTTGCCGCACCGGCATTTACCAGATCGCGCGCTGCATTTAAATCCGGATACATATACGGCATGACGACAAATCCCTCCTTTGCCAGGATCTCAGTGGCCCGAATCGTCTCGGCATTGTCAGGCAGCAGATATTTCGTATCGCGCATAATTTCGATCTTTACAAAATCTCCGCATCCCAGTTCACGCGCCAGCCTTGCAATTCTAACAGCCTCCTCAGCATTTCTTGCACCCGAGGTATTTGGCAGAAGGGTAACACCTTTCGGGATATAGTCCAGAATATTTTCCTGTTCCCGCGTATTTGCCCGGCGAACGGCAAGCGTAATGATCTGTGCTCCCGCGTCCTCCACCGCCGCTTTGATGAGTTTCAGTGAATACTTTCCTGACCCCAGAATGAACCTGGATTGGAATGCAT
>CALWBA010000004.1 GCA_944375815.1 uncultured Lachnospiraceae bacterium | reverse complement strand
GTCGCTCAATCGGGCGGTAGGTGCGAACCTCTACTTCTTTCCCTAGGTTTCTCTTAAAGTCCTTCTCCTTCTTGAGTGGTCTGCCCAGTCCCGGGGAGCTGACCTCCAGAATATATGCCTCCTCAATAAAGTCTTTTTCGTCCAGCAGGTCACTGAATGCACGGCTTACTGTCTCGCAGTCATCGATGGTGATGCCGCCCTCCTTGTCAATATAGACTCTCAGATACCAGGCGCCCGCTTCTTTTACATACTCCACGTCCACCAACTCGAAACCGTGCTGCTCCACAATCGGCAGAATCAGCTCTTCCGCCTTCTGCTCATACGTCTCTTTTCTTCTCATCCTTCTTCACCATCCTTTCATCTTGCTGCTTTCTGAAACAAGCTGCCGTCCGCTGCATGATGCAACAAAGAAGAGTGGGCACCCCTGCCCACTCTTCAACTAGTAACATATTTCATTATCTGAATTATAAACCTGTTTTCCGAAAAAGTCAAGCCCTTATTCTCCGAACAGATATTTCAGAACATGTGCAGCGTCCATCTGCGTAATGCCCTCAGGATCTGACATATATCGGCTGCCGTTTACCTTCCACTGCATACGGTTGACGTTTTTCAGATATGCGGTTCCGGCAGTAGAGACACCAAACTTGTTTGTAAAATTAGAATAATATTTGTTCATATACTTCTTTGCAAGAGCGATTGCCTCACTGTCTCTGCTTCCCGACGGAGTAACAGTTCCGCTGATCTGCACACCGCCCGGCGGAGTGCTGTGTACAAGCACAACACTGCCGTCACTGCACTGTCCGAGTACAATCCAGACATGACCCGGCTGCGATACAATGTCGCCGGGAGTAAATTCTGCTTTGCTTGTATTCCCGTAATAAGTTCCGAGTCCAAGATTTGCAAGATAACTTGGCATAACGGTTGACGTCGACATATAGGCGCTCTGATTGCTCTTTGTGTTCATCACATTGTAAACCGCCCATCCCACAAAACCGGAGCAGTCGAGTCCATAGCCATATTTATATTTATGCGCGGTCCAGTCATAAGAAGAATCATTCGCATCAAACCAGCTCTTCCACTTCGTATTTACTCCGATACGCACGCCGTCTCCGCCTGTTCCGACATCATGCCCGCCGCCCCAGATATAAAGCGTCTGTCCTATAGGTTCCAGTGCAATCTGCAGCAGGTTCTTGACGGTCTTCTTCCCGGTATCTACTGCAGGAACGTATTTGCCTTCGGAATTTAAATACTTTCCATCCACATAGGTATCGTGCGCCATAATGCCGCTGGTATTAAAGTAATACAGATCGCCGCTGATCTCCTGCCAGCCGGTTACCATGTGTCCATCTGACGCAAGATAATATGTACCGGAGGATTGTTTCTGCCAGCCAGTCTGGCGGATGCCGCTTGCATTGAAATAGTACCACCAGGAGCCTATCTTCTGCCAGCCCACCTGCATAACTCCGCTTGCGTTGAAGTAATACCAGTACATACCGATCTGCTTCAGTCCGGACTGCATTTCACCGCTCGCATTCAGATAATAATACTTACCGTCAATAAGCTGCCAGCCATACTGCTGCTCACCTTTTTCATTCAGGTAATAATACTTTCCGCCAATCACGGTCCAGCCGGTCTGCATGGCTCCGCTGGCATTAAAGTAATAATATTTGCCGTCAAGCAAGAGCCATCCGGCGTGCATAACTCCGTTCGGTTCCAGATAATACCGTACGCCTCCATCATCAAGCCATCCTGTTTTCATCAAGCCATCTGTACCGAAATAATAACTCATCCCGCCGATGTTCTGCCAACCGGTTACCCTTGCGCCGTCAGCGCCAAGATAATATGTCCAGTTTCCCTGTTTCAGCCATCCGGTCTGCATCTCGCCGCTCGCATTAAAGAAATAGAATTTACCGCGAATATTCTGCCAGCCCACCTGCATCTCGCCGCTCGCATTCAGATAATACGTTTTACCGTCTATCTGCTGCCAGCCGCTCATCATATGGCCTTTATCATTCAGATAATAATACTTTCCGTTATCCAGTACCCATCCGGTCTTCATAATACCGTTTGCATCCATGTAATAGTACTGGTCTCCAATACGCTGCCATCCAAACTGAACTTCACCGCTCGCATTCAGAAAATATGTATTCCCATCCACAGTAAGCCAGCCGGATTTCATCGCACCTGTCTCATCAAGGTAATATGTCTTGCCGCCCAATGTCAGCCAGCCTTTTACCATAATTCCGCTGGTATTAAAGTATCGGTATGCACCATCCACGACCTGCCAGCCGAATTTCATTACGCCTGTCTCAGGGTCAGTGTACGATATATTTCCTCCATCATTCACCCATCCCTTCACCATCGCGCCGCTGCCGTCAAAATAATACCATTTGTTTATGTTTTCCGGATCCACCATCCATCCGGTCTGTACCAGGCAGCTCTCGGGGTTCGCATAATATGTTTTGCCGTTTTCAGTAAACCAGCCTTTTTTTAGAATTCCTCCCGGATCAGCATACAGTCTCCTGCCATTTGATGCCGCCCAGCCGCCGGTATGCATTCTGCCGCTTCCGGTTACAAAATAGCAATTGCCGTCCTTATCGGTCAGAATCTCATTCATGTGCATATGGCAATCCTTCGGATCCAGGTAATACCATTCCCCGTCGATTGTCTGCCAGTCTCTGTATAGCCGGCCGTCCGCGCCTGCATAATACCAGCGGTTATCCGCCGTCGTACCCCAGCCGGATGAAATTCTTATGCCGTTACTGTCCACGAAGTACCAGGCTTCTCCATCATGTACGGCTTCCCTGCACACCATCCGTCCGTCGTCTGCCAGCCAGTACCAGTTATCCCTGTAATGAAGCCAGCCGCTGGCAGGCGTTCCGTCTTCGTTGTAGTAATACCAGTCCGAACCTTTTAACACCCAGCCGGATGCATTGCCTTCCAGGTATAAGCCCTGTATTCCATCCTGTATACCGGGCGTCTCAGCCTCTGCAGCGTTCTCAGTCTCTGTACCGGCATCTGTCTGCACATACGCTTCTGAAAGGCTCTGTGTCTCAGACACTCCAAATGCCGTCTGAGGAACCGCCGTGGAAAGCGTCATACTAAATACCAGTGCCAGCACCATGGCGCGTTTTTTCGCGCTTTTCCCTTTTCCGCTGAACATCAGTCTCCTTTTTCCTCCCTTTTCTGAAAATAGAATCATCTGCTGTTCATTATATCGTTGCACAACCTATTATGCAATATGGACTTTTATATTTCTTCTGTTTTTTTTAAATTTTTTGTAATAATTTTCCATATAATGGCAGACAAAGAGGCCGGGTATATTAACCCAGCCTCTAGTCTTACCATGTGTTACAGTAAATGCGCTCTGATCTCCTCACCGCTCAGCGGAGACAGATATGCCGGCGCAATATCAAATACGGTCTTGCAGCCAACTGCTCCTTCTTTTTTCAGGCGGTATGCTGCTCTTGCATAAGCCACCAGCACACTGGAAGTAAACTCCGGATTTGATCCGAGCTTTAAGGAATACTCAATCATCTGATCGGTTTCCTCATTGAGACCCGTCTTGCCGCTTCTCATTACGAAACCGCCGTGCGGCATCTTATTATGTACTGCATCAAACTCTTCTTCTGTGATGAAGGTCACTGTAGTATCATACTCGTCGAAATAGTTCGGCATATTCTTGATCTCTTCCTCAATTTTCTTTAAATCTGCACCTTCCTCAGCAACTACATAGCACTCTCTCGTATGCTTCTGACGGGTTGTCAGCTCCGGCTGTTTGCAGTCACGTACTGCCTGCATAGCTTCCTCAACCGGTACAGTATACTGAATTCCTCTCTTTACTCCTGCCACACGGCGGATCGCATCAGAATGGCCCTGACTTACGCCCTTGCCCCAGAATGTATATGTTTTTCCATTCGGCAGTATGGACTCCGCATAGATGCGGTTTAAGGAGAACAGGCCCGGATCCCAGCCTACAGAAATAACACCGATATTTCCGCTCTGTCTGCATGCTGCATCCACAGCAGCAAAATGCTCCGGGATTTTTGCATGTGTGTCAAAGCTGTCAATCACAGATACATACTGTGCCAGCTCCGGAGTCTGGTGCGGCAGATCTGTCGCACTGCCTCCGCAGAGAATCATGATGTCGATCTCAGATGCCATTTCCTTAATATCTTCCATTTTGTATGCTTTTACACCGTCTGTCGCAAGCTTTACACTTGATGGATCTCTTCTCGTAAAAACACCTGCCAGCTCCATATCAGGATTCTGGCGGATTGCCATTTCTACCCCTTTTCCAAGATTGCCGTATCCGGCAATACCTATTCTGATTTTTTCCATAATATTTCCTCCTGTTCTTTTATTTTCGTGTCACAATGTCATGCGCAGAACTTACAGCAGCTTTTTATACGCGCACTTTCGTGCCTTTCGTATCTCTCTTGGAGAGCTTGAGTTTATTAAGGCTCATTTTCTTTTCCTTATATTCGATCTCATAATCCATGCGGCTTTCAAGCAGATATGCATGAACAAGCTCGTCTCCTTCCGCCATTCGCATACCACGCACACCCACAGCGGTCTTCTTCTTCACCGGAACTTCCTCCTTGAGGAAGCGCAGGAAACAGCCGTTTTTACTCTGCAGCACAACATAATCACTTTCATCGGCAATTCCTACAAGCACAAGGTGATCACCGTCGGAGAGCTTGGTCGATGCAATCGTTCTTTTAGAGACATTGAACTCTGAACCCTCCACCTGTTTAAGCATACCGCTTGCAGCGGCAAAAAGCAAGTTACTTTTTTTCACAGTCTCAAGACTTTCGACAAAAAGAAGCCGTTCCTGGGTACTCACATAATTAGAAACATTATCGATCGGCGTCCCCTTATCCCGAAATTTTCCGTAGGGCAGATCAAGAACTTTTACAAGATGCATCCTTCCGCTGTCAGTAAACAGGCAGATTCTGTCTATATTTCTGCAGTGAATGATATATTTGAATTCCGTGTGAGCTGCATCCTTATTGCGTTCATATACCGCCTTGTCCACTGTTTTGGCATAACCGAAACGATCCATGAGAAATACAACATCTATTTTCTCAATCTTCTTCTCCTCGTACACCGCTTCTTCTGCATTCTCAATCACGGTTTTTCTTTTCCTGCCATACTCTTTCTTGATCTTATCGAGTTCTTCCATAATAACAGATGCCATGGAGTCATAATTTCCCAGAATATCCTCGTATCTGGCAATACGGGTAAGTGTCTCTTCATGTTCCTTCATCAGGGCATCTATTTCCAGACCGATCAGTTTATAAAGGCGCATCTCAAGAATTGCAGAGGCCTGACGCTGTGTAAAATTCAGCTGCTGAGCTGCTTTTTCGCTTTTTTTCGACTTAAATTTTATACCCTCGGTAAGTCCCATCGTCAGACAGTTCTTCACCTGTGTCTGATTCTTGCTTCCCCTCAGAATCTCAATAATCAGGTCAATCACATCACAGGCCCGGATCAATCCCTCCTGCACTTCCTTTTTATCAAGCTCCTTGCTTAAAAGATTCTGGTACTTACGCGTCGCCACTTCAAACTGAAAGTCTACGTGATGCTCAAGTACCTGCTTCAGACTGAGAGTTTCGGGTTTTCCATCCGCTACCGCAAGCATGTTTACACCGAAGGTATCCTCAAGACGTGTTTTTTTGTAAAGCATATTCGTAAGATTTTCCACGTCCGCACCTTTTTTTAACTCCAGCACAATGCGGATTCCCTCCTTTGAGGACTGGTTGGAAATATCCACAATGTCTGTCGCTTTTTTATTCTCCACAAGTGATGCCACATCATTTAAAAATTTTCCGATGTTTGCACCCACCATGGTATACGGAATCTCTGTAATCACAAGATTTGTCCTTCCGCCTTTTCCCTGCTCAATCTCTACTTTGCCTCTAAGCTTGATCTTTCCGCTGCCGGTCTCATAGATCTTCAGAAGATCATCTTTATTGACAACCACACCTCCGGTCGGAAAATCAGGACCTTTTATATAACGCATCAGGCTCTTGGTAGATATCTCATTATTCTTCATATATGCCTTTACGCCATCTACCAGTTCCCCCAGATTATGGGGAGGTATGCTTGTCGCCATGCCGACAGCGATACCATCCGCACCGTTTAAAAGCAGATTCGGAATGCGTACCGGCAGCACTGCAGGCTCTTTCTCGGTTTGGTCAAAGTTCGGCACAAAATCGACAACGTCTTTGTCGAGATCTCCCAGAAACACTTCCTGCGTGATTTTTTCCAGGCGTGCCTCTGTATAACGCATCGCCGCGGCCCCGTCACCCTCTATGGATCCGAAATTGCCGTGTCCGTCAACAAGTGTCTGACCCTTCTTAAACTCCTGCGCCATCACGACAAGAGATTCATAAATCGAGCTGTCCCCGTGCGGATGGTACTTACCCATTGTATCACCGACAATACGGGCACACTTTCTGTATGGGCGGTCATAGCGAATACCCAGCTCATACATATCGTACAGTGTGCTTCTCTGCACAGGCTTCAATCCATCCCTGACATCCGAAAGGGCACGTGAGATAATGACACTCATTGCGTAATCAATATAGGATTTCTGCATCAGCTCAGAATATTCCGTTGCAATAATCCTTTGTTTTTCCATCTGTTCCATATTTTGTCACCCTCCTGTCAGATATCGAGCTCCGCCTCTTTTGCGCGCTCATAGATAAATGCCTTTCGAGGCGGAACCTCTGTTCCCATCAGAACCTCTGTGACCTCAGATGCCATACGGGCATCCTCAATCTCAATTCGCCGCAACATCCTTGTTCTGGGATTCAAAGTCGTATCCCAGAGCTGCTCTGCATCCATCTCTCCGAGACCCTTATATCTCTGCAGAGTAAACACTCCTTTGTGGGTCTTTCGGTATCTCTCCAGTGCCTTGTCATCATAGAGATATTCTTCTTTGCCTTTTGCAGGAATTACCTTATAAAGCGGCGGCATAGCTACATAAATATGCCCTTCATAGATCAGCTCCGGCATAAATCGGTAAAACAGCGTCAAAAGCAGTGTCGAGATATGAGCTCCGTCGACATCGGCATCCGCCATGATAATAATTTTATCATATCGAAGTTTTGTGATATCGAAATCATTCCCGTATCCCTCAGAAAATCCGCAGCCGAATGCATTGATCATGGCCTTGATTTCCGCATTTGCCAATACCTTGTCGATTGTCGCCTTCTCAACGTTCAAAATTTTTCCGCGAATCGGCAGAATAGCCTGGAAACTTCTGTCGCGTGCCGTCTTTGCAGATCCGCCTGCCGAATCTCCCTCGACGATAAAGATCTCACACACAGATGGATCCCGTTTTTCGCAGTTAGCCAGCTTTCCATTGGAATCAAATGAATACTTCTGCTTCGTGAGCATGTTTGTCTTGGCTTTTTCTTCCGTACGTCGAATCTTGGCCGAGCGCTCTGCACATGAAAGAACAGTCTTAAGCATCTCAAGATTGCGGTCAAAGAACAGTGTGATCTCCTCACCGGTTACCTTTCCGGCTGCCTTTGCCGCGTCCTGATTGTCAAGTTTTGTTTTTGTCTGTCCCTCAAACCGCGGAGCGGGGTGCTTGATTGACACCACTGCTGTCATGCCGTTCCGGATATCGGCTCCGGTGAAATTATCATCCTTTTCTTTTAAAATGCCGAGCTCCCTCGCATAATTGTTCATTACAGTGGTAAATGTGCTCTTAAATCCTGTCAGGTGCGTACCGCCCTCTGCATTGTAGATATTGTTGCAGAATCCCAATACATTCTCGTGAAACTCATTGATATACTGAAACGCACACTCCACAGTGATACCATCCGCCTCACCTTTAAAGTAGACCGGTTCGTGCAGCACCTCTGACTTCTTATTCAGATCCCGGACAAAACCCACAATTCCATCCGGTTCATGATAAGTAATCTTCTCTGCGCGCCCATCCCTTAAATCCTCAAATATGATCGTGAGGTTCGGATTCAGATATGATGTCTCATGCAGCCTGCTCTTTACATCCTTGGAAGAGAAGCGGGTCTGCTCAAAAATCTCCGGATCCGGAAGGAAATTGATACACGTGCCTGTCTCTTTCGTGCGCCCGATCGTAGGAAGTAAACCATCGATAAGCTCCACAACCGGAAGGCCGCGTTCATAGCGGTCATGGTGGATATATCCGCCAAGGCTGATCTTCACATCCAGGTATGTTGAAAGCGCATTTACAACTGATGATCCCACACCATGCAGGCCTCCGCTTGTCTTATATGCCGAATCGTCAAATTTACCTCCTGCGTGCAGCGTTGTGAATACCACGCGCTCTGCGGAAACGCCCTTTGCGTGCATTCCAACCGGGATTCCGCGCCCGTCATCCTCCACTGTGCAGGAGCCGTCCGCCTCAAGCACCACACGGATACGGCTGCAGTGTCCTGCAAGATGCTCATCTACCGAGTTGTCTACGATTTCATATATCAAATGGTTCAGACCTTTTCTGGATACACTTCCTATGTACATTCCAGGCCGTTTTCTAACAGCTTCCAGTCCTTCCAGCACAGATATGCTGCTGGCATCATATACATCTTTCTTTGCCATGAATCTATTCCTTTCCTCCGTCATTTCTTCGTTCGCCGACAGGCATTATATCATGAAAAAAGGCAGGGGTCAAAAAAATTCTCTCCCCTGCCGGTGTTTTGTCTACCACTTATTGCGTACCTTCTCCATAAATCCCAGCATTTTCCGAATAGGTATTTTCGTTCCGTCATCAAGCACGGCTGTTCCGTCAAACCATCCGAAAACCTGATGCTGATCGCTCATCAGTACGCCCAGAGATGTCAGGGCGCTGCGGTCTAAAACGGGCGTAAAATCAAGAGTAAGTCTTCCCTCATCATCCGCAACCTTCCATCGGTCAAGGTATCTGATTTCTCCCTCTTTCTCGCCCGGAATCTCAAAATGTACATCTGCAAGCTTATGAGCTTTTCCTCCTAAGAAAAGCATATTCTCAGTTGCCGCAGAGGTATCTCCGAAGCCGTATCCGAGATTAAGTCCAAAGACTTCCGATCCGATTTTCCCCTGGAGAGCCCCCCAGTACCAGGTATTATCATACGTCCATGCGCCTCTGCCCCAGTCAAGCAGACCGAAACTCTCGTCAGGCCGAAAATAGTACTTTCTGCCTTTGTACTCAACAATTCCTTTTGCTTTCATACCTATGATTTTCTGATTATAGTAAAAAGCGGTTTTTTTCTCTGTAAAGGGTGTTGCAATCACCATGCTGTCTCTGGGCTCTTCTGTCAGCACAATCTTCATTCTGATTGGAAGGCCTGCATCAAATTTTTCCATGCTTGCGGTCAGGATACGCTCTCTGTCCGTTTTTACAAAGGAGAACCTGGAACGGCCCTTTTTTACATGTACACTTCCCTGTTCTGAACTCTCAGGAAGATTCAGCCTTCCCATCGTAAACGGAAGAACCGGACTTACTGTGTGCTCCATCCCCTTCTCAAAATCCAGAAATGAGATGCTCAAAAGTCCCATATAGCTGTTATCCGCCACAGTGAGTGCCACTCCGAATCTATTATTATAGATTAAATAGTAATCCCACTCTTTAATCCTCATTCTGCCCATGCGGACGGCCGCACGGCTGTAATCCTTTACAAGGCTTGTGGAATACCCCGCTTCCGCAAGCTGCCCGTCCTCCGTCAGAAGCGGGCCTTTTGTTAATTTTTTCTGCATATTGTGTCCCCCTTTGCAGCGATTCCGCCTGTCTGTTTTTGCTACCTGTAACTATTGTATCAAAGATATTGCAGAGACGCAATTCCAGAATAAACAAAAAAGTCTGCTTCTGCAGACTTTCCAAACAGTTCGTAGGGGAATCGAACCCCTGTTTCCGCCGTGAGAGGGCGGCGTCTTAACCGCTTGACCAACGAACCATATCCCGTAAGTATTTTTCTTCCGGTTCTCCGCTGCCTGTAAGACCTTTGGATAAACCGAGCAGTTCGTAGGGGAATC
>CALWBA010000003.1 GCA_944375815.1 uncultured Lachnospiraceae bacterium | reverse complement strand
GGTGCTATCACACAGAACCCGGTACAGATCGGCTATAAGGCAGTAGAGCTTGCAGTAAAGGCAGCAGCAGGAGAGCCTGTAGAAGATGTTGATACAGGATGTCTGTACTATACAGCAGAGAACATGGACAGCGAAGAGATCGCTCCGTGCCTGTACGAATAAGACAATATACGGCTGCCGCACGAAAGTGCGGCAGTTGTTTTTTTATGCAGAATCTACAAATTAACTATAGGAATCCTGTCATTTCTGTAGTAAAATATAAGTCAGCATAAGAAAGGAAAGGGGTATAAAACCAATGGTTAATTTTCAATACTATACGCCGACCAGAGTAGTATTCGGAAAAGATGCCGAGATGCAGACCGGGGCGCTTGTGAAAGCTCAGGGCTGTAAGAAGGTACTTGTGCACTACGGAGGAAAGAGTGCAAAGAAATCCGGGCTGCTTGATAGGATATGCGCCTCATTGGAAGCAGAGGGGATCGACTATGTCACACTGGGAGGTGTGGTTCCGAACCCGCGGCTTTCACTTGTTTATGAGGGTATTGAGCTTTGCAGAAAAGAGGGCGTGGATTTTCTGCTTGCAGTTGGCGGCGGCAGTGTGATCGACTCTGCTAAGGCGATAGGTTATGGACTGGCCAACGAGGGAGATGTCTGGGATTTTTATTCCAAAAAGAGAGAGGCAGCGGCATGTATACCTGTCGGAGCAGTTCTGACGATCGCTGCGGCCGGAAGTGAGATGAGTGATTCCTCTGTCATCACAAATGAGGATGGATGGCTTAAACGCGGTTATAACAGCGACCTCTGCAGATGCCGTTTCGCAGTCATGAATCCGGAACTGACCTATACACTTCCCAAATATCAGACAGCGTGCGGATGTACGGATATTCTGATGCACACGATGGAGCGCTATTTCACGAAAGAAGATCATACGGAGCTTACGGACCGCATGGCAGAGGGACTGATGAAGACGGTGATGGACAGCGCCAGAATTCTGATGAATGATCCGGAGAATTACAATGCACGCGCGCAGGTGATGTGGGCAGGAAGTCTTTCACATAACGGTCTGACCGGCTGCGGCACTGTGGGTGACTGGTCCAGCCATCAGCTTGAGCATGAGCTGGGAGGAATGTTTGATGTGGCGCACGGAGCAGGACTTGCGGCAGTCTGGGGAAGCTGGGCGCGCTATGTATATGAAGAAAAGCCGGAGCGTTTTGCACAGTTCGCCGTTAACGTGCTTGGTGTAGAGAATGATTTTACCGACCCGCGGGCGACAGCTCTGCGGGGAATAGAGCGTATGGAGGAGTTCTATCACTCCATCGATATGCCGGTTAATATGCGTGAGCTCGGCGTTGAGCCGACAGATGCGCAGATCGATGAGCTTGCAGAAAAGTGCAGCTTCTTCGGCAAACGTACGGTCGGACAGTTCAAGCCGCTGACAAAAGAGGATATGCGCTGCATCTATGAGATGGCAAAAGGGTGCAAATAAAGACGTTTTTTTTGACAAATCGGGTTCTTACATAATTAGAGCCTGTGGGATAAAATAAAATACGAAGATATGCAAGGAGGTTCCCCAATGAGTACATATTATTTAGCAGTTGACATCGGAGCATCAAGCGGACGCCACATTTTAGGACACATGGAAAACGGAAAGATGCAGCTGGAGGAGATTCACCGTTTTGAAAATGGAATGGTAAAAAAAGACGGTGAGATGTGCTGGGAAACGGACCGGCTCTTCAAGGAGATCGTAGCCGGACTGAAGAAATGTAAGGAAGCGGGCAAGATCCCGGCAAGTATGGGTATTGACACCTGGGGTGTTGACTTTGTTCTGCTCGACAAGGATGATAAGATGCTGGGCAATGCGGTTGGATATCGCGATAAGAGAAATATCGGAATGGACGAAAAGGTCTATGAGAAGATCTCCCAGGATGATCTGTATGCAAGAACCGGTATTCAGAAAGCGATTTACAATACGGTTTATCAGCTTATGGCAGTAAAACAGAAATATCCGCAGTATATGGAGCAGGCGGAGACACTGCTGTTTATTCCGGACTATCTGCACTTCCTGCTGACAGGCCAAAAGGCAAATGAGTACACCGAAGCGACGACAGGACAGCTTGTGAGCCCTGTCACAAAGGATTGGGATTATGAGCTCATAGATACTCTGGGCTATAAGAAAGAGATGTTCCAGAAGCTTGTGCTGCCGGGCACATCACTTGGAGGCCTTAGAAAAGAGCTTGTGGATGAAATTGGCTTTGACCTGGAAGTTGTAGTTCCGGCCACACACGATACCGGTTCTGCAGTGCTTGCGGTTCCGGCAAATGACGACGACTTTATTTATATCAGCTCCGGTACCTGGTCCTTAATGGGCGTTGAGAGGATGCAGGCAGACTGCTCTAAGAAGAGCTGTGAGCTGAACTTCACGAACGAGGGCGGCTACGGATACCGCTTCCGCTATCTGAAGAATATTATGGGACTGTGGATGATTCAGTCTGTGCGCCATGAGTTCGGTGATAAATATGGATTCGCTGAAATCTGTGCGGAGGCTGAAAAGAATAAGGACTTCCCCTCCAGAGTAAACGCAAACGATGAGTGTTTCTTAGCTCCGGAGAGTATGATCGAAGAAGTAAAAAATTACTGCCGCAGAACAGGCCAGCAGGTTCCTGAGACACTCGGTGAGATTGCTACTGTAATCTACGCAAGTCTGGCGGACTGCTATGCAAAGACAGCTGCGGAAATCGAGGATATTGCAGGAAGAACTTTCAGCCGCATTCACATTGTAGGCGGAGGATCCAATGCCGGCTATTTAAATGAACTGACTGCAAAAGCCACAAAGAAGGAGATCCATGCAGGACCGACTGAGGCTACTGCGATCGGTAATCTTACTGCACAGATGCTGAAAGCAAAAGAATTTGCCAGTGTGGAGGAAGCGCGAGACGTTATTCATGAATCGTTCGACATAAAGATCTACACGGCATAGATTTAAGGAGGAAACATAATGACGACAAGGGCAAGATATGAATCCGCAAAAGAGATTTACGCGAAGATTGGTGTGGATACTGACAAGGCAATGGAGATTCTGAAGAACATTCCTATTTCCATGCACTGCTGGCAGGGCGATGATGTTGTCGGCTTTGACCAGGATGGACCGCTGACCGGCGGTATCCAGGCTACAGGTGACTATCCGGGCAGAGCGAGAACGCCGCAGGAACTGATGCAGGACATCGATGAGGCGTTAAAACTGATTCCGGGTGTACACAAACTGAATCTTCATGCGTGCTACGCAATCTTTGAGGATGGCGAACATGTCGACCGCAATGCTCTGGAGCCCAAGCATTTCAAGAAATGGGTGGAGTTCGCAAAAGAGAGAGGCATGGGACTTGATTTTAACCCCACATTCTTCTCACATGCAATGGTAAAAGATAACCTGACGCTCTCCAGCCCTGATGAGAATGTACGTAAGTTCTGGATTGACCACGGCAAGGCATGCATCAGAATTTCTCAGTATTTTGCAGAGGAAACGGGAATGCCGTGCGCGATGAATATCTGGATTCCGGACGGATATAAGGATATTCCGGCTGACCGCCTGGGACCTAGAGCCAGATTCAAGGATTCTCTGGATCAGATCTTATCCGAGCCGTATGATAAATCAAAGGTATATGTATGCCTGGAGTCTAAAGTCTTCGGCATTGGAATGGAGTCCTATACTGTTGGTTCAAGCGAGTTTACGATCAACTATGCAGCGCATAACGGCATTTTAAGCCTGATGGATAACGGACATTATCATCCGACCGAAGTGGTATCTGATAAGATTCCGTCCATGCTGCTGTTTAATGATAAGATCGCTCTGCATGTGACAAGACCGGTTCGCTGGGACAGTGACCATGTAGTACTTTTTGATGATGAGACAAGAGAGATTGCAAAAGAGATCGTAAGAAATGACGCGATTGACCGTGTACTTCTGGCTCTTGACTTCTTTGACGCGAGCATCAACAGAATTGCCGCATGGGTAAACGGTATGAGAAATATGCAGAAGGCGCTGCTGTACGCTCTTGTTACACCATATCAGCAGTTAAAGGAACTGCAGGACACGAATCAGTTTACAAAACTTATGACCATGCAGGAAGAACTGAAAGTTTATCCGTTTGGTGACGTATGGAATTATTTCTGTGAGCTGAATAATGTTCCGGGGAGAGAGGACTGGCTGGCAGAGGTTGAGAGATACGAAAAAGACGTGCTATCACTCAGAAAATAATTATACTCGGCCTTCTATTATATACTATAAATATTAAACATAAAGCGGAAGCCGGCAGATGCCGGTTTCCGCTTTATTGTAAGATATGATTTATTAAAACACACAAAGAGAAAGTGCTGGTTCCAAAGGGCGAAAACTTCGGAATCAGCACTTCATTCTATAACTCAAAATTAGAAGGAAGGAGCCAGTGTACTATGCCACTGGCATATGAAAAAGAAAATATAAAGTTATTAGCTTTATCTGAAACTCAGTATAGTAAAAAGTTGTGAGAATAGTATTAGTAAAATTTGAACGTTTTGTGAATATATCAGTACCAAAATATGAATCACAGAAAGGAAAATCTGCAGTGAACAAGGGCGTTTTTTGCTTTACATCCCATCCCCAGGGTGGTATTCTGTGAGAAACGGGACGAAAGAGGGGTTAATAAAGATGCATCAGGAACTGCTTGACAGATTGAAGGAAATTACGCTGGAGGAGCAGCGCATTCTGGACGGAGAGCAGCAGGTTGAGAGAGAACTCTATACCTCTGAGGAGGATTTCACAGTGGACAGCCGCAAAATGCTTGAGGAGGGTGAGCTGATTACCGTTCGCACTCACACGCGCTTTATTTATTTCCCCGAGCATCGGCATAATTATGTAGAGGTAATCTACGTCTGTCAGGGATCAATCACAAACATTATTGACGGACGCGAAGTGATGATTCGACAGGGAGAGCTGCTGTTTTTAAACCAGTATACACGCCATGAGATCCTGCCGGCGGGCGAGGGAGATATTGCAATTAATTTTATTATTCTCCCGGAGTTTTTTGATGTAGCGTATACGATGATTGGAAGAAATAATGTACTTGCAGATTTCCTTGTCAACGTACTGCGTCAGGATGCGGACCGCGGAGAGTACCTGCATTTTAAAGTGGCAGGGGTGCTGCAGATCCAAAATCTGCTTGAAAACATGATCTATTCCCTCGTGACCGGTCAGGAGAATCAGAAGCGGATGAATCAGACTACAATGGGGCTGCTGTTTCTCTATCTGATAGATTCTGTACAGTATGTGGAGATGCGTGTGCCGGATCAGTATGAGGATATGATCGCAATGACCACTCTTGACTATATCGAGCAGAATTACCGTACAGCTACACTTACGGAGCTGTGTACGAAACTGCATCTGCCGATGCCGCTGCTCAGCCGGATGGTGAAAAAGAGTACGGGATATAATTTCAAGGAACTGCTGCAGAGAAAGAGGCTGAGTAAAGCGGTTGCGCTGATGTGCGATACGGATCTGCCGATCAGCGACATCATTTCAGCTGTGGGCTATGAGAACAGCAGCTATTTTCACCGAGTGTTCCGGGAACGCTATCATATGACCCCGCGGAATTTCAGAATAAGCAATAAGCAGGAAGAAAAAGTGCGAATCTAGTAAGTTGCCCTGGGAGTTGACAAATCTGCAGGTTTCAGAGATAATAGAAAACAGCGTAAAGAACATTGCCGCGGTTCCGGCAGATATGCGGAGCTGCGGCTCTATCTTTATACAGAAAATACATGATAGAGGAGGAGAATATTATGAATGGAGGAGACCTGACCGCAATCTTTATTGCATTTGCGGCTTACCTGATCTTCATGGTTGTTATCGGTGCTCTTTACATGAAAAAGACAGAGAGTGTTGAAGATTACATACTGGGAGGCAGAGGGCTGAGCGGCTGGGTAGCGGCATTTTCCGCACAGGCATCCGACATGAGCGGCTGGCTCCTGATGGGACTTCCCGGAGCAATTTATGCCGCGGGAACGGGGCAGATCTGGATTGCTGTCGGACTGTTCTTCGGTACTGTTTTCAACTGGGTCTGTATCTCTTCAAGACTGCGCAGATACACGATCAAGGCAAATAACTCTCTGACACTTCCGGCATTTTTTGAGAATCGTTATCGTGATAAGAAAAAGATCATGCTTCTGATTTCATCCATTGTGATTGTCGTATTCTTTCTGGTGTACACTGCTTCAGCGCTTGCGGCAGGAGGAAAGCTGTTTACATCCGTATTCGGAATTGATTACCATATTGCACTGGCAATCGGAGCTGTGGTAATCCTGGCATATACCTTTATGGGAGGATTTATGGCAGTGTGCGTCACGGACTTTGTGCAGGGAGGCCTGATGCTGATCGGACTTCTGGCTGTGCCGATTATTGCATATGTACTGGTAGGCGGAGCTGACGGAGCAAAGGAACTGATTACTGAGAGCGGAGCCACCGGGGGAGCGGAGGCGTTCCTGAACCCGCTGATTAACGGAGATCGCCCATATACATTTGTCGAGATATTTTCGCAGCTTGCATGGGGGCTGGGATACTGCGGTATGCCGCATATTCTGACCCGGTTTATGGCGGTAAAGAACCAGAAAGAGCTGCGCAAATCGCGTGTTATTGCGATTATCTGGGTGGCACTCTCATTAGGTGCGGCGTGTGTAATCGGCGTACTGGGACGTGCATATCTTGTACCGGTACTTTCCGATGCGGAGTCTGAGAATGTCTTTATCAAAATGATTACAAAGGTGTTCACGGAGGACTTTAATCTCGCATTTATCGGAGGAATCTTTCTGTGCGGAATTCTCGCGGCAATTATGTCGACAGCTGATTCACAGCTGCTGGTTACGGCATCTTCCGTATCCAAGGATATCTATAAGGATGTACTGTTTCCAAAAGCGGACGAGAAGAAAGTGCTGGCTGTAAGCCGTTATACGGTAGTGGCGGTAGCGGTTCTCGCATTCCTGATTGCATGGAATCCGAACAGCAGCATCATGGGACTCGTTTCAAATGCATGGGCAGGATTGGGATCTGCTTTCGGACCTATTGTAGTAATGTCCCTGTTCTGGAAACGGACCAACCTGCAGGGAGCTGTTGCAGGTATTCTCTCCGGAGGAATCACTGTGATTATCTGGGATTATATTCCGCTGGTAAACGGTCAGACGCTGGGAACTGCTACAGGACTGTATTCTCTGGTCGTAGGATTTGCAGTCAGTATTCTGCTGATTGTTCTGGTGAGTCTTGCCACAAAGGCCCCGTCTCAGGAGATTCTGGATGAATTTGAGGCAGTCAGAAACTGGAACGGAGAAGAATAATATAAAAATGTTCGGGACGTGTGCCTTTTGGGGCATACGTCCTTTTGACTATTGCCATCTCGGGCACCATCATGTAGAATATCCTTGACTGCTAAAGAATAAACGGGCAGGCGCACGGCATGCCCAGAAGGAGTATAGATTTATGAGTATATTAAATGTGGAACATCTGTCCCACGGCTTCGGGGACCGCGCGATCTTCAATGATGTGTCTTTCCGCCTGCTGAAGGGAGAACATATCGGGCTTGTGGGTGCCAACGGAGAGGGAAAATCAACCTTTATGAATATTGTTACGGGGAAACTGATGCCCGATGAGGGAACCGTTGAATGGGCAAAGAATGTCCGGGTCGGATATCTCGATCAGCACAGCGTGCTGGAAAAGGGGATGACGGTCCGTGATGTGCTCAAGTCTGCTTTTGCCTGGCTTTTTGAGCTGGAGGAAAAGATGAATGAGATCTGCGACGGCATGGGAGAGGCATCTCCGGAAGAGATGGAGAAAATGCTTGAGGAACTGGGAACGATTCAGGATCTGCTGACTATGCATGACTTTTACATTATTGACGCAAAGGTAGATGAGGTCGGAAGAGCACTTGGACTGGACGCAATCGGTATGGATAATGATGTGACGGAACTCTCCGGAGGACAGAGAACGAAAGTCCTGCTGGGTAAGCTGCTCCTGGAAAAGCCGGACATTCTGCTGCTGGACGAGCCTACAAACTATCTGGACGAGCAGCACATCAACTGGCTGACGCGCTATCTGCAGGAATATGAGAACGCCTTTGTGCTGATTTCACACGACATTCCGTTTCTGAACAGCGTGGTGAATATTATTTATCACATGGAAAATCAGGAGCTGAACCGTTATGTGGGAGATTATGATAAATTCCAGGAGGTTTATGCTGTAAAAAAATCACAGCTGGAGGCTGCGTACCGCAGACAGCAGCAGGAAATCAGCGAGCTTAAGGACTTTGTCGCGAGAAACAAGGCACGTGTTGCAACGAGAAATATGGCGATGTCCCGCCAGAAAAAACTGGATAAAATGGATATCATTGAGCTGGCGCAGGAAAAGCCGAAGCCGGAGTTTCACTTCCGTGAAGCCAGAACTTCCGGAAAGCAGCTCTTTGTTACAAAGAATCTTGTTATCGGATATGAGGAGCCCCTTTCCAGAGAGCTGAATCTCGAAATGGAACGGGGAGAAAAAGTAGCTCTGGTGGGAGCCAACGGCATCGGCAAGACCACACTGTTAAAGAGTATCCTGGGTCTGATCAAACCGCTGTCGGGCTATGCACAGCTCGGAGACTATCTGTATATCGGCTATTTTGAGCAGGAGAGTGACACTAAGAACACCTCAACCTGTATCGAAGAGCTGTGGAAAGAATTTCCCTCCTATACCCAGTATGAGATTCGCTCTGCGCTGGCCAAATGCGGTCTGACAACGAAGCATATTGAGAGCCAGGTTCGTGTACTCTCGGGAGGCGAGCAGGCGAAAGTGCGTCTGTGCAAGCTGATTAACAAAGAGACGAATCTGCTGGTACTCGACGAGCCCACAAACCATCTGGATGTGGACGCCAAAGAGGAATTGAAACGGGCGCTGAAGGAGTATAAGGGAAGTATTCTTATGGTGTGCCATGAGCCCGAGTTTTATGAGGACATTGTAACGAGTGTCTGGGATTGTTCTGAGTGGACAACCAGAATCTTATAGGGTAAAATGGAGAAACAGATGAACTATAAAATTATCATTCAGTACGATGGAAGCAGATATGACGGCTGGCAGAAACAGGGAAATACTTCACAGACGATTCAGGGAAAGATTGAGGCTGTTCTCTGCCGTTACGCCGGAGAAGAGGTAGAGGTTCACGGCGCGGGGAGAACGGATGCCGGCGTGCATGCTCTCGGACAGACGGCCAATTTCCACCTGGCGAAGGAAGCGGATGCGCAGGAACTTCTGGAGTATCTGAACAGGTATCTGCCCGAGGATATTGAGATTACGGAGCTTGTGCGTGTTCCGGAGAGATTTCACAGCCGGTTAAACGCAGCAGAGAAGACATACCGCTATCGTGTGGAGACGGGAAGCTGCAAGCATGTTTTTGAGAGAAAGCAGATTTACCGCATGGAAGACTGCCGCGGAACACTTGACCTGGAAGCAATGCGGCGCGCAGCGGATCTTCTGGAGGGAACCCACGATTTTAAGAGCTTCTGCGCAAATAAGCGAATGAAGAAGTCTACGGTGCGGACAGTAAAGCGCATTGGAATCACGAGAAGAGGCACGGAGTATATTTTTGATTACACCGGGGACGGATTTCTCTATAACATGGTGCGTATTTTAACGGGGACGCTTCTGGAGGTCGGTCTTGGAAAGAGAGACTGGCGATCAATGGAAGCTCTGCTGGAGGCAAAGGATCGCTCACAGGCGGGATTTACCGCGCCGGCACAGGGGCTTACGCTGCTGAATGTACGGTACTGATCAGGAGGAAGACAAAATGAGAAAATACGATTATCTGATCGTGGGAGCGGGGCTCTTCGGCGCCGTATTTGCTCACGAAGCGGGAAAAAGAGGAAAGAAATGTCTGGTAATTGAAAAACGCAGCCATATCGCTGGAAATATTTACACGGAGGATCAAAACGGAATTCAGGTGCACAAGTACGGCGCGCATATTTTTCACACCTCGAATGAGGAGGTCTGGCAGTACGTACAGCAGTTTACGGAGTTTAATCACTATATTAACTCTCCGATTGCTGTATACAAGGATGAACTGTACAATATGCCGTTTAATATGAACACATTCAGTAAAATGTGGGGTGTGCGCACTCCGGCTGAGGCGCAGGAAAAGATCAGAAGTCAGATTGAGGATCTGAATATCACAGAACCGAAGAATCTGGAAGAGCAGGCGCTTTCTCTGGTTGGACGTGATGTGTACGAAAAGCTTGTGAAAGGATATACGGAGAAGCAGTGGGGGCGTGACTGTAAAGATCTTCCGGCGTTTATCATCCGCAGGCTGCCGCTGCGCTTTATTTATGATAACAACTACTTCAACGATCCGCACCAGGGTATTCCGAAGAACGGATATACCGCGATGGTACAGAACATGCTTGGAGATACACCGGTGCTGCTGAACACGGATTACTTTGAATTTCAGAAAGATAATCCGGATATTGCAGAGAAAACGGTATTTACGGGTATGATTGATGAATATTTCGGATATGAGGAGGGCGTTCTGGAGTACCGTTCTCTGCGGTTTGAGGAGGAGCATCTGGACTGCCCGAACTTCCAGGGAAATGCGGTTGTAAACTATACGGAGCGCGAGGTGCCGTACACCAGAATTATAGAACATAAGCACTTCGCATTCGGACAGCAGCCGGATACGGTAATTACGCGTGAGTATCCGAAGGAGTGGAAAAAAGGTGACGAGCCGTATTATCCGATCAATGATGAAAAGAATACTGTCCTTTATCAGAAATACGAGAAACTGGCAGCGCAGAAGCCGGATGTTATTTTTGGCGGAAGGCTGGGACTGTATCGATATTTTGATATGGACAAGGTGATAGCTGCCGCTCTTGAAGCGGTGAGAAAGGAATTTGTCTGAGTATGAAGGAATATGAAGTAATGACCGCATCCTGGGAGGAGCAGTATTTCCGGGAGACAGACCGGGATAAACGCAGGAAAATTTTGGAGGATGCAGCGAAAGAACAGGGAGAAACGGCGCAGATTGTACTGTGCAGAAAGCTGTGGAAGGCGCGATACACTCCTGTAGGTAAGGAACCGAGACACATTGACCATTTTATCCGGGGATATATGAATATGTATTATATGTCGCGCTCGCTGAAATCCATTCTTCGCAGAAAAGTGACAGAGAAGGATCTTGAAAGAGTACGCGCAGACTGGATGTTTTCTCTTCTTGAGGAGCCGGAGTATGCCGGGATTGCCGAAGAGGCGCTTTACAGAGAGTATGGAAATACGGTCCGGCTGTATCTGGAACTGTGTTTAAAGGATAGGAGCTACGGTGCATCGATGTTCGGTGTTATGCGTATGAAAGAGGAGAAGCTGAAAAAGAAGATCGCTGCAGACATTTACGGGACATCTGTCCGGGTACCGAAAGCAGCGGGAAAAGAGGCAGAGTTTTCTGTATTTGCCAGTGCCGCGCGCGATACACTGTACGAGATGTTTCCGGAAGACCATGCGATTTTTGAGGAAGTATTTAGCGCAAAGGAGTAAAAAAGATGAAGGTTGATAGCTGTACGTCAAGACCGCATCTGATTATTTTGGGCGGGGGACATGTGGCACAGCCGCTGTGCCGCCTGGCCAGAGTGATGCAGTATCGAATTACGGTAATGGACGACAGGGAGGAGTTCGCAAATGCGAAGTATTTTCCTGATGCGGATGAGATTATATGCGCCGATTTTTCCGAGCTTACTGCACGGATACCGGAGGGAGAAGAAGATTATTACGTCATTGTCACCAGGGGACACAAGGCAGATCAGCTCTGTGTGGAGCAGATTCTGCCGAGAAAATCTGCATACGTCGGTATGATCGGAAGCCGTGTGAAAGTAGCGTTTTCAAGACAGCTCCTGACGGAGCACGGATTTTCGGAGGAGGATCAGCAGCGGCTTCATGCGCCGATCGGCATCAGACTCGGAGGACAGCTTCCGGAGGAGGTTGCCGTGAGTATACTGGCGCAGATTGTGGAGGTCAAAAGCGCCAGAGAGAAGACTGTGAAAGATCCTGCGGTGGCTGCGGCGCTTGAGAGAAAGACGCCGGGTGTGATGATGACGATCACGGAAAAATCAGGATCTGCTCCAAGAGGTGTGGGAAGCAGAATGATTGTGGCCGATGACGGAATGTGCTACGGCAGTATCGGCGGCGGAGCGATTGAGTACCGGGCTGTGCAGGAAGCCAGAAGCGCTGAACTGCCGTGCGACAGACATTATGATCTGTCTTCACAGGATGCTGCGAGTCTGGGCATGGTGTGCGGCGGATCTGTGACGGTCCATTTTGAGAGAATCGTATATACAGAATAGTGGGAGGATATACTCATGGGAGTACAACAGGATCTGGTGCTGCGCCAGGTAAAGGATATGGAGCGGCTGTTGGCGCAGCTTCTTCTGCGGAAGGATTTTTCGGAGATTGAGGCAGCAGCAGAGGAGCTTGCAGAAAATGAAAACGGTATTTCAAAGAGCGGAAATGCCTTTCTCGATACACTTGTGCGTATGGCAGATCAGGGAGATGTGTGCGCAGCAGAAGACCTGCTGCTCGAGAACATTCCTGCAGGAGATGAGTCGTATCTGGAACTGGCGCTTGCATTCTATCTGCATGTGAGTGAGATGGACGATGAAATCCTGGAGCGGAGTAATTATTCCAAAGAGGAGATTCTCGACGGGCTTGATATACTGGCGGAGGCGTATGGCGTCAGCGGGATCCGGATGTGAGGAAGCATAAAGATGAAGATTATTATATCGCCTGCAAAAAAGATGAACAGCTCAGGAAGTGAGCTTCTGGAAACGACGGAACCGATCTTCCGAAAAGAGGCAGAAGAACTCAGGAATAAACTGTGCGGCATGAGCCTCTTTGAGCTCAAGAAACTCTGGGGCTGCAGTGATAAGCTTGCCGAAGAGAATTTTCAGAAGCTTAATCATCCTGCCTGTCTGACGCCGGCGCTTCTGGCGTATGAGGGAATTCAGTATCAGTATATGGCACCGCAGGTCTTCACGCAGGCACAGTGGGACTATTGCAGTGAGCATCTGAGGATTCTTTCCGGGCTCTATGGCGTGCTGCGTCCCACGGACGGAGTGCTTCCGTATCGTCTGGAGATGCAGGCAAAGCTTTCCGGAGAGAACTACAGGGACCTCTACGGCTTCTGGGGAGATGCTCTGTATCGCGAGATCGCAGGGCAGGGGGAGTGGATTTTAAATCTCGCTTCCAGAGAATACAGCCGGACCATTGAGAAATACTGTATCTCTGATGTGCCGTTTATTACCTGTATTTTTGGTGAACTCTCAGATGGAAAGGTAAAGACAAAAGCGACACTTGCAAAAATGGCCCGCGGTGAAATGGTACGCTTTCTCGCAGAACATCAAATTACATCTCCGGAAGAGATATGCCGGTTTACAGAACTTGGATTTGTGTTCGATGAGAAGCGTTCGCAGAAGAATCAGCTCGTGTTTATTAAGTCACAGTGAAACAGGGGAACTGCCCATGGTGCAGTTCCCCTGTTTGATTTAGATTTCCAGAATCTTCCGGTTGTAAAACAGAACATATGTTCGTAAAATTATAATGTACTGTTGGAGAACTGAAGTCGGGAGAGGTAAGTATGGAGAGGGTTATTTTTCATGTGGATGTCAATTCTGCATACCTGAGCTGGGAGGCCGTATATCGGATACAGCATCTGGGAGCGGGAAAAGATCTGCGGGAGTGCATGGCGGCAGTAGCGGGAGATGCGGCTCTGCGCCGGGGAATTATTCTGGCAAAGTCAATTCCGGCTGCACGCTGCGGTGTATGTACGGGTGATACCGTTTTTGAGGCACGTCAGAAGTGTCCGGAGCTGGTGCTTGTGCCGCCGAACTATCATCTGTACGAAACGTGTTCTGCCGCACTGTTTCGGATTCTGCGAACGTATACGGAATACGTGGAGCCGTATTCGATTGACGAGGCGTTTCTTGATATGAGCAGCACGCGGGAACTGTGGGGTGATCCGATTCATGCTGCAGAACAGATGGCAGGTGAAATCCGGGAAACGCTGGGATTTACAGTGAATATCGGCATATCTTCGAATCGTGTTCTGGCAAAAATGGCATCTGATTTTACGAAACCGGATCGCATCCATACGCTCTGGAAAGAGGAAATTCCGGAGAAAATGTGGAAGCTTCCGGCGGAGAAACTGTTTTTTGTGGGAAATGCAGCACGGAAGAAGCTGTATCTTCTCGGGATCCGTACCATTGGAGAGCTTGCAGCAGCTGATGAACGTCTGCTGAGACTGCATCTGAAGAAGCAGGGAGAGATCATCTGGAGGTTTGCCAATGGGATAGATGAGAGCATTGTTGCGGCAGAGACGCCGCCGAATAAAGGATACGGCAACAGCACAACGATTCCGTTTGATGTTACGGATGAGAAGACTGCCAATCTTGTTCTGCTAGCACTCTGCGAGACACTTGCAGCAAGGCTTCGTGCGGATGGAGTATCTGCTGGGGCTGCAGCAGTGGAGATGAAGACAGATAATTTTGTGTGCAGCCGCCGCCAGAAAGTACTTTTGGAACGTACGGATTCCACGCGGGAGCTGTATGAGGCAGCGGTACGGATTTTCAGAGAACTCTGGAACGGTGAACCGATTCGCCACCTTGGTGTACACGCGGGAAAGATAAGCAGGGCCCCGCAGATGCATCAGATTTCACTTTTTGAGGAGCAGGACGGCGAAAAGCAGAGGCAGCTCGACCGGGCGGTGGACGCTGTCCGCGCGCGTTACGGCATGGATGCGGTAAAGCGTGCTGCATTTCTGCAAAGCCCTATTGATCACATGTCGGGGGGAATCAGCAGAGAAAAATGGAAGCCGGATTACCGTGTGCTGGGACTTTTGTGATACCGCTGGTATGGGAAGGAGAGATGATGGATGGCATTTGGAACAGGTATGCATCCTGCATACCGCGCAGATGAGGGAGAAGAACGCGGGCTGCCGCGCGAGGCAGCGGTAAAATGCTGGTTCACTGCCGGCGGCAGGGCAATTCCTCTGTCTATGAAGATTCGAGACGAAGAAGGGAGGATACATACAGTGGACGGCATCCGTGTGCAGCACTGCGAAAAGAAATTTTATGCCGGCATTCCGGCATGGGAATATCACTGCAGTGTGAATCTGGGATGCGGCGTAAGAAACTGCGTACTGAGATTCTATCCGGAAAGATGTATGTGGAGAATGCTTGGAGGAGAAAATTAAGAAGCGGCAGAGCAATGGCGCGGGGATTATCCCAGCGCCACATCTAATATCATCATAAGCACAAATCCTGCTGCAAAGCCGATTGTTCCCAGATTGCTGTGCTCGCCTTCGGAAGCCTCGGGGATCAGTTCCTCTACCACAACGTATATCATCGCGCCTGCGGCAAAGGACAGCAGATACGGCAAGAGCGGTGTGATAAATCCGGACAGAAGGATCGTGATGGCAGCAGCTATCGGTTCCACGATTCCGGACAGCGTGCCGTAAAGGAACGCTTTTCCCTTATTCATGCCGGACCCACTTTTAAGCGGCAGGGAGATAATCGCGCCCTCAGGAAAATTCTGAATCGCAATTCCGATGGAAAGTGCAAATGCACCCATCAGAGTGATGTTTACATTATTGGAGAGCATTCCTGCAAATACCACGCCGACTGCCATACCTTCAGGGATGTTGTGAAGCGTTACCGCAAGTACGAGCATGGTTGTTTTTTTCAAATGACAGCTGGGACCTTCGGATTGTTCGCATCCCATATGCAGATGGGGAATCAGACGATCCATACACAGTAAAAATAAGATTCCAATCAGAAATCCGACTGCAGCCGGTACAAATGCAAAGCGCTTCATCGACTCGGCCATATCCATAGCTGGAATTAAAAGTGACCAGACCGAAGCTGCTACCATTACTCCGGAAGCAAAACCGAGCAGGCTCTTCTGTACCAAAGGATTTAACTGCTTTCTGAGCAAGAAGACACACCCCGATCCAAGTGTTGTTCCCGCAAAGGGGATCAACAACCCAATTAAAGTTTCCATAAAAAACCTCCAGATTCTTATATTTTAATTTATCCCATCATACCACAGAAGAGGGGAAATAACCAGACTGAAGGTATAACCTGACAAAACAGGTTTTATACTGCTGCTTTAGAATATGCCTGCACGAACGAAATGATGCAATGTTATTGTAACCCATCGCATTCTGAGCTATAATAAAACCAGTATAAAGTGCAGAGAGAAAAAGCATCTGCGGAAAGGACAGAAATATGAGCAGTTATACAAAAATCAATGAGAAAATGGACGAGATGCGGGAAGAGATCATCGAGGCGATCCGGGAGAACGTGAAAATTGACAGTATCAAAGGAGAACCTGAGGAGGGAGCTCCATATGGAAAAGGACCGCGTGCAGCACTCGACAATGCCCTGGCGCTGGGAGAAAAGCTGGGATTCAAGACAGGCAACGTTGGAAACAGAGTGGGCTGGATTGAGTTTGGAGAGGGTGAGGAGATGGTTGGAATCCTCGGCCATCTCGATGTGGTACCGTTGGGAGAGGGATGGAAATATCCGCCGTTTGGCGCTGAGATTCATGACGGCGTGATGTACGGAAGAGGTGTCCTTGACGATAAGGGACCTACAATCGGCGCAATTTTCGGCATGAAAGCGATCCGCGATCTCGGACTTCCGATTGACCGCAGAATTCGTGTGATGTTCGGCACAGATGAGGAGTGCGGTTCCTCCTGTGTGAGATATTATATCGAAAACGGCGGTGAGCTTCCGACAATCGGATTTACTCCGGATGCGGAATATCCGCTGATCTTCTGTGAGAAAGGTATGACTGGATTTGAGAACGAAAAAAAAATCGAAGATCAGGGAAATATCAAAGTTGTAAGTTT
>CALWBA010000002.1 GCA_944375815.1 uncultured Lachnospiraceae bacterium | reverse complement strand
TCTGAAAAAACTGGCGATGTGGAGGTGGAAACACACTCCCTCTCTACTGAGAAAATGCAAAAATAGCATGAGAAAGAAAAAGAACCTCTATTTTGCCGCAGCTTAATAGGGGTTCTTTGACAGTCTGACGGACGGTACATGATGCGTACCGTCCGCTTTGGGATGATGATGCTATTTCAGAATTTTAAGATTATAGTCTTTTCGGGTTGTGTAGCTTTTTTGAAAAAGATCATTTCGGGTTCTGAGCTGATCCCGGCGAGAAATATGCTGTTCCTGATTCACATTCAGGCGGCAGCTGCTGAAAATATGTGCCATCTTTTCTTTTGTATAATTCCACCCGTATCCAATCCCCATACAGGTTTTCAAATATACATGAAAAAGGAGGTTTCCCGCTCTGCGGATCAGTCCGCTGCTTTTACCGGTATATCCTCTCATCAGAAGGTAAAAACCGATAACCATAATACATGCCAAGATTAAAAAATTACGAATCAATTCTAACATATATTTCAACCTCCTTTTCTGATTATCTTCTTTAATTGTCTTTATTTTAAATCTTTTTCTTAAAATAGTCAATATATTTAATTGAAAAAAATGATTTTTCTGCCATATACAGATCGAACAGACATTCCCGAATATTTGTTTGCATTTTCTTTATGCCTGTGGTATGATAAATATAAAATCAGGGAGGATATACCTATGGCATATGGCAAAATTACAACAAAACAGGCCGAGATTCTGGAATATATAAAGAATGAGATCGCGAACCGTGGATTTCCTCCCGCTGTGCGTGAGATCTGTGAGGCGGTAAATTTAAAATCCACCTCATCTGTACACTCCCATCTGGAGACGTTGGAGAAAAACGGCTATATCCGCCGGGATCCGACAAAGCCGCGCGCGATTGAGATCGTAGACGATAATTTTAATCTTGCGCGAAAAGAGATTGTATATGTTCCCGAAGTTGGGCGCGTTGCGGCGGGCGAACCGATTCTGGCGGTCGAGAATATTGATTCCTATTTTCCGCTTCCATCGGAGCATGTCCCCAAGGGAGAGACATTTCTCCTGAAAGTCAAAGGAGACAGTATGGTGAATGCCGGAATTTTTAACGGTGACCACATCCTTGTAGAAAAGCAGCCCACGGCAGAGAATGGAGAGATTGTCGTTGCAATGATTGATGATTCTGCTACCGTTAAGACATACTACAGGGAGGATGACCATATACGGCTGCAGCCGGAGAATGATTATATGGAACCGATTATTGTGCGTGAAAACCTTCAGATCGTTGGCAAAGTCGTTGGAGTATTTCGTTTTATGAAGTAAATTTTTCAGGGAGCGACGCCGTTCAGGCGCGCTCCCTTCGTTTTTTCATTTTCCCATCCGATAACAGACAATAAAATATACCATGATACAGATTGCTGCTGCGTCTGCTCCAAGGCACGGAAAATATACAGCATGAGGAAGAATGTTCATATAAGGGTGGCTGAGAATACAGACCCCGCTGAGAATCAGTACAGCAATCAGACTGATCAGAATTCCCGCTGGGCTGAAACGTTTTTTAGCTTCAAAGGATGCTCTCCAGCGCAGCTTTCTTTCCAGCATACATAAAAGTGTATCTTCGTCCTCATACCCTTTTGCAAAGTTAATCGATGTGTTTCCGGTATTTCCATTAGGATAGCGTACCTGACAAAGCAGGGAGTAAGAGCCGGAATGTTCCGTTATCTTCTCCACATCCAGTATTTCGATTGCTGATATCGGAATTGCTTTTTCACTCTCCGCCTGCTTCCGGACTTCTGGTATCAGTTTTTGAACCTTATATGACATTGCCATCATACCGGTCAGGCCCCGTCTATACCCTGCCAACTGCCCGATATCCAACATGTATATCCTGCTGCTGTCATCCTGAAAAAAAGCAATGAATGCTCCCATCATCCTGCGCCGCAGCCGCATGGCAAGAGTAATGGCGATACCGACCGTAAGCAGACACATGGCAAGAGAGGCTATCGCTTTATATTCTTCTTCCGTATAGATCGTAAGAACAGCCGCAGCCGCAGTCATCCCAACGGCAAGAACAGTTATTCCTGCTACGCCGGCACAGATATGGACGGCAGTTCGATTTTTCCTCCCCTGCGTATCCTGCATCCAGACTCTCATACCCGATCCTTTCCGATGGTCAGTTTCTCTATTCCAAGAATCTTTCCTTCCAATACTGTTATCACTGCCATCGTCAGTTCTCCTCCGAATCTTCTTCTGCCGCAGCTCCCCGGATTCAGCCACACTCTTCCGTCAATGACATCATGTGCATATCTGTGCGTGTGACCATAAATCACCGCCTGTACCTCTGAAATCTGAGGCCCTGCATCCCTTCGGTCGTGGACTGCAAGAAAAGAAACCCCGCCAATTGTGCATCTGAGTGTTTTCTTCAGATATCCCAGATCCCGATCGTTATTTCCTCTCACTACATAAATGTTCGTCAGTCTGCGAAGCTCATCCATTACCTGTTCTCCCGTTACATCTCCGGCATGGATTGCCGCATCACAGGATTTCAGAATTGTCTGAACATCGGGCAGCAAAACATTATGTGTATCTGCCAGAACCGCAATGCGTATCGGGTGTAAATAATTATTCTGCATTGTATTACCTGCCTTTCGTCTAAAAATTATACGTATTCTGTCGTGAAACCGTGCCAAATTGCCGTTAAAACCTGCTGGATTTTAGTACTCTTCCCATATTATAATAGTCTCATAATCAAAAAGGAGGTTCTGCATATGAATCTGGGAAACCATTTTGCCAGTGCGCGAAAAAAAGCCGGTCTGTCACAGGAGGAAGTGGCGGAAAAACTCGGTGTGAGCAGACAGACAATCTCGAAATGGGAAACGGGTGAAACTCTGCCTGATATCTATCAGTCCAAGAAGCTTGCGCTCTGCTATCACCTCTCACTGGACAAACTTATTGAATTCGATTCCGAAGTAGAGGAAATTCGCCAGGTGATCGAAAACACAAGTGAGGAGACGCAGCAGAAAATTGACTGGACAAAGATGTGGGCGGAAAAATATCCGGTGCTTGCAGCATACCCCAAAGAGGTGGATACTGTATATTATACAGAGGAACTCACAAAGCTGCTAAACCGTCTCAAAGCCAGACAAGGATACAATGATATGGATGCAATGCTTGTCCTGAAAGATATCCTCGGTCATATCTGGAATGCATAGATTAACAGGAGGTATCCCATGCTGAACGGATACCTCCTCCATTTTTAATCTGTCTGGTATTTTTTCAGCCAGCTGCCCTTCTTATAATAAATCATCATCATTACCGCACATGTTGTCCACGTCAGAATATAACCCAGAAAGACAATGGTAATATCGTGAATAAATGCGGGCATCACGCTGAGCCAGATAACCCTGAGTACGCAGAAGTTAAACACCATAATAAGCATGGGGATCGTCGTTTCTCCGGAACCTCGGATGACACCGCTGCAGACATTGGAAAAGCCGCAAAGTACATAAAACGGGGCCATCCACCGAAGCTGCATGGTACCGAAACGGATCACTTCGGAGTCAGAAGTAAAGACGCTGAGAATCTGACTTCCCAAGAGATAGATAATGGCAGAAATTAAGACTGTGAAGACTGTGGATATCAGGAAACTTGTACGCGCAGACTTTTTTACCCTGTCCCATTTCTGTGCTCCGATATTCTGTCCCACAAATGTTGTGCTGGCGAGACTGATACTCATAAACGGCAGCGTGACAAATGCATCTACTTTTGTGTAAGCCCCGCATCCCGCCATAGCTGCCGAACCGAAGCCGTTGATATGTGACTGCACGATAACGTTTGAAAAAGCTATAACCGACTGCTGGATACCGGCCGGAAGCCCCACACGTACAATCTGCATCAGATATTTCTTTTTTATGCGCAGATCTTTTAAGACAAGCCGATATACATCTGTTTCCTTCATCAGAGCGCGAACAGTCAGGGCAGCTGATAAAAGTTCAGATAAAATAGTACCCAGCGCTACGCCCAATACGCCAAGCTTTAAGAACAGAACAAACACAAAATCCAGAAAGACATTTGTAAGACTGGCAGCAATCAGATAATACAGAGGACGTTTTGCATCTCCAACAGCGCGCAGGATACCTGCGCCCATGTTATAGATCATCAGAAAGGTGATACCTGTGAAAAACACCCTGAGATATAAAATAGAGGAACTTTGAACTTCCTCAGGCGTTCCAATCAGCCGGATAATCACAGGAGTCAGAAAAATCCCCAGAACAGTGAGCAGCAAGCCGCTGAATACCATTGCCATCATACCTGTATGTATGGTATCATGGACGCTCCTATCATCCTTTGCTCCGAAATACTGAGAGACAAGCACACCTGCTCCTGTTGCCAATCCCATAAAGAACCCGATAATCATATTGATGATAACTGCACTTGATCCGACCGCAGCAAGTGCATTCTTACCGACATAATTTCCGACAATAATGGAATCTGCAGTATTATAAAGCTGCTGAAACAGATTGCCTACCAGAAGAGGCGCTGCAAACAGAAGCAGCTGCTTCCAGATCACCCCGTCCGTTATCGCATTGTACGGCGCCGCTTCCGGTGCCTGATTCGTATCTTCCATAAAATAAAATCCCTGCTTTCTTTTGTAATATTTCCGCAAATGTTCTATTCCTGCGGGAGCATCAGAAGCTCTTCAGTGATAATACAGTTTGGAAACCCGTTTGTCTGTACCAGACGAATACATTCTGAAAGATTCATCCAAAGCACACCTGATATTTCTTCCTCCTGCAGCGTAAGCTCCTCAGGCTCTGCATCATACCACAGACAGTAAATATTGCTTACCTGCCAGTCATGAAATGGCTTTCCATGAAAGGTATCATCCCATCGAATGATCCTCTGCCCGCAGTATATGAGATCCTTGCCATCTGCACAGATCCCGAGTTCTTCCTTCAGCTCGCGAAGCGCAGACTCCACAAATCCGAATCCTGCCGGGATATGTCCTGCACTGGAAATATCATAGCATCCGGGATAGGAATCCTTCTGCTCACTGCGCTTCTGGAGCAGTACCTCTACACCGGACTCTCTTCTGCGCAGAATCCATACATGCGATGTTCTGTGCCGGATTCCTGCCGCATGAGCTATCTCCCGCTCCACGGTTTCTCCTGTGGGATTACCGTGTTCATCTACGATGTCCAGGAATTCCATATTCTTTTCGCCTCCTCATATTATTCCTGATTTAAATTATATCACATAACCCTAGCCTGGGAAATTCCGTTTCTGATTTTTTTCACTTTGCTCTTGACATATATAGGATGCCTATATATAATTTTTATATAGACAGTCTATATAAAAGGAGGTTTTACTTATGGCAATTGACAAGTCTCTGATACAAGGCAGCATGTCCCTGCTGATTTTACGGCTGCTCTCTGAGAAAGATATGTATGGGTATGAAATGATTGAAGTTTTAAGGAACAGATCCAATCACGTATTTGAGCTTAAAGCTGGGACGCTATACCCTCTCCTGCATTCTCTGGAAAATAAACATCTTGTTGTATCGTATGAGGACAGTACAAGCGGGAAATCAAGAAAATATTATCACATCACAAAGGAAGGCACATCGTATCTGAGTGAAAAGAAAAAAGAGTGGGAAGAGTATCGCCAGGCAGTTATGAATGTACTCTCCATTGTCTGAAAGGAAGTGTATACATATGACAGACTATCAGGAATATATGAATTCGCTGCTGGAGCAGATAGAAAATCATCATGCAAAAGTGCTGGTAAAGCGTGAACTCCAGAATCATATTGAAGAGCAGAAAGAAGCATATCAGTCTGAGGGAATGCCGGAAGACGAGGCACTTCAGGAAGCAGTGCGGCAAATGGGGAATCCGGTGGATACGGGAGTCCAGCTGAACAAGCTTCACAGACCGAAATTTCCCGGAAAACTTCTTGGGGTTTCCGCAATGCTGACTGCCGCAGGAATCTTTGTACAGCTTCTTATCTACTTTAAAATGAGGGGAAGTGAGGATATCATCTCTATGATTAATATTCCATTCCGCACGGTAGTCTATAATTTGATTGGCTTTGCCGTAATGGCATGCCTGATTTTCATGGATTATTCATTTTGGGGAAGGTATGCCTACTGCCTGTATATAGGCTATCTTATGCTGACCGCTGTGCCTTGGATTTTGGACAATATATTTTCCATTGTGGTTACGGTTAATTCTGATTATGGCATGACTTATTTTATCACAGCATTATTTCCTCTGGTACTGGCAGGACTCATTTACAGAAACCGAGGTTATGGAACTGCAGGATTTATGCGCTGTATGCTGCTGACTGCTGCGGTATTAATTATCAACAAATTAGTATTACAGCATGGTATCTCCAGAATCATCGAAACTGCTGTTATCTGTACTGCACTGTTGGTTGCCGCAGCCGCCAGGGGAATATATCGCAGCTTCGCTGTTTTCCTGCCTGGGCATTCTGGCAGGAACCGCCGTACTGGCTGCTCTTGTAATTTTTGCTATATATACACTTCGGGTATCTCTTAGACAAAGTAACAGGCTGGGGATGCTGCTTGGCTGCGCAGCCTCAATCAGTTTACTGGTGCGGACAGCGCTACTGACTGCAGGAAATTTGGGATTTGGCTGGAGCATAACAACGTCAGTTCCGTTTCTGATGTACGGGCTCCGCAATGCGGTGCTGAATGCTGTTTTTGTTGGAACTCTTCTGAGTGTTTACCGCAGCAGTACAATCCTGCCGGAAATAGACGGTGCGGAGAAAAATACGGAAACAATTCATCGTTTTGGCCATTATCAGATAACAGTCAGACGTGTTCGTTAACGAAAATGCAAGGGGAAGGGAGAACATTCTCCAATCCCCTTGCCAGAATATAGAATCTTATTCCAGACCCAGTATGTTCATCTCAGCGCGCACGCTTTCCTCACAGGATTTCATGGCTGTGAGTGTCTTGTCCATCAGTTCATCTAAGGTCCACCCCAGTCTGTCTGCCCCGGCGGTGATGATTTCGCGGGAGCATCCGGCCGCAAAACGCTTATCTTTAAATTTCTTCTTAAGGCTTTTAAGCTCCATATCCATTACACTCTTCGAGGGCCGCATTTTTGCCGCTGCCCAGATAAGCCCGGTCAGCTCATCAGCGGCAAAAAGGATCTTCTCCATTTCGTGTTCCGGTTCAACTTCACTGCAGATCCCGTAGCCATGACTGCATACTGCGTGGATGAGCTCCGGCTCAGCGCCAGCCTCCAAGAGCAGTTCAGGCGCCTTCTGGCAGTGCTGCTCAGGGTAAAGTTCAAAATCAATATCGTGCAAAAGGCCGCAGACACCCCAGAAATCAGCATCTTCCCCATAACCGAATTCCTGTGCAAACCAGCGCATACATCCCTCCACGGTAAGTCCGTGCAGAATATGAAACGGTTCTTTATTATACGATCTCAACAGCTCAAGTGCTGACGTATGATTAAATTTTGTCTGCATTACTATCTTCTCCCTTCTGTTAATGTCTGACGAAAGTATAAATCTTTTATCGGGAAAAGTCAAATACGTCAGCACTTTACTGCGAGAAAGACCGCCGCAGTGCGCGGATGCATGACATAGGGCTCTTCCACATACTCTTCCTTCTGAACAACCGCATCTGCGCCGCGAAACGTATCCGCAGCGACAGTCCATTGAAATCCCCGGGGCAGAGAGGGCAAAGTAATGCTTACAGGCTCCCAATATGCATTAATTCCAAGATAAATGATATCATCTTCCTGATTCCTGACTCCGGCATACATTATGCCGATCACTTTTGTCTCCCAGGTATATTCTCCTTCCCATGGATGAACTCCGTGCAGACTTACACCCGGAAAGCCAAGAGAACACTGCGGTGTATTGCCGCGCAGGACAGGATGTTCTCTGCGGAAATGAATCATAAAACGAAAGAACTCAAAAAGCTCTCTGTTTTTCTCCAAAAGTCTCCAGTCAATCCAGGAGATCTCATTATCCTGGCAGTAAGCATTATTATTTCCAAACTGCGTATTTCCAAATTCATCCCCTGCAAGAAACATAGGTGTTCCGCGGCTGCACATAAGCACAGCACAGGCATTTTTAACCATCCGCATTCGAAGCGTAAGAACCTCCGGATGGTATGTCTCGCCTTCCGCGCCGCAGTTCCAGCTTCTGTTGTCATTTGTTCCGTCTGTGTTATTCCATCCGTTCTCCTCATTATGCTTTTCATTATAAGAATACAGATCCCAAAGCGTAAATCCGTCATGACAGGTCAGAAAATTTACAGATGCATTTTCTCCTCGCTGCTTCGGAGGATAGAGATCCGGTGAACCGGTAATTCGCATAGCGGCTGCTGAAGCCATTCCGTCATCGCCCTTTAGAAAACTTCTCAAATCATCCCGGTATTTTCCGTTCCACTCCGCCCATCGATTCCATGAAGGAAAACTTCCTACCTGATAAAGGCCGCCGGCGTCCCACGCTTCAGCAATAAGATCCGTACTGTAAAGAATAGGATCATAAGCAAGGCTCTCCAGCAGGGGCGGTTTGTTCATCGGAGATGCGTCTTCACTTCTTCCCAGAATAGATGCCAGATCAAACCGGAAACCGTCAACATGATACGTAATAACCCAGTAGCGCAGGCAGTTTAATATCAGATCACGAACCATCGGATGGTTACAGTTTAATGTATTTCCGCAGCCGCTGAAATTATAATAGGAACCGTCCGGTGTCAGCATATAGTAGATATTGTTGTCCAGCCCTTTAAAGGAAAAATACGGACCCTGCTCATTTCCCTCGGCTGTATGATTAAATACGACATCCAGAATAACCTCCATGCCATTCTGATGCAGCGTACGAATCAGAGTCTTTAACTCCTTGCCCTCACGATTATATTCAACTTCCGAAGCGTAACTCGTATTCGGTGCAAAAAAGCAGACCGGATTATATCCCCAGTAGTCGAGCAGTTTCCTGCCGTTCACTTCGCGGCAGTCCCTCATTTCATCAAATTCAAAGACAGGCATCAGTTCCAGTACATTTACGCCCAGTTCCTTTAAATACGGGATTTTTTCTATAATTCCCGCAAACGTCCCGGGATGCTTCACACCGGAGGTATCACTCTTTGTAAATCCGCGGACATGCATCTCATAAATAATACTGTCTTTCAGCGGAATTGCTGTCCTGCGGTTTTCCTCCTGCCAGTCAAAGTTATTGTGTACAACACGTGCCTTATAAAATGCTCCATCCGAAAGCTGTCTGCCCCATTCGCTCTGCCCCGTCACTGCCCTTGCATAGGGGTCGAGCAGGTACTTTGTCCGGTCATAAATCAGCCCCTCTTTTGGCTTCCACCGCCCGTCCCTACGGTAGGCATCCTCAAACTCATGACTTTCCAGCCCGACCCCGAACCTGG
>CALWBA010000001.1 GCA_944375815.1 uncultured Lachnospiraceae bacterium | reverse complement strand
GGGGCATCGAAATTTCTCTCTGCACCCTTGCATCCCAAATCGGGTTCTCTATTTCTGTGCAGAAATACGCTTCCGGAATCTCCTCTCCTGACGGATCAAAAAGCATGCCCTCCACCTCGCATCCCTGCAAATGCGCTTCAGCGGAACAGTCTACGGTAAGGCGCGCATTTTCATACGCGCTATCCAGTTCTGTGGACAGATGCAGCATGGAAATGTACGTCTGCGGCAAAAGATACAGCCATACACTGTGCAGAATACCTCCATGGTAGAAAGATCCTACACGGTCTTGTGTTTCGTCCACATCCACCTGGAGAAGAACTTCGCCTTTTCCACTGCAGGCCTCTGTGATATCCACTGTCCAGGTCAGAAATCCGTTCCAATGTTCCGCCAGAAAGACCCCATCAATAAAAATCCGGGCATGCCCGTTAATCCCCTCAAATTTTATGAGCTTTCTTGCTGTGTTCCACTTTGTAAGGAGAAAAATTTTTCTGCGATAGCTGTAAATTCCTGTAAATCCCTCAGCTTCGTCGGCATGTTCTCCGATATGGGAGGGAACGGTGACCGCATGCCATCCATCGACTTGTTGGGTCTGTACTTTTTGCCGATGACAAAATTCCCAGATTCCATCCAAGCACTGTACATTTTGACGCAGCTGCTCAGACGGCTCGGGCTTGGGTGCCAGACGCGGAATTTCTCTGTCAAATATACCGATTTTACTCATTTCTCTGCCTCCTTACAGTCTGTCATTCTCATTCCGACGCGATACGTTCTTCCAGGCTCTATTTTTACGGGTTCTCTCATATAGCAGCCTCTTACCAGACGAGTATAATTATAATCATGATTCAGAATCATTCGAATACAGCGGCTTTCCTCTCCGTGAAGCACTTCAAGATAATCAAACGATACCCAGGTGTCATTTCCTCCCCGAGCCCGCCTGCCAAGGACCTCCAGCCGCAGCGTATGGCTTCCGTCTGAAAGTTCCCGGATATCCGCCATGCAGACGCCGTACCGCTTTTCGTATCCACGGCTCGCCGCCGCAATATCCACCGGTTCCGGAAAACTGCTTCCGGCTTCCTTCACGATCCGGCCGTCAATCATGATCCTATATAAGCCGCCAATATGATCTGTCGGGCCGTACAGGCGCACCCCTGTCCCTCTGAACCGGAATTCCATAAAATCTCCCTCCGTGCGGCTGAGCGTCTCTGTGCCGCCCAGATTTCCCGAAATATCCCTTGTACGCACCCAGGAACCTCTGTACAGAATTCTGTCATCCGTATCGTTTACAATATATGCCGGAAGCGCTTCCTCCTTCATGCGTACACTGCAGGAGTCCTGCGGAAATATCATAAGCGCGCTGTTTCCCTTTCCTGTTACTGCCGCCATGAGGATGTTATGCTTCATACTTTCAAAATCACACGGATTTTCTCTCAGCGCCTTTCCCCGCGGCCTGCCAGGATGATCCTGAGGGTACGTTTCCCATAATCCTCTCCGTTCCCAGTGCAGCGTATCCATCTCTATGGGAAGTATCCAGGAAATTCCAAATTCATCCAGACCGCCTGGGTCCAGCCCTATCTGCGCCTTTACACGCGGCGGCATCGGTCGATAGAGCTCCGTTACCTTATAGGCAGTATTCAAATCGCCTTCAGCAGTAATATTGATGCAGAACTGTACTCTGCATATATCACAGCTTCCGGTCAGCAGAATTCTGATGCCGTCCTCATGCTTTTCTGCAAGCGGTTCCTCAGACTTCCACTTTCCGGGCTGCATCCCGGTTACCTGCAGATACGGTCCGCTCTCAATAAGTTTCTCACCTTTTCGCCATACACCGCAAAGCAGTCCGGTATTCCGGGAGATCTGAATCTCCAGACCCTGCCGGCTGCAAATACAGCGGATGATATCGCCGTCTTCCATAATTTCAAAAGGATCTGCTGTTTTACGCACATGATAAGGATGCTTCCATATTTTGTGCTCTGACTTTCCAACTTTTCGGCGCTCCCCCGTGAACGCCATCTTTATATGATAATACTCGGGCTTGGGTCTATGTCCTGCATCCAGAATTCCCCAGCAGCAGTCTTTCAGACGTTCCGAAAATCTTCCGTCCTCATCGTATGCTGCCATCACTGAACCCCCCAGAGTTCCGGCGGTCTGTTCCATCTTTTCCTGGAAGCGTGCCATCGTTTCGCCCCAGAATTCATGAATTCCGTAATCCCGGGTGATCTCGTCCCTGTTATAGCAGGGCAGATGCGCATAAATCTCATGCAGAACCGGCTTCTCAGCGCGCCGAGACTGCCCAGTAACGTATCCTATCTCATTTTCGCTGCCGTTTGCATGACCGATTTCCATATGGTCATACATCACATCCAGCGGCTGTTTCCAATCCGCATAAAGTACGCTCCACACATCCGGCTGTACATCTTCCTGCGGAATTGTCATTGGATAGCTGAAATTCCAGAGCTGCTGAGGAGCAATCGCCTTTGCCATCTGTGCACAGAGGCGAAAATTTGCTCCCCAGACACTCTCACTTCCCACATTCCACAGCAGGGTGCTTACATGGCTGCGAGATATTTTCAGAAGTTCTGAAAATTGTTCGCCGTACATTTTTCGACAGTCAGGCAGGTTCTGAGTTGCCCGGATTCCGCGCCCGACCTGATATGCGGACATGGACTGCTCTGTCAGAATTCCCATTTCATCGCAGAGCTTCAGTACCTCTTCACTGAATGGATAATACAGGCTGCGCAGATAATTGACACCTGCTTCCCGGAACAGTTCAAAGTCTTTTCTGATCAGCTTCCTATCCTCTCCCAGCGGTTCCCGATAACACAGACCTCTCAGTTTCAGGGGACTGCCATTCCATAGAATCTGTTTACCTGCAGCCTGGATCGTGCGCAGGCCAACGCGGCTTCTGACTTCTTCCAGTACCTTATTTTTTTGTTTTACCTGCAGAGTCAGCTCATACAGCACCGGATGTTTTGGGCTCCACGGGCAGGCTTCGGGCGCTTCCAGAGTAAACACTGTTCCCGGGCTGTCCCATGTGACTTCCTGCTCCTTAAAATCAGAAATACGATTTCCATCTCCGCCGCTAAGACCGGCACATATGTACACTCCTCCTGTATCCATCTCTTTCTCTGCGAATGCCGCATTCGCCTGGATTTGAATCTGCCAGTTTTCACCGTATATCATCTTTACTGCATAATCTTCCAAATATACCTGAGGCAGACTTACGAGAATAATTTTTCCTAAAATCCCCGTCTGTTCAAAAGGACTCAGATTCTCTTTGTCATCTTTCAGCTGCAGCTGCAGCTTTCTGCTTGCCCCTCCGTCTGAACTCAGTTGTACATCCCAGTCTGTAAAACTGCCGTAATGCTCGCCGATTTTTCTGCTGTTTTCATACACTTCTGCACGGCACCCCACGCGGTGCATTCGAAGAAAAAGCACACTCCGCATTTCATCCTGAGTAAGCACCAGATCGGTCTCATAAATCTGAACATCAGTTTGTTCCTCTTTGTTTCTCTTCGTAAAATTAAGCTCTCGGACACGGCAGCAACCGTCTGCAGAGTTCTCAGGAAGCGGCACAAGCCGCCTTACATACTCCTTCCAAAGCTCCATAATAAAACCTCCCTTAACGCCTGAAAAACGGTGCTACATCTTCTGTTCCCGACTTTCTCTGACTATTCTCACATCCATCGGATCCACGAATATTTCCTTTTGCACACATTCGCCTGTCAGCAGATCCTCACCTTTTACTTCTGATATCGTTACCTTATCCTTTCCATAATTCATCCAGAAATGATATCGATATTTCCCGTTCTCTCTGCAATGATATTCCACTTCCTCCGGAATTTCGCATATGGGTATTCCCGCAGCCTCCAGCACCTGTAATAACAGAGATTTCATAGCACTATCTTCCAGACGCGCTCCCACATACCATGCAGAACCGCCGTTTTCCCCCCAGCTTTTTCTTGTGACAGCAGCTCCTCCTGCGTAATAGTCCTCCGTATATGTTCCGAGTATCTGAGCATCCTGTACGCGCAGCATCTCTGCAAAATCACGAACTTCTGCACTGCTTCCATCCGCAAATTTTACTCTGTTTTTATCAGACGGATACAGCGAGTCTATCTCTTCTGCGTATATACCGAACAGTTCCTTTAGTCCTGCTCCTGGAAATCCTCCGAGATAACAGAGCGTATCCTGATCCACATATCCGGTCAGATATGTGGCCAGAAGCTGTCCTCCCCGGCACACATATTGACGCAGACGCTTTGCTGTTTCTTTCTCTATCATGTACATCATGGGAGCGAAAACCGCACGGTAGCTGCTCAGATCGTCTTCCCGGGATACGAGATCAGCTTCCACACCCAATCTTGCAAGCAGGCGGTAAAAGTCCATACAGGTTTTTTCATACTGCTTTTTCTGTTGACTTAGTCCCTTCATATCTTCAATTGCCCATCGGTTATCCCAGTCAAAGAGGATTGCCGCCTTTGCCTTTACGATGCTTTTTACTGCAGGCTTTAATATTTCCAGAAGCTTTCCGGTTTCCTGAACTTCCTTAAAAATCCTTGTGTCATCTTTTCCCAGATGATCTACTACCGCTCCGTGGTGCTGTTCAAAAGACCCCCGGCTCTTACGCCACTGGAAATACAAAACACTGTCAGAGCCGCACGCAACAGCCTGAACCGCAGCCAGCTTATGCATGCCTGGCCGTTTCTGCTTGTTGAACTCATGCCAGTTTACAGCTCCCGGAACACTCTCCATCAGCAGGAAAGGACGCTCTTTGCACATGCTGCGCATCACGCTGTGGTCAAAGGCATTTTCAATACATGTATCATACAGTCTCTCATAATCGTTATGATACCTGGGATAGCTGTCCCATGATATCACATCCAGCTCTTTTGCCATCACCCGGTAATCGAGTCCCGGATATAGTTTCATAAAGTTTGCAGTCACGGGAATCTGCGGTGTTATAGAACGAAGTATCTCAATTTCAGACTTCATATAATCTGTCATATTCCAGGTTGTAAACCTTTTCCACTCCAGATTCAGTCCCATAATACTTCCCTCACCATTCGCAAACGGCGGCTCAATCTGATCAAATCTCTGATAGCGATGACTCCAGAAGGTTGTCCACCATGCTTTGTTCAGCGCTTCTATATCCCCCTGAAATTTTTCTTCCAGGTACTCCTGAAATTTTTTCTGACACAGCGGGCAGTAGCAGGCTCCCCCAAGCTCATTGGAAATATGCCAGAGCAGAAGTCCGGGATGTTTTCCGAATCTCTCTGCCAGCCGGCTGTCCATCTCCCTTACCTTTCGGCGGTAAGCGTTAGATGTCATGCAGTGATTATGCCGAACTCCATGATGACGGCGTCTTCCCCATTCATCCACACGGAGCGCTTCCGGATATTTCTCATCCATCCACACCGGTTTTGCACCTGAAGGTGTTGCAAGTATTGTACGGATTCCGTTCTCATACAGCCGATCCATGATCCTCTCCAGCCAATCAAATTGATATTCTCCCTCTGAAGGCTCCAGAACAGACCAGGAGAAGACACCCAGTGTCACAGCATTGACTTTGGCTTTTTTCATCATACGAATATCTTCTCTCAGAATATCCGGCTGATCCAGCCACTGTTCCGGGTTATAGTCTCCGCCGTGAAGAAACTCCTGATTGGCAAGCGTGATACGTTGTCTTTCCATTCCATTTACCTCTCTTTTTCATTTATGCAGATCATTACGCCGCGCGGCGCAATCTGAACACGGCCGGTCACAGTACGTTCTGTCAGAAGTTCTCTCAGATGTTCCCTGCCGAAATCTATCCACGCATCCTCATGGTTATGGTTAATCACGAACACTGTGGCCTCCCCATTTTTTACCCGTTTTGTGATCTCTACGCCGGGTGTTGAGGAATACACAGCATGTATGTCCTTTTCATCGCATAGTCTGAAAATAAATTCCCGCAGAAATTCAGCATCAGGTTCTGTTCCGATATAATAGGCAATTCCTTTCCCGTAAATATTTCTGGTCAGACAGGGCATTCCCCGGTAGAAATCCTTTCCATATACCGCCAGACTTTCAGCGCCCTGCGTATGCAGCAGATCACACAGAAATCTACAGGTATAGCTGTCCTTTTTCATACCCGCTTTTTGGCTCATGCTCATGGTATTCGATTCATCCGGACGCAGTGCATCTGTCTCCTCTATACGGATTCCCAGAATCTCCTTTAATGGTCCCGGATACTCTCCATAAATACAGCGGTCATTTTCATCCGCAATTCCGGACATAACAGTTGCCAGAAGCGTACCGCCGTTTCTGACAAACGCTTCCAGTCTGTCCGCAATATTATCCTTCATCATATATAGCATCGGAGCAGCTACCACACTGTATTTATCCAGTTTTTCATCAAACCGTATTATGTCCACCGGGATATTCTGCTCAAAAAAGGCCTGATAGTATTTTGACACAGTCTTTAAATAATCCATATCTTGACTGGGACCGCTTGAGAGTTCCAACGCCCACCAGTTATTCCAGTCAAACAGAATTGCTGCCCGTGCTTCTATGCGTCCGCCGGTTACATTATCTCCAAGCTTTTTCAATTCTGCTCCGAGCTGCTGCATCTCCCGAAATATCCTGGTATCTTCCCGACCGGAATGACTGATAAATGCACCGTGGAATTTCTCCTGTCCTGCAATGGACTGACGCATCTGAAAGAACAGACAGGTATCCGCGCCGTGGGCAAGAGCCTGATAACTCAGTTCACGAACTTCACCCGGACGCTTCAGCTTATTGTAAGGCTGCCAATTCTGCTGATTAGGGGACTGTTCCGTGAGCCAGTAAGACTGTCCATGGCGCAAACCGCGCATGATATCATGTTTCATTGCCACAAAGTATGGAGGATCTGTAGGTGCCGGATAATTATCCCATCCTACCATGTCAAGGTGTTCCGCCATCACACCCTGATCCAGCTTTCTTATGTACCCGGACATATTTGTCATGACTGGAATTTCCGGATTATATTGACGCAGTACAGATGCTTCATTTTCAAAGCATTCTGCGGTGGAATCTGTCAGGAAGCGCATATAATCCAGCTGAGCAGCAGGATAGAACCGATAATCATCATTGAGCTCTGTGGGCAGCATAACTTCCTCGAAACTGTAAACAGTACGCCCCCAGAAGGATGTATGCCACTTTTCATTGAAATTTTCCAATGTTTTATACCTTCTTTTCAGCCACAGCCGGAACTTGGCCTGACAATTCGGACAATAGCAGGAGGTTCCGTATTCATTCGATACATGCCATGCTGCCAAAGCCGGATGATGTGCATATCGCTTTGCCATCTCCTCTGCAAGCGCAGCCGCCCTTTCCCTGTATTTGAGACTGTTTACACAAAAGAAAACTCTCATACCATGCGTACGCTTCCTGCCCGCAATGTCAACAGGCAGCACCTCGGGATATTTTCTGGAAAGCCATGCTGGCTGGGCGGTTGTCGGAGTAGCAAGACAAATTTGAATGCCGTGTGACCAGATCTTATTTATGATACGATCCAGCCACTCAAATCGGTATTCTCCCTCCGAAGGCTCCAGCTTAGCCCAGGAGAATACAGGGAGCACCACAAGATTTACACCCGCCTTTTCAAAAAGCTCCATATCTCTGTCAATCGTGGCGTCGTCCCACTGATCGGGATTATAATCTCCTCCGAAATAAATTTTGTCAGCATGTTTCATCCCACATGTCCTCCTTTTCTCTCTGTTCGTGCTTTTTTTCTGTCGTCTGTCCATGTTTCCAATACCGGAGCCGTTCCCATACCGGCCGGTGCGATCTGCAGATGCGTTGATGCCCCGTCTCTGCGCTCCCACACAAGCGTGGTTGTCACATCTATACATACGGTATTTTCCCCCTCCTGCAGTGTCTGGGTCACATCTATCCTTCCTGGAAAGTTTGCCCTATAGCCAAGATCTTTCCCGTTAAGGAAAATTTGAGCCGTATCCCCGGCAGAAGGTATATACAACATATAGGTTTCTGTTTCTTTTTCTCCTGTTTTCACATAAAATCGGCTTTCATAGCGATATGTTCCCACAAAGCGGGAGTCTGTCCTGCTCATATTCGGAAATTCCCTTTCAGGTGCTATCCTGACAACTTTTTTAAATTGTCTTTCCCCGAACGCCCTTCTGCTCAATGTCCATTCTGTATTGAGCGGCTGTTCCCGTATTTTCTGAGGAAGCGGCTGAAGGTTCTTTCCATCCTCCTCCAGGATCAGGAACACAGATTCTCCTGGTTCCAAAGAAAGCGGCAGAACATTTTCCTCAATGCATCTGGTATCCGCAGTATTTTTCCACAGATCTGCCCGTGTCACTTTTCGAAAACTGCCTGCTTTTCTGTTCAGATTCAGAGTAAGCTCAGCCCTTTCCGCAGTGCTTTCATTGAAGAACATACAGATCAGGCTATTCGTCTGCGGTACAGCAAAACTGCGAAGATCCGGACAGTAGCGTTCAGCTGTAAACAGTACGTCAACCGTTCGCCGTACTTCATCCGCCAGCTTTTCCAGCCGAACAGGCTGTACTCTGCGGTAAAAGGCTTTGCTCAAAGGACGTCCGTTTGTATCTCGGTCCGGAATCATATCCACCGCGAAAACGGGAAGCGATTCTGCCTTCTCACTCTCAAGAAAGCGCGCAGTGTTTACGGGAAGACGTTCACAGCCGGGAAGAATCAGCGCCTGATACTCCTGGGTTCCTAGTATTAATTTTCCGTCGGATATCTCTGCCTGCGCAAACAGATCATCCGGTACCACATCCGCGTCCATCTGATGTTCCATCAGCACGCGCATCGGTTTCTGAAAATACATGGTACGGCAGCCGCCCCACTCTGATTCCGCATGATACAGTACTGCAGCTTCCCGAACCGGTTTTGCTCCGCTTAAAAGATGTGCCGCCCGATTTAAATATTTCATCAGGCAGACAAAAACTTCAAACTGCGGGTTTTCTCCTCCCGCATAAAAATGCGGAGGGCAGTCCGGATCATGTTCCGCCATGGAAAACGCATGAGGAGTATATCTATTAATTCCCCGCACCAGCATATGGTCGGACAGCCACTTCATAAAGGAAACACCTTCCGCCCAGCCGTAATTTCCGAAAATCTCACACAGGGCACGCCCCTTTTTTTCATCGTCCAGATGCGCTGCTGAACTTGCCAGCTTTGCAAGCCCAAAGTGGAAAAATTCTCCGTCACAATCGCCGGCAATCCACTGATGGATCTTTCCCGTAAAGCCTGGAACAATCTGATGGTGCACCACGTCTATGCCCGCCATATGCTGCCCCTTCATCTCCCGGAAATAATGCCCCACACTGCATCCCAGCCGTCCGTGAGCATTGTCGTCCTCAATGATATGTCCGATATATTCCACTCCATGCTCCTGGCACCAATCCCTGATCTGTCCGCTGAAACACTTATATACAAGCTGCGTTACGCTGTCCATATACTGTGTCCGTACAGCCGCTGTCTTTTCCCCCTCAGAGTACCAGAGTGCCGGAAGATTTGTAAGGAATTTATCTCCCCAGCGTTCCTCCAATACCCTTTGAAGTTCTCCGCTCCATGGAAGGCGTATATTTGCTTTTCCCGGCAGACAGTCGAAGGGATAACCCGGCACATTTCCTATCTCCGGCTCATCGGAAAAGAATCCCGCAAAGGTCTTTCCGAAATCCTTACTATATCTCTCATAATGTTTCTCATAAACCTCATTAATCAGCACGCGGACCGATGCGGAATCGAGAAGATTCATATAATGCTCCCTGCCTCCTCCGGATCTGGTCAGATAAAATACAAACAGGCGATATGCACCTTTGGGCAGATCATAAAATACAAATCCATCATGGTACTGATCCGTCAGATCCAGAATGCCTTCTGCAGATACCGAAAGTGTATCGCTGTCCGGTTTGGGGCAGGCAAGGATTCCCAGCAATTCGCCGTCCGGCTGCAGAAAGTTTTCCACCAGAGAGGCATTTCCCCTGCACGGTCCCATAATATCCACATGGCGTTCCGCAAGATAAAGCTTTGCCAGCTCAGGATGTTTTTTCTCAAAAGCACCGTTAGCATAACCCGTGGGGAATTTTCTGTCATCCAGAACCCAGACCCGCATCTGACGTCTTCGCGCCTCATTCATAATGAAATCAAGTGTGTTCCACCAGTTTTCTCCGCAGAAATCGGGATGCGGCCGTGACTCCAGACAGATCTGCCTGATGCCGCACTCCTGTATTTTTTCTATTTCTTTCAGAATCGTACAGTGGTCTTCCCCTTTCAGCCAGAGAAACGGAAGAATATAACTGTCCTCTCTGTTTTCCAGAATTTCCTGTAATCTCTCTGTCATTTCATACCTCCTGCTCTTTTACCGGCAGGCGAAACTCCCAGTTTCCGCTGCCCACTGTTCTGATGTCATCCTTTCCCAGCCTGATATGGGCTGTCAGATTCGCCGGCACGCGAATCTTCATTTGTATTTCATTCTCTTCTCGTTTCCAGAACACTCTTATTATTCCGTACGGATGACGGAGCTTTACTTTACAGAATTCCATGTCATCTGCAAAATATGGTTCAATATCTACTTCTCCAAACGGTCTGTCTGTGTGAAGCAGGCGGATACCTCCGAGTCCTGCGTAAAACCACTCTTCAATACCTCCAAGCATAAAATGGTTCTGAGAACCATGCGGATTTCCCGGCTCAGGACCGTCCCAGTCCTCGGTAAGCGTTGTCGCACCATTTACCACCTGATAGCCGTACCCGGGTGTCTCTGTCTGATTTGTCATCTCATTAATCAGATCAGAAAGTCCGTTCTGCAGTGCCGCAATAATCAGAAACGGATGTCCCACATCTCCGGCTGTTATCGCATAGTTCCTGTTTATAATATCTTTACGCAGATATTCAACCACCTTCTCTTTGTACTTACACGGTACAAGTCCCACCACAAGGCTCATTGCCTGTGCAGTCTGGCTGCCAGTACCATACCGGTAGGTCTGATCGTCAAAAAACTGAAGATTGTATTCCCGGTATACTTCCCTGCGCAGCGCTTCCAGCTCGCGTACCTCCTCTTCCTTTCCCAGACGGCCGGCAATCTCTTTCATGACACAGATATCATAGTAATATATGCATGTCGCTGTGATGGGGATCGGCGTATTCTGGGATGTCACTTTATTTGGACCGATATCCAGCCAGTCTCCCAGGCCATGGTGCAGGATATGGTGATGTGTTTTTGAGGTCAGATAATCAAGATATCTCCTCATAACCGTGTAATACCGTTCCATCGTAGCTGTATCACCGTATCGCTGATATAGATACCATGGATTCAATATGCAGGCGCTGCCCCATTCAGGAGAATCGACAAAACCTCTATGATATCCAAAGGAGACATATTCCGGACAGATATCCGGAATCAGCCCGTTTTCATGCTGAGAATCCGCCATATCCATCTCCTGTTTCCCATACGTATTTTCCGTATCATAATTGTACATAACGCCCGCTGCGATCAGATGTGTCTGTTCCAGCCAGGGCAATCGCTCCCGGTGAGGACAGTCTGTAGTATAGCTCTTAAGATTACTCAGAATTGCCTGGCATATAATTCTGTGAATGTCATTAAAAAGCTGATTAGAAGAATTAAACTCTCCGGTCTGTTCTACATCAGGATAAATAAACTCTCCGGTAATTTTTTCAATCACAGGCTGTCCCTCTCTGCTGCTTCCCAGATCTGGAAGTGCTCCTTTCATCTGTACATAGCGAAATCCCGTATATGTAAAATCAGGAGCAAATTCCTGCACATCCTCTTCACTTAATATATAAGTCCAGGAATATCCCTTCCCTGTCACCCTTTGATCAGGTGTAAAAGAATTATCCAGAATCTCCCCTGGCGTAAGAACGATTTTTGTTCCTGCAGGAGCCTTGTTCCTGCGAATACGAATTCTCACCCATCCGGAAAAATTTGTGCCAAAGTCATACAGCCATGTTCCTTCTCCGGTCTTGCGCATATTTACCGGACGATATCTCTGCATAACACGCATAGGTGCTGCCGGGGAAGATACACGCCTGCCCATCGGCGGTTCCACCTGCAATGCAGGTTCCCATGAACTATCCTCTTTAAAGTCCGGAAGGGAAAATCCTCTCTGTGCAGCCTCTATTCTTCCATCGTAATCTTCTCCTCCGTAAAGGCAGCAGAATTGAATTGGACTTGGAGACATTTTCCACGATGGATCAGTACAGATGTAATCTTTTGTTCCGTCTTCATACGTCAGATTCAGCTGAATATTCAGCTTCATTTTTCCGTAAGAGCGCTCATAGTAGACATAGCGTCCTCCCGGCAGATTATACATACCGTCTCCGAGCTTCGCGCCGATTCCATTCTTTCCCATTCGAATATACTGTGTCACATCGTATGTGGAGTAAAAACTTG